>JAFEDG010000006.1 GCA_018241745.1 Pseudomonadota bacterium
CGCGATGCGTGCCGCAAGCGCGCGGGCGACGACGTGCACACGGCCGCCGAAGCGGCCGCGCGCGAACGCGCGCGGCGGCGCGACGGCCGGAAGCGCGGTTGTGGCGCTCATCGCTGTCGGCGTCGTGGCCATCTCACAGCGGCATCGCGGCCTGCTCGGCCGCATGCTGCGCGCGGAAGCGCCGCGCTTCGCGCCGCTGCGCGTTCACCGCGCGCACGAAGCCGACGAGCGACGGCAGCGCGGCGCCAGCCGCGCGGACCTCGTCGATGACGGCGAGCCAGCGCGCGGCGATGGCGTCGCGCGTGAACGCCGCGCCGCGCTCGCGGCCGCGCGCGACCATCGCCGCGTACGTCGCGGGATCACGCTGCAGCTGCTGGACGGCGGCCACGACGTCATCGGCATTGCGCACCTCGACGTAGTCGAGCTCGCTTGCGCGCAGCCGCGCGAACGCGGGCTCCGGCGACAACAGCGCCGGCACGCCCGCCAGCCAGGCGTTATACAGCTTGGAGGCCGGCTTCTGGCGCAGCATCGCGGCGCCTTCGGTGCGCACGGCCAGCACGACGTCGACGTCGCGGTAATCGTTCCACGCATCGTCGGACAGCTTGAGCGCGACGCCTAGCGCGGCGAGGCGCGCGGCCAGCTCGCCGCCGCGCATCCACGCGGGCACGCGACCCATGCGGCCGAAATAGCCAACCGTCGCGACGCGCGTGCCGCGCGCCGCGTCCCGCGCCTGCAGGCCCGGCTGCGGCCACAGCGGGACGTAGCGTTCGCACGGGGCAACGGGTCCAACGTCGTTCTGCACGACCACGCGCTCGCAGCTGTCGAGCCGCGAGCGGTCGGCGCGCACGCCAATCACGTGCGCGCGATGCGCGCCGTTGAACAGCGCGTTGAGGTCGTCCCAGTGCGCGACGCCGATGCCGTGCCACGGGTAACGGTGGCCGAAGCGCACCGTGTAGCCTCGCGCCGCCAGCGCGTCGCGCAGCAGTACGTAGCTCTGCGCGATCCAGACGTCGATGCCGCTGCGGAAGCGTTGCTGCTGGCGGTCGACGTCGGCCGGCGTCAGCGCGTCGATATCCGGCCAGCGCGCGCAGTCCTTGCGGTCGGCGACGAACGCGACGATCGGCCGCACGCGGCTCACGATCGGGCCTCGCCGTGCCCGGCGGCGGCATGGAACACGGCCTCCATCCGGTCCAGCATCGCGTCCTGCGTGTAGCGCCGTTCCACCAGCGCACGGGCCCGCGCTACGCGCGCGGCGGCGGCGGCGGGGTCGGCGAGCGCGGCGTCGATGCCGTACGCGAGCGCCGCCGCGTCCTCGCGCGCCACGACGATCGCCGTATCGCCGTCGCGCGCGATCTCGGGAATCGCGCCGGCGTCCGTCGTCACGCACGGCACGCCTGCGAACATCGCCTGCAGCAGCGCCTGCGGCACGCCTTCGTTGGCGTATGACGGCAATGCGAAGACGTCGAGCGCGGCGAGCCACGGCGCCACGTCGTCCTGCTGGCCGGCGAACACGACGCGTTCGCGCAGGCCCAGCGCCGCGACCTGCCCGCGCAACGCGTCGCGCTGCGGGCCGTCGCCGACAATCACGAGCTGTGCGTCACGCCGCGCAAGCCGCGGCAATGCGTCGACCAGGAAGCGGTGACCCTTCCAACTGCGCAGCGTGGCGACGATGCCAACCAGTGGCACATCTGGCGCGAGACCGAGCTCCGCGCGCGCGCCGGCCTTGTCGCGACGCGCGAAGCGCGCGGGGTCGATGCCCGTGGGCACCGACACGACGCGCGCTGGATCGAGGTCGAGTTCGTGGACGAGCGTCGCGCGCAGCGCGTCGCCGGTCGTGACGATGCGCGCCGTTGCCTTGCGGTAGAGCCAGCGTGTCGCGCGCGTGCTGGCGACCGGCACCGATACGTGGCGCGTGCGGACCAGCGCGGGGACCGCCCGGCCGCGCGCGCGCAGCCAGCGCAGCGCGAGCGCGGTGAGCCAGCTGTCCGTCGAGCTGTGCGTGTTGACGATGTCCACGGGTTGCGCGCGCAGCGCGCCGACCATCGCGACGATGCCGCGCGCGCCCTTGCGCCCGATCGGCAAAGCGGCGAGCGGCACGCCGAAGCGTGGCGCCTCCGCGGCGATCCGCGATTCGGGCGGCGCGCAGACGAACACGCGGTGGCCGCGCGCGATGAAACCGGCCGCCTCGGTCAGCACGCGTATTTCCTGGCCGCCCCAGCCGAGCGACGCCTCGGTATGCGCGATCGTCAGCGGACTGCCGCCCGGCATCAGGCGGCGGCCTTCGCGAACTGGATCCGGTGCAGGCGCGCGTAGGCGCCGGTGCCGTCGACGAGTTCGCGATGCGTGCCTGTCTCGACGATACGGCCGGCGTCGAGCACGACGATGCGGTCGGCGTGCTCGATCGTCGACAGCCGGTGCGCGATGACCAGCGTCGTGCGGCCCTCCATCAGCGTGTCGAGCGCCGTCTGCACCATCCGTTCGGATTCGGAGTCGAGCGCGGACGTGGCTTCGTCGAGGATCAGGATCGGCGCGTCCTTCAGCACGGCGCGGGCGATGGCGATGCGCTGCCGCTGGCCGCCCGACAGCCGCAGCCCCTGCTCGCCGACCATCGTGTCGAAACCCTGCGGCAGCGCGCGGATGAAGTCGAGCGCGTTGGCGGCGAGCGCCGCACGCTCGACCGCGTCGCGCGGGGCGTCGGCCATCGCGCCATAGGCGATGTTGGCAGCGATCGTATCGTCGAACAGCAGGATGTCCTGGGACACGAGTGCAATCTGCGCGCGCAGGCTCTTCACCGTCAGCGTCGTGATGTCGTGGCCGTCGATGAACAGGCGCCCGGTCGACGGCGCGTAGAAGCGCGGGATCAGGTTCACGAGCGACGTCTTGCCGCTGCCGGACGCACCGACGAGCGCCACCGTCTCGCCCGGCGCGACGTCCAGCGACACGTCGGTCAGCGCCTCCTGCTCGCCGCCCGCGTAGCGCAGCGACACGCGCTCGTACCGGATCTGCCCGTGCGCGCGCTGGAGCTCGATCGTACCGGCGTCCGGCTCGTCCTCGAGGTCCAGCATGCCGAAGATGCTCTCGGATGCGGCCATGCCGCGCTGGATCGACCCGTTGATGCCCGACAGCGACTTCATCCGGTCGAGCAGCGTGATCAGCGCGAGCGTGTACGCGAGGAACAGGCCGAGATCGAGGCGGCCGTCGTCGCTCTGCTGCAGCGCGACCCATACGATGAACCCGATGCCCAGCGCGGCGAAGAACACCGACAGCGGCGTGCTGGCCGCGCCGGCCGACGACTGCTTGGTCATCGAGTGGCGCAGCGCGTTGGCGGACGCGACGGCGCGCGCCCGTTCGTAATCCTCGCCGCCGAACACGCGGACGATCCGGTGGCCGGTGATCATCTCCTCGAGCGTGTGCGTCAGCGCGGCCGTGCGCGTCTGGATGTCGCGCGCGAGCCGCCGCAGCCGGCGGCTGAAGTAGCGCGTGATCACCGCGATCAGCGGGAGGATCACGAACACGAGCAGTGTCAGCTTCCAGTTGAGGTACATCAGGAAGCCGATGCCACCGACAATGGAGAACGCGCCGCGCAGCGCCGTCGCCACCGTGCCCGAGGCGGCGGACGCGAGCTGGTGCGCGTCGAACGTGAGCTTCGACTGCACGGTCCCGGACGCGTGCTGGTCGTAGTACGACGTCGGCAGCCTGAGGAGCTTGTCGATCAGCTCGCGGCGCAGGTCGAACACGACGCGCAGGCCGGTGTACGACATCGCGTAATCCGACACGTAGGAGCCGATGCCGCGGAGCAGGAACACGGCGATCAGCGTCACCGGGAGCCAGTGGACCAGGATGTTGTCCGGCGTCGAGGCGGTTATGCCGCCCGGCTTCTGAAACGCCGTGACGATCGGCATCACAAGCGCCGCCATCATCAGGTCGCCGGCGGTGACGACCAGCATCCCCAGCACGGCCAGCGCGAAGATGCCGCGGTAGGGCTTTACGTAGCGGAGGAGACGGCGGTAGAGATGGAGGCCGGACATCGGCGCGCGTGGCGTCAAGGCGGGCTTGTGGCGCCGGGCCCACGGGGGCGGCGTCGCGGTGCGGGAAGGCTTCGCAGTATAGCGCAGCGTCGCTTCAGGCAGCCGCACCGGCAGCGGCGCGCGGCCGCCGGTGCGCGACGCTCGCGGCAAGCAGCTCCTTGTACAGCAGCACCAGCTGCAGCGTCATCGCCGACGGCGTCAGCGGGGCGACGGCAGCGAGCGCGTTGGCGCCCATCGCCGCGCGCGCCTCCGCGTCCAGCAGCGTGCGCATGTGCGCGGCGAAACCGTCGACGTCACGCGCGTCGGCCACGAGCCCGGCGGCGTGCGCTTGCGCGATCTCGGCCGCGCCGCACTTCCGGCTGGTGACGACGGGCAGCCCGCAGGCCATCGCCTCCAGCGCGGCGTTGGGGCAGGGGTCGTACAGCGTTGGCAGCACGAATGCGTCGGCGGCCGCATAAAACGGCAGCGTGTCCGTCTGCGGGCCCGTGATCGTCACGCGTCCGGACAGCTTCAGCGAGCGCGCAAGCGCCGCATAGCGGGCGAGCCGCTTGTCGCGGCCGACGACGACGAGGTGCGCCGGCGCCGGCAACGTGGCGAGCGCGCGGATTGCCGTCGCGACGCCCTTGCGCGCGTAACCCGAGCCGACCAGCAGGAACACGACCGCGTCGTCGGCGAGCTTGAGCCGCGCACGCGCTTCGGCACGCACCTCCCGCGCCGCCGGCTTGAACACCTCCGCGTCGACGGCGTTGTAGATGACGTGCAGCTTGTTCTCCGGAACGCCGAACTGCGCGCGGATCTCGTCGCGCACCATCTGCGAGTTGCAGATGACCGCCGACAACCAGGGACTGGCGAACAGCCGCTTCTCCTGCGCGAGCAGGTAGCGGTGGTGCAGGTTGAGACGCGTGCCGAGGCGCCCGAGCGCGGACGCGTCGCGGTCGCGCTCGGCGAGCCACACGGCGTGCACGCCGTCGCCGGCGCGGTAGATGTCGCAGCACGCGAGCCGCTCGTGGGACTGCACGAGGTCGAGGCGCGCGCTGCCGACGGCGCGGCACACGCCGCGCGCGAAGCTCCAGTCGCGCCACAGGCTGCCCACGAAGAACGGGTCGACGATGTGCGGCTCGATCAGGCCCAGCGACGTCTGCGGCCATTCGCGCGTGTACAGCGTGATTGCGACGTCGCGCTCGAGCAGCGCCTCGAGCGCGCCCTCGACGAAGCGCTCGGCGCCACCGAACGGTGTATAGCGCTGCCGGATGATCGCGAGTCGCATCGGCGTCAGCCCGGGCGCGCGCTGCCGCCCGCCAGCAGCGCCTGCAAGGCGTCGGTGACGCGCGCGACCGGCAGCGTCGTCAGGCATTCGGAGACCTTGCCGCCGCCGCAGCCGTCCTGGCCGCACGGACGGCACGGATGCGCCGTCGACGCGACGATCCGGTGCGCGACGCCGAACGGTCCCCACTCCAGTTCGCCGGACGGCCCGAACAGCGCGACCGTCGGCACGCCCTGCGCCGCCGCGATGTGCATCGGCGCGGAATCGACGCCCACAAACGCGCGCGCCCGTCCCGCCAGCGCGGCGAGCTCCGCGAGCGACAGCTGCGCAGTCAGGTCGACGATCGCGGCGCGTGTCGCCGGCGCGACCGCCGCGACGCTCGCCGCGACCATCGTGATCTCGCGCGGGTCCGGCGCGCCGGTGACGACGATCCGGTGCCCGCGGGCGGCGAGCGCGTCGAACAGCGCCGCGGTCTGCGCCGGCGTCCAGCACTTGAACAACCAGCGCGAGCCCGGGTGGGCATGGATGAAAGCGCCGGGCGTCAGGCCGTGCTCGGCGACCAGCGCGTCGGCACGGGCTTCCGCGGCCGGGCCTGGATGGATCGACAGCCGCTTGTCGGCCGCCGTCGGTTGCACGCCGATGCGCCGCAGCGCGTCGAGGTTCTTCTCGACCGCATGGCGCGGCGTGTTGCGCGGCTCGCGGTAGAAATGCGTGTAGTAGCGGCGCCACATCCAGGTGCGTGCCGCGTCGGTGTCGGGCTCGCGCGTCACCGCATACCGCGGCGCGCAGACGCGGGCTAGGTTGATGCCGCGCGGGTGCTCGGTGAGGTGCAGCAGCAGGTCGTAGCGGCGCGCGCGCAGCGTGCGAACCAGCGCGCGCTCCGCGCCGAGCTTCGTCGCGAGCCCGGCGTCGCGCCAGCGGCGATCGATCGTATGGACGGCGGCGATCGCCGGATGGTTGGCGAGCATCGGCGCCGTCTCGGCGTAGACGAGCGCGTCGATTTCGGCGCCGGGGGCGACGCGCGCCAGCGTCGAGAACACGGGCGAGGTCAGCAGCACGTCACCGTGGTGGCGCAGCTTGGTGACGAGGACGCGGCGGACGGCGGCCAGCGGCACCGCGTCGGCCGGCGTCGGCGCATCGGAGGCGGGCGCGGCGACGGAAGGCGGTGCGGGCATGGCTTACACGATAGCAAAGTTCGCCGCGCGCGCGGTTGCGTCGTCAGTGCTCACTTGGTCGCGAGCGCGCGTCACGAAACGGCCCGCGGTGTTCGGGTACAATCGCCGCCCACCCGTCATCCGCCTGCCAACGGCGCTTTTCGCAGCCCGCCATGACCGACGACGCCGTCACCGCCGCGCAGAAGGCGCAGATCCTTGCCGAGGCGCTCCCCTACATCCAGCGCTTCCACGACAAGACGATCGTCGTGAAGTACGGCGGCAACGCGATGACCGAGCCTGCGCTGAAGGCGGGCTTCGCGCGCGACGTCGTGATGCTGAAGCTCGTCGGCATGAACCCGGTGATCGTGCACGGCGGCGGCCCGCAGATCGGCGACCTCCTGAAGAAGATGGAGATCCCGAGCGAATTCCGCCAGGGGATGCGCGTCACCGACGACAAGGTGATGAACGTCGTCGAGATGGTGCTCGGCGAGCTCAACCAGGAGATCGTCGGGCTCATCAACCAGCACGGCGGCAAGGCCGTCGGGCTCACCGGCCAGGACGGCAAGTTCATCCAGGCCACGAAGATGATGCTGAAGGGTGAGCATGGCGGCGACCCGGTGGACATCGGCTACGTCGGCGAGATCGAGCGCATCGACGCGGAGATCATCCAGCTGCTCGACTCGCGCGATTTCATCCCGGTCGTGGCGCCGATCGGCGTCGGTCGCGACGGCGAGGCCTACAACATCAACGCGGACCTCGTGGCCGGCAAGCTCGCGGAGACGCTGCATGCCGAGAAGCTGGTGCTGATGACCAACACGACCGGCGTGCTCGACAAGGACGGCAACCTGTTGACCGGGCTGACCGCGAGCGCGATCGACGCGCTGTTTGCGGACGGCACGATCAGCGGGGGCATGCTGCCGAAGATCGGCTCCGCGCTGGACGCGGTGAAGAACGGCGTCGCGAGTTCGCACGTGATCGACGGCCGCGTGCCGCACGCGCTGCTGCTCGAGGTGCTGACGAACGAAGGCGTGGGCACGATGATCCGCGCGGACGGCACGCCGGCGGCGCGCGGCTGAACGCGAGGACGGGGCAGGGGAGAGGCGATGGCGGCAAAACCCGGCGAGCGCAAGCTGCAGATCCTGCAGACGCTGGCAGCGATGCTCGAGACGCCGCGTGGCGAGAAGGTCACGACAGCGGCGCTCGCGGCACGGCTCGACGTATCGGAGGCCGCGCTGTACCGCCACTTCGCGAGCAAGGCGCAGATGTTCGAGGGCCTGATCGAGTTCATCGAGACGACGTTGTTCACGCTCGCCAACAAGATCCAGGCCGAGACGACCGACGGTGTCGCGCAGGCCGAGCAGATCGTCGTGATGCTGCTGGGCTTCGCCGAGAAGAACCCGGGCATGACGCGCGTGCTGATCGGCGACGCGCTCGTGAACGAGGACGAGCGGCTGCAGGCGCGGATGAACCAGCTGTACGAGCGCGTCGAGGCTGCGCTGCGCCAGTCGTTCCGCACGGCGCAGATGGCGAACGCGTGGCACGGCGACCCGGCGGCCGACGCCTCCGCACTGACCGCCTATGTCGTGGGCCGCTGGATGCTGTTCGCCAAGAGTGGCTTCAAGCGCCTGCCGCAGGCGGGCTGGGACGCCGAGCGCAAGTTCCTGTTCGCCTGACGCGCGGCGCTAGCACGCGGCTGCGTCGCCGCACACCGTGCACGCCGGGTCTCGCGGTACGCGCAATTCCGTCCAGTGCATCGCGAGCGCGTCGAGCACCAGCAGCCGGCCTGCGAGCGACGTCCCCACGCCGGCGATCAGCTTTAACGCCTCGGCCGCCTGCGTGGCCCCGATGATCCCCGTCAGCGGGGCCAGCACGCCCATCGTCGCGCAGCGCACCTCCTCGAGTTCCTCGCCGTCGCCGAACAGGCAGTGATAGCACGGCGATGCGGCGTCGCGTGCGTCGAACACGGCGAGCTGGCCGTCGAAGCGGATCGCGGCGCCGGACACCAGCGGCACGCGGTGCGCGACCGCCGCGCGGTTGATCGCATGGCGCGTCGCGAAATTGTCCGAGCAGTCGAGCACGACGGTGGCCGCCGCCACTTCCGCGTCGAGCGCCGCGCCGGCAAGCCGCTCCGGCCGCAGCAGAAGCTCGACGTGCGGGTTGACGGCCGCGAGCCGTCCCGCGGCTGCGTCGACCTTGCGCGCGCCGATATCGGCCGTCGCGTACAGGATCTGCCGCTGCAGGTTCGTGAGGTCCACGCTGTCCGCGTCGGCCAATACCAGCGTGCCAACGCCGGCCGCCGCGAGGTAGTGCGCGGCCGGCGTGCCCAGGCCGCCCATGCCGACGACGAGCACGCGCGCGGCGGCGAAGCGGTCCTGCGCATCCGGCCCGAAGGCGTCGAGCAGGATGTGGCGGCTGTAGCGGAGGAGTTGGTCGTCGTCCATCAAGACCCCGTTTCGTCGCTGAGGGCTGCTGCACGCTGCTCGAGCAGGAAGGGCCGGTCTAGTCCGCGTGCAAGGGTTTCGAGATCAGCTTCCGTGACGCCGTTCGCCGCGAAATGGGTACGCCAGCCAGCCACCACTCTTGCGACTGCGCTGGCCTCCATGCGTGCCTGTCGAGGATCGAGGCCGAACTGTCGGGCGTCGCTGAGGGCGTTGTGGAGTGTGGACGCCCCTCCTTCGCGGCCGACCCGCATCGCCTGCACGCCCAGAGAATGCAAGGTCGGCACGACATCGAAAGCGGGCGCGAGCGACCAGCGGGTCGATTGGTCCATCAGCAGGGCGTGGTTCTTCTCGTGGTCGTCCGTGTTGTCGATGAAGATATTGAACAGCATGCGACGGTACAGTTCGCGCATCTGTGCGAAGGCGAGTCCTTCGCGCGCGTCTGCGCGACGGCGCAACAGTTGGGCAAACTCGGGGTAGCCGTACTCGCTTCCCTCGGCGCGGAGCGCGACTCGCGCGCTTTGCAGATGTAGGCGCGATCCAGCTTTCCGGTCGAAGCGCCGGATTGCGAGTGCATGACCGCCGGTGGCAAGGGCAACGGGCCGCGATGCGGCGACTACGATGCCTGCGCGTTCCGCCAGCGTCAGCGTTGCGTGTTCGACGAGCGGCTCGTCGACGGTATCAACTCCGAATTCAGCGAACTTCACCATCCATTCGACGCCGTCCGCAATGACGACACCCTTGGGGCGTGCACCGCCCATCGTGGCACCGGGCGCTAGCAACCGCCGTTCGCGTTCGTCCGCTATTGGGTCGCCCGACTGGACACGTCGGGCCAATGCCGCAATCGCATCGACGTCGGCGAAGGCGGGAAGAGGCGGCGTGCGATGTGGTTCGAAACGATCGGCGTGCAGCGATACGCCAAGCGCGCCAGTACGATTGTCTCCTGCGAAGTAGAGGAACTCGAGGACCGAGAGGCGTGGCGGCCGATCAAGCAAGCGGATGACGCGTTCACCCCAGCGATCGGGGCGTGCATCGTCTACGGCGCCCGCTGCCTCCTCTCGTCCAGGGGGCATGAACTCCAGGTCGAGCAGCGGCAAGTCCTCGCTCAGTGCGACACCTTGGGCAATCCAGTCGTCACGGTATTGCAGCGAAACCCCCTGCGTCTCGCGCAGCAGCCGCAGCGTACCGATGCAGCGGGGCATTGCGGGGTCGGCTAGCCACCAGAGGTATTGCGTGTCCCGCGGGACAAACGCCGAACTCACGTACGGCCTCGGCTGCGCGCCGCGCGTACATCGAGTTCAAGTGCACTACGGTCGTGTTCCGGGGATGTGATTTCGGCGAGGGCCTGACCCTGCCCCATGAGCCACAGCGCGGTGGCATAGCTGCCGATGCTGACGCCGGGATCGCCGCGTTCGAGACGGATCAACGTCGGAACCGAAATTCCTATCCGTGCGGCCCACTCGCGTTGGGATTCGCGACGACGCTTCCGCGCAATGGCGAGGTTTTCGCCGGCCCGCCTTAGGGCGGCGGCGACGGGAGCAGGCAGTGATGCGCTGACGACGTCGGTCTTAGGCATAACATAAATATACCTAAAACCGAGGATTTTGTTAAATATATTTAACTTTTACGGACTGGTCGTCTTGGCCTGCGCCTGCATCGATTTCACCGAATTCAGCACCGGCTCGCCCTTCAGCTGGTTGAGCGCCTGGCGCAGCTGGAAGTCGTCGGGCAGCGTGCCGAACTCGAAGCGCGGAACGAGGCTCTCGGGCGTCGGAGGCGCCTTGGGTTTCGCGGCCTCCGGCGGCTTGACGCTCGCGATATTGGGTGCGGCGCCCGGCGTGCCCGCGGCCGGGACTTCGAGGTGGTGCTCGAGGTTGGCTTCCTTGATGCTCGGCAGCTCGGCACGGCCGTCGTCGACGATCATGTCGGGCTCGATGCCCTTGGCCTGGATCGAGCGGCCCGACGGCGTGTAGTAGCGCGCGGTCGTCAGCTTCAACCCCGTATTGTTGGACAGCGGCAGGATGGTCTGCACCGAGCCCTTGCCGAACGTCTGCGTGCCCATGATCGTCGCGCGCTTGTGGTCCTGCAGCGCGCCGGACACGATCTCGGACGCCGATGCGGTGCCGCCGTCGACCAGTACGACCAGCGGGACCTTCTTCACCGCGGGCGGCAGGTCGTGGAAGATGTCCTCGCCACGGCGCTGGTAGTTCTCGCGCGACGCCGTGAGGCGCATCCGCGCATCCGGCGTGCGACCGTCGGTATAGACGACGAGCGCGTCCTTGGGCAGGAACGCCGCGGACACGGCGACCGCCTGGTTGAGCAGCCCGCCCGGGTCGCTGCGCAGGTCGAGCACGATGCCCTTGACGTCGCCCTTCGCATAGAAGTCGCGCAGCGCACGGGCCATGTCCTCGCCGGTGCGCTCCTGGAAGCTGCGGATCCGGATGTACGCGTACCCCGGCTCCAGCATCTTGGCGCGCACGCTCTTGACGTTGATTTCCTCGCGCGTCAGCTTGAACGTCAGCGGCGCATCGATGCCCTTGCGCAGCACGAGCAGCGTGACGTCGGTGCCCGGCTTGCCGCGCATCTTGTCGACGGCAGCGGAGAGCGGCATGCCGCGCGTCGCGGTGTCGTCGATCTTGACGATCAGGTCGCCGGCCTTGATGCCGGCCTTGAACGCCGGCGTGTCCTCGATCGGCGACACGACGCGGACGATGCCGTCCTCGACGCCGACCTCGAGGCCCAGGCCACCGAACTTGCCTTGCGTGGAAACCTGCAGTTCCTTGAACTGGTCCGCGTCGAGGAAATCCGAGTGCGGGTCCAGCCCGTGGACCATGCCGTTGATCGCTTCCTTGATCAGCTTGTCGTCGGAGACCGGCTCGACGTAGTCGCTCTTGATGCGCCCGAACACCGCGGACAGGAGCTGCAGGTCCTCGTAGGGGATCGAATCACCCGCCGCTCGCTGCGCGAACGCGGAGAAGTTGAGGCTCAGCAGTACGCCCATCACGGCGCCGAGCCCGATCAAGCCTGCCTTTTTCCAGCCATTGCCCACGCCGTTGCTCATTGCGATCCTTGTTCGCGCGCCCGCTGCCGCAGCGCTTGTTGCCTTGCGATCGATTGTACGCCGCCGGGCGCGCACCGCCGCGACGCCAATCGGCGCCGCGCCGCCCTTCAGCCGGAACTTCACTTGGTCCGTATTCTCGCCGCGCGATTTCCGGCAAGGCTGAGCGGAGGCTTAAGCGGGGCGGGTTCTGCGCGGAGCTGGTGTGTGAGTGCACACTTGCGTCCCACGTCCACGTCCGCCGGCCGGGCGGGTGCCCCTGACTCCGCTTCACGAACTCGGGCGCTGAGTCAGGGGCACCCGCCCGGCCTGCTCGGAGGGAGATGGGGCGAGTTTGCGCCTCCGACAAGCCGCAAGCCAAATACGCCCGGCTCGCACGCTTGACGGACGTCGTCGCGAAGTGTCGCGACGTGCCCGCCCGCAGCGTTTGGCCGGGCGTGTCGCCGCAGGTGAATGACGCGTGGTGCGGTCCCAATCAACCCCGAGCAGGGCGAAGGGGCAGTCCCGACGCAGCGCCTGTTTTCGTGAAGCGAAGTCGGGACTGCCCCTTCGCCCGGCGGACGTTCCGGTCGGGGCGCCGCCGCGCGCCAGAACCTACGTCAAGACGACCAGCGAATGCCCGGTCATCGCCGCCGGCTGCGCGATTCCCATCAACGCGAGCATCGTCGGCGCGATGTCCTTCAGCGCGCCACCGGACAGCACGCGCGCCGGCCGGCCGGCGTAGACGACGGGCACCAGGTTCAGCGTGTGCGCGGTGTGCGGCTGGTGGTTGACCGGGTCGTCCATCATCTCCGCGTTGCCGTGGTCGGCCGTGATCAGCACCTCGCCGCCCGCTGCGCGCGCGGCATCGACGACGCGGCCGACGCACGCGTCCAGCGTCTCCACGGCCGCGACCGCCGCCGAGAAGTTGCCGGTATGGCCGACCATGTCGCCGTTGGCGTAATTGCAGATGATCGCGTCGTAGCGCCCGCTCTCGATGGCGGCGACGAGCTTGTCGGTGACCTCGACGGCGCTCATCGCCGGCGCGAGGTCGTACGTGGCGACCTTGGGCGACGGCACGAGGATCCGGTCCTCGCCCGGGTACACGGCCTCGACGCCGCCGTTGAAGAAGTAGGTGACGTGCGCGTACTTCTCGGTCTCCGCGATCCGCAGCTGCGTGAGGCCATGCCGGGCGAGCACCTCGCCGAAGCTCTCGGTGATGACCTGCGGCGCGAATGCAACCGGCAGCGCTGCGAACTCGTCGCCGTAGCGCGTCAGCGCGACGAATGCGCCCAGCCGGGGGACCCGCGAGCGCGCGAAGCCGGCGAACGCGGGATCCGTCAGCGCGCGCGTCATCTGGCGGGCGCGGTCCGCGCGGAAGTTCATGTACACGACGACGTCGCCGTCGGCGATCGCCGTCACGCGGCCCTCCGCATCGGCGATCGCCGTGGCGGCGACGAATTCATCCGTCTCGCCGCGTGCATAGGCCGCTTCCAGCGCGGCGTTCGCGGAGGCGGCCGTGAACTTGCCGCGGCCGTCGACGACCAGCTCGTACGCGTCGCGGACGCGTTCCCAGCGCTGGTCGCGGTCCATGGCGAAATAGCGGCCGCAGACGCTCGCGATGCGCGCGTCGGGCAGCGCCGCGCACACCGCGTCCATCCGCGCGAGCGACGGCGCGGCGCTCTTCGGCGGTGTGTCGCGGCCGTCCAGGAACGCGTGGACGCGCACCCGCGGCGCAGCGCCGGCCGGCGCCGTCGCGGCGAGCTGGACCATCGCGGCGATGTGGTCCTCGTGGCTGTGCACGCCGCCCGGCGACAGGAGGCCCAGCACGTGCAGCGTCGAGCCGTTGCGATGCGCGGTGGCGACGGCGTCCAGCAGCGCCGGATTGCGCGCGAAATCGCCGTCGGCGATCGCCTTGTCGATGCGCGTCAAGTCCTGGTAGACGACGCGGCCCGCCCCGATGTTGAGGTGGCCCACCTCCGAGTTGCCCATCTGCCCGGCGGGAAGGCCGACCGCGAGTTCGGACGCGTCGAGCGTGCCGTGCGCGGAATGTGCCAGCAGGTCGCGCCAGCGTGGCATGCGGGCGCGGGTGATCGCGTTGTCGGGGGCGTCGGGACGCTCGCCGAAGCCGTCGAGGATCAGCAGGACCAGCGGGCGGGGGCGGGAGGCGGCGGCGGGCATGCGTCGGGATGTGGGATGCGCGGTCGCGGCAGCGCGACCGGAGGGCTGTGACAGGGGCTGCGCTATGATTCTACCGATGAAATTCCTGCTCGATCCCCAGAACCTCATGCTGCTGGGCGCGTGCGTCGTGTCCGGCGCGATGCTCGTGTGGCCGCTCATCCGCGACCGCGCGTCGTCGGTGAAATCGTTGTCGACGATCGGCGCGACGCGCCTCATCAACAGCGGCAACCCCGTCCTGCTCGACGTGCGCGAGACGGCCGAGTACCAGGGTGGGCGCCTGCCGAACGCGATCCACATCCCGCTGTCCCAGCTCAAGGAGCGCGCCGGGGAGCTCGCCAAGTACACCGGACGCCCGGTCGTCGCGTATTGCGAGCGCGGGCAGCGCTCGCGCTCCGCCGCGTCGTCACTCGCCGGGGCCGGCTTCACGGACGTTTACGAACTCGCGGGCGGTATCCGCGCATGGAAGGAAGCGGGCCTCCCCGTCGAAAGCGGAACATGAACGATACGACCGGGACCGGCGCCCTTCCGCCGGTGACGATGTACTCGACGGGTGTGTGCCCGTACTGCGTGCAGGCCGAGCGGCTGTTGACGGCCAAGGGCGTCACGGCGATCGACAAGATCCGCGTGGACCTCGACCCCGCGCGCCGGGAGGAGATGATGCGGCGGAGCGGCCGGCGGACGGTGCCGCAGATCTGGATCGGCGACACCCACGTCGGGGGCTACGACGACCTCGCTGCGCTGGAGCGCGCCGGCAAGCTCGGGCCGCTCCTCGCCGGGCAGTAAAATAGCGGGTTTACTCACCAGGATTCCGCCGCCATGGCCGACGCATTCGCATCCAATCCCGCCGGGTTCGGCGCCGCCCCGACGATCGCGATCGAGAAGATCTACGTCAAGGACCTCTCGCTCGAGAACCCCGGGTCCCCGCAGTCGTTCAAGCTCGAGTCGTCGCCCCAGGTCGAGGTGGGCCTGCGCACCAACACCCAGGCGCTGGAGGCCAACGTATTCGAGGCCGTGCTCACGCTGACGGTCACGGCGCGCCTCGACGACAAGACGATTTTCCTCGTCGAGGCCTCGCAAGCCGGCATCTTCACGATGACGGGCTTCGGCCAGGAACAGCTCGGCATGGCCATCGCCACGCACCTCCCGGGCGTGCTGTTCCCGTATGCCCGCGAACTGGTCGCGGATTCGATCGGCCGCATGGGCTATCCGCAGATCCACCTGCAGCCGATCAACTTCGAGGCGCTGTACGCGCAGCAGGCCGGGCAGCAGGGCGCTCCCGCCGCGCAGGTCGGCGCGCCGGCCTGACGCGTTTCCCGCCGATGACGACGCGCCGGCGAACGTCGCAAGCCGCGCGCGCCGTCGCGCGCATCACCGCCGCGGGCGCGCTTGTGCTGGCGGTGACGGCCGCGCCCGGGGCCCGCGCGGCCGACTACCGCACCACCCGCGAGTCGCCGACGCTGATGTACGACGCGCCGTCCGCCAAGGCGCGTGCGCAGTTCATCTACGGGCCGGACGTGCCGGTCGAGGTCGTCGTCGAAGTCGACGGCTGGACCAAGGTCCGCGACGTCAGCGGGACGATCGGCTGGATCGCCAACCCGGCACTCGGCGACAAGCGGGTGGTCGTCGTCCGCGCGCCACTGGCCGACGTTCGCGCCAACCCCGACGACGCGGCACCGCTCGTGCTGAAGGCGGAACAGGGCGTGTTGCTGGAAGTCGCCGAGAACGCGACGTCCCACGCGACCACGGTCTCGCCGGGCTGGGTGAAGGTGCGCCACCGCGACGGCGGCGTGGGGTTCGTGCGCCTCGCGCAGGTGTTCGGCTTCTGAGCGCGCCGCGCGCCCGCGTCGCGGTCGTCGGGGCGGGCGCATGGGGCACCGCGTTCGCCGCTCACCTCGCGACCGGCGCCCGCTCGGCCCCTGCGGTCACGCTGTACGCGCGGACCGCCGCGGAAGCCGACAGCCTTGCCGCCGCGCGCACCAACGCGCGCTACCTGCCGGGCTTCGCGTTGCCGGCTGCGCTCGCATTCGGGCATGCGCTGGCCGAGGCGGCGCGTGCCGATGTCGTCGTCGTCGCGACACCCACGGCGGAACTGGTGCCGGTGGCCGACGCGCTGCTGCGTGCCGGCTGTCGCGCGCCGCTCGCGTGGCTGTGCAAGGGCTTCATCAACACGCCGGGGGGACTGCCGGCGCTTGCGCACCAGGCGCTCGCGCCGCGCTGGCCCGCTCCCGTGGGGGTCCTCTCGGGCCCGACGTTCGCAGAGGAGGTCGCGCGCGGCCTGCCCGCGGCCGCCGCGGTGGCCGCGACGGACGCGGCCTTCACCGCTGCACTCGCGGAACTCGTCCGTGGCGACCGCTTCCGCGTCTACGAGAGTGACGACCTGCCGGGCGTCGAAGCTGCCGGTGCGCTGAAGAACGTGCTGGCCATCGCGGCAGGCGCCAGCGACGCGCTGGGCTTCGGCCACAACGCGCGGGCCGCGCTGATCACGCGCGGGCTGGCGGAGAGCGGGCGGCTGGCGGAAGCGCTCGGCGGCCAGCGCGCCACGTCGATGGGCCTCGCGGGCCTGGGCGACCTGGTGCTCACCTGCACCGGCGACCTGTCCCGCAACCGACGCGTGGGCATGGCGCTGGCGGAAGGACGCGCACTCGATGCGATCCTCGCGGGTCTTGGCCACGTGGCGGAAGGCGTGTTCGCCGCGACGGCGGCGCGCACGCTGGCGGTGCATCACCGCGTCGAGCTGCCGATCTGCGACGCCGTATATCGCGTGCTGTACGAACGCGTGCCGGTGCGCGACGCGGTGGGCGAGCTGATGCGCCGCGAACCGGGCCGCGCGGATGCACGCTGACGGCCCGGTCGCGCCCGGTCAGCGCTCTGCGACGATGACTGCTCCGGCGTCGTGCGTGGCGACGGCTGCGGGCTCGACGACCGCGCCGGCGTAGCCGTGCTGGCGCCATGCCGTGTAGACGGCGACGGCGACCGCGTTGGACAGATTGAGGCTGCGCGACGTCGCGAGCATCGGGATCCGCAGCCGCGCATCCTCCGCGAACGCCGCGAGCACGGCCTCCGGCAGGCCCGACGACTCGGCCCCGAACACCAGCACGTCGTCGACGCCGAATGCGACGTCGTCCGGCGTCCGCGTGGCGCGGGTGGTGAACGCGTGCCACCTGCGCTCGGGACCATCACCCAGCGCGCTGCGGCACTGCGCGAAATCGGCGTGGACGCGGACGCGTGCGTATTCGTGATAGTCGAGGCCCGCGCGCTTAAGCTCGCGGTCGTCCATCCGGAACCCCAGCGGCTCGACGAGGTGCAGCTCGGCGCCGGTGTTGGCGGTGAGCCGGATCACGTTGCCGGTATTGGGCGGGATCTCCGGGTGCACGAGGACGACGGCGAGCATCCTGCGAGTGTAGCCCGGCGCGTGGCGTGGACGCCCCGTCACGGCGTGCGTGCCGCGACCCACACGTCGACCGAGAGTGCGCCGGCGGCGAGCAGCGCACCGGTGGCCGCCGCGAGCGTGGCGCCGCTCGTCATCACGTCGTCGACGAGCGCGAGGCGGCGCCCCGCCACCGGGCCGGCGCAGGCGAATGCGCCGGCGACATTGGCGCCGCGCGCGGCAAGCGGCAGCGAGGCCTGGGGCGGGCTCGCCCGCGTGCGGACCAGCACCGCGCGACAGTCGAGCCCGAGCGCCAGCGCCGCCGCCCGCGCCAGCGCATGCGCCTGGTTGTAGCCGCGCTCGCGCATCCGCGCGGCGGCGAGCGGGACGGGGACGACGAGATCCACCTGGGGCGCCCCGGCTGCGACAACGGCGTCGGCGACGAGCGCGCCGAGGTACGCCCCGAGCGCGACCTGGCCGCCGTACTTCAGCGCCTGCACGAGCTCGTCGGCCGGGAACGCATAGCGCAGCGCCGCGGTCGCGCGGCGCCACGGCGGCGGATGCGCGGCGCACTGCGCGCACCGCGCGGGCGGACGCGCCGGCAGTGCGCAGCCGGGGCACGGGTCGGCGAGCCGTGGCAGCGTGGCCGTGCAGGCCGCGCAGACCAGCGCCCGCCCCGCGGGCGCCGCACACAGCACGCAGGCCTGGGGCAGCGCGGATGCAACGGCGCTGTAAAGTTTTTGGGCCAAAAAATTTGACAAGTTGCGGCGCGGAAATCGACACTCGACGGCGTTTTCACGAGCGTAGGGCGCGCCGCGCACGGCCGCACTAAGACCGACGGATGACCGACCGCACCGACCTGCCCCCCCGTTCCACAGCCTCCTGCGGCGCCGATGCCGTCATCGCGCCGCCGCGCCCCCGCCGCGAGGCGGCGGACGGGGACGCGGCGGCGCGCTGGCCGCTTGCCGCCATCGAGGCGCTGTTCGAGCTGCCGTTCGCGGACCTCATGTACCGTGCACAGGCGACGCACCGCGAGCACCACCCGGCCAATGCCGTGCAACTGTCGACGCTGCTGTCGATCAAGACCGGCGGCTGCCCCGAGGACTGCGCGTACTGCCCGCAATCGGCGCGCTACACGACGGGTGTCGCCAACGAGCCGCTGCTCGACGTCGCCGCGGTGACCGCGGCGGCGAGCGCGGCGCGCGACGCCGGGGCGACGCGCTTCTGCATGGGCGCCGCATGGCGCAGCGTCAAGGATCGCGACCTCGAGCCGGTGCTGGAGCTCGTAGCGGCGGTGAAGGCGATGGGCCTTACGACCTGCTGCACGCTCGGCATGCTGAAGGACGGGCAGGCCGAGAAGCTCAAGGCCGCCGGCCTCGATTTCTACAACCACAATCTCGACACCGCGCCGGACTTCTACGGCGACATCGTCACGACGCGCGACTACGACGACCGGCTCGCGACGCTCGCCCGCGTGCGCGACGCCGGGCTGTCGGTGTGCTGCGGAGGCATCGTCGGCATGGGCGAGTCGCGGCGCCAGCGCGCGGGGCTCATCGGCCAGCTTGCGAACATGGACCCGTATCCCGAGTCCGTGCCGATCAACCACCTCGTGCAGGTCGAAGGCACGCCGCTCGCCACGCGGCTCGACGGCGAGCCTGCGCTGGACCCGCTCGAGTTCGTGCGCACGATCGCCGTCGCGCGGATCACGATGCCGCGCGCGATGGTGCGGCTGTCGGCAGGGCGCCGCGAGCTCGGGGAGGCGGTGCAGGCGCTGTGCTTCCTGGCCGGCGCCAATTCGATCTTCTACGGCGATCGGCTGCTGACCACCGGCAACCCCGACGTCGAGGCGGACCGCGCGCTGTTCGCGAAGCTCGGCCTCGCGGCCGCCTGACGCACGGCGTGTCCGTCGTCGCGGACCTCGACGCCCGGCTCGCCGCGCGGCGCGCCGGTCCGCTCGTGCGGCGCCGCGCGACGCTCGCAACGCCGCAGGGCGTGCACGTCGTCGTCGACGGCGAAGCGCTGGTCTCGTTCGCGAGCAACGACTACCTGGGGCTGGCAGCGGACCCGCGGCTCGTCGCGGCCGCGTCCGCCGCGGCGCACGCGTGGGGCACCGGCGCAGGCGCCTCGCACCTGCTGTCGGGACACCAGTCGCCGCACGCCGGGCTCGAGCGCGCACTGGCGACGTTCTGCCCGCCCTGCGCAGGTGCTGCGGCGGTGACGTTCGCCACCGGCTATCTCGCGAACCTGGGCATCCTCTGCGCGCTGGGCGACCGCGACACCGTGGTGTTCGCGGACCGCTTCAACCACGCCTGCCTCAACGATGGCGCGCTGCTGGCGCGCGCACGGCTCGTCCGCTACGCGCACAACGATGCGGACGCGCTGGCGGCGCGACTGGCGTCGACGCCGGCGCGCACGCGGATCATCGCCACCGACGCGGTGTTCAGCATGGATGGCGACGAAGCGCCGCTCGCCGCATTGCTCGCGCTCGCCGACGAATACGATGCGTGGCTCGTCGTCGACGACGCGCACGGCATCGGCGTGCTGGGTGACGGCCGCGGCAGCGTCGCCGCGGCCGGGCTCGCGTCGCCCCGCATCGTGTCGATGGTCACGTTCGGCAAGGCGCTCGGCGCTGCCGGCGCCGGTGTCGTCGCGCATCCTTCGGTGATCGACGCGATCGTCCAGTTCGCGCGACCTTACATCTACACGACGGCGGCGCCGGCGATGCTCGCCGCGACCGTCGCGGCGAGCCTGGACATCGTGCGCGACGACGCTCCGCGCCGCGCGCGGCTCGCCGCCAACATCGCGCGGTTCCGCTCGGCTGTGGGCTGCCTGCCAGGGTCGCCGCTTGCGCTCGGCGCGTCGCGGACCGCGATCCAGCCGCTCGTCGTCGGCGACAGCGACGCGGCGCTCGCACTGTCGCGCTCGCTGCGCGAGCGCGGTTTCTACGTGCCCGCGATCCGGCCGCCGACCGTGCCGTCCGGCACCGCGCGGCTGCGCGTATCGCTGTCCGCCGCGCATGCGGACGCCGACATCGACGGCCTCGCCGCTGCGCTGGCCGCGTCGATCGCCGCGGAACGTGCCGCGTGACACTGCACGTCGAGACCGTCGGTGCGGGTCCGCCCCTGGTGCTGCTCCATGGCTGGGGCCTGCACGCCGGCTTCTTCGCCCCCGCGCTCGGCCGCCTGGCGCGGGCATCGTGCGTGATGGCCGTCGACCTGCCGGGCCACGGGGCAAGCCCGCCCCTGTCGCCCTACACGCTCGACGCGATCGTCGAGGCGCTGGACGCAACGCTGGCCGCCGTCGACGAACCGGTGACGCTGCTGGGATGGTCGTTCGGCGGCCTCGTGGCGCTGCGTTACGCCGCGCGGATGCCGGCGCGCGTGGCGCGACTGGTGCTCGCCTGCACGACGCCGCGCTTCACGCGCGCGCCCGACTGGCCGCAAGGGGTCGACGCCGAAGTCGTCCGCCGTTTCGGCGACGAGCTCACGCTCGCCTACGACGCGACGGTCAAGCGCTTCCTGACGCTGCAGATGATGGGCGCGCCGGAGCCGCGTCCCACCCTTGCCGCGATGCGCGCGCAGCTCGCGATCCGCAGGGCACCGGACCCGGTCGCGCTGCGCGGCGCGCTGGACATCCTGCTCGCCACGGACATCCGCGCGCAGGTGCCGGGGCTCACGCAACCGGCGCTCGTCGTGACCGGCGGCCGTGACGCGCTGACGCCGCCCGCCGCAGGCGCGTGGCTTGCGGCGACGCTGCCGCATGCGACGCTGTGCGCGATCGAGGATGCGGCGCACGTCCCGTTCCTGTCGCACCCGGCCGCGTTCGATGCGGCGCTCACCGCGTTCCTGGCAGCGCACGCCGATGGTCGCTGACCGCGCGGACGGCGGCACGCTCGACGCGCGCGCCGTGCGCCGGGCGTTCGGCCGCGCGGCAGCGACGTACGACGACGCTGCGGTGCTCCAGCGCGAGGTCGGCTCGCGACTCCTTGCGCGGCTCGACTACGTCAGGCTCGCGCCGCAGGCGGTGCTCGATGCCGGGTGCGGCACCGGCGTGATGACGCGTGCATTGGCCGCGCGCTACCCCGAGGCGACGGTCACGGGCATCGACTTCGCGCCGCCGATGGTGGCCGCGGCCAACGCGGCCAACGCGCCGCGGACGCGCGGCCTCGCACGGCTGTGGACGAAGCCGCCGGCGACACCGCAGTACGCGTGCGCGGACGTGCGCGCGCTGCCGTTCGCCGCCGGCCGGTTCCAGCTCGTCGCGAGCAACTTCGTGCTGCAGTGGGTCGACGACCTGCCCGCCGCGCTGGCCGAGTGCAACCGCGTGCTTGCGCCCGGCGGCCTGCTCGCGTTCACGACACTCGGGCCCGACACGCTGCACGAACTGCGCGCGGCCGCCGGCGATGCGCGCCCTCGCGTCAGCCGCTTCGTCGACATGCACGATGTCGGCGACATGCTCGTCGGCGCCGGCTTCGCCGACCCTGTCGTCGACATGAGCCGGATCACGCTCACGTACGCGACGCCGCGCGACCTGCTGCGCGAACTGAAGGCGCTGGGCGCCACGCACGCGGCCACCGGTCGCGCGCGCGGCCTGCTCGGCCGCGCCGCGTATCGCCGGCTCGAGGCGGGACTCGAGGCGGCGCGCCGCGACGGCCGCGTGCCGGCGACGTACGAGGTGATCCAGGCGCAGGCGTGGAAAGTGCCGCCGCGGATTGCATCCGACGGCCGCGCGATCGTCGAGTTCAGGCCGCGGGGCTGACGGCGTGAGCGGCGGCGTGTTCGTCACCGGGACCGACACCGGCTGCGGCAAAACCGCCGTCACGGTCCTGCTCGCGCGGGCGCTCGCCGCCGCCGGCCGGCGCGTCGCGACGATGAAGCCGGTCGCCGCGGGCATCGCCGACGGCGCGACGCTGAACGACGACGTCGCCGCGCTGCGGGCGGCGGCGAACGTCGCGGCCGCGCTCGCCGACGTCAACCCGTATGCGTTCCGCGAGGCGATCGCCCCGCACGTGGCGGCGCGCCTCGCCGGCCATACGCTCGACCTCGACGTGATGGCGGCCGCGCACGCGCGGCTCGCCGCCCGTGCGGAGGTCGTGCTGGTGGAGGGTGCCGGCGGGGCACGTGTGCCGCTGGGCGGCGGCGCGGACATGCTGGATGTCGCGTCGCGGCTCGGCCTGCCGGTGCTCGTCGTCGTCGGCGTACGCCTCGGCGCGATCAATCACGCGCTGCTGACGCTGGATGCCGTGCGCGCGCGCGGCCTGCGGCTCGCGGGATGGGTGGCCAACCGCGTCGACCCGGCGATGCCCTTCGCCGACGACACGGTCGCGGCGATCGCGGGATACGCTGGCGTGCCACCCATCGCGGACGTGCCGTTCGGCGCTTCCGCGCTCGCGTTGTCCCCAGCGTGGGAAGCGGCGCTCGGGCTCGCGCAGACTTCGTAACAAAACAGCGCGCGCGTGGCGATTTCTGCCACACGACGGCGCCAGTGCACGTTTGCGCGCCCGGACCCTGCGGGCGGAAGGGTCATTCCGTGTTAAGATTTTGCGGCTTTGCAGCACGTTCGGTACCGCGGACGGGCCGCGGTCCGTGCCTTGGTGCGCGTACCGGGCCGCGGGGTGGGAAACCCGCCGCAAGGCTCCGTGAAAATTGCACGAGGACAGCATGATTCGCATTCGCAGGGGGATCGGGGCGCTGGGACGCAAGGTCCTGACGGGCGCCGCACTGTGCGCCACGTCCGCCGCCGCCTGGGCCGACAGGCCGTGGAACTTCCAGACGCCGGTCACGCCGATCGCGCAGCAGCAGTACGACCTGCACCTGTACATCTTCTGGATCTGCGTGGTCATCTTCGTCGGCGTGTTCGGCGTGATGTTCTACTCGCTGTTCAAGCACCGCCGGTCGGTGGGCCACCAGGCCGCGCAGTTCCACGAGAACACCGTCGTCGAGGTGGTGTGGACGGTCATCCCGTTCCTGATCCTGCTGTTCATCGCGTATCCGGCGACCAAGACCATCCTCGCGCTGAAGGACACGACGGCGCCGGACATGACGGTCAAGGTCACCGGCTACCAGTGGAAGTGGAACTACGAATACCTGGGCGAAGGCGTCAGCTACTACTCCGAGCTCGCGACGCCGCTCGCGCAGATCATGGGCCAGGCGCCGAAGGACGAGCACTACCTGCTCGAGGTGGACCATCCGCTCGTCGTGCCGGTCAACGCCAAGGTCCGCGTGCTGCTCACCGCGGGTGACGTGATCCACTCGTGGTGGGTGCCTGCGTTCGGCGTCAAGCAGGATGCGATCCCCGGCTTCGTGCGCGACACGTGGTTCAAGGCGGAGAAGGTCGGCATCTACCGTGGCCAGTGCGCCGAGCTGTGCGGCAAGGAGCACGGCTTCATGCCCGTCGTCGTCGAGGTGAAGTCGAAGGAAGACTACGACAAGTGGATGGGCGAGCAGAAGAAGCTGGCTGCGGCCGCCGCCGACGATCCGAACAAGGTCTGGGACCAGGCAGCGCTCGTCGCGCGCGGCGAGAAGGTGTTCAACGCCAACTGCGCGGCCTGCCACCAGGCAGCCGGCACCGGCAACCCGGCAGCCAAGATCCCCGCACTCGTCGGCGACCCCGTCGTGATGGGGCCGCCGAACGACCAGATCCACGTCGTGCTGAACGGCCGCAACGCGATGCCGTCGTGGAAGTCGCTGTCGGACACCGACCTCGCGGCGGTCATCACCTATACGCGCAACGCCTGGGGCAACAAGGCGTCCGCAGGACTCGTGCAGCCGGCGCAGGTGCTGGCCGAGCGCGGCAAGTAACGTCGGGCCTACCGGACCCACTGGAGCGACCACGATGAGCACCGTCACCCCCGATCAGCTCGGCCACGGCCACGACGACCACGCGCACGGCCACCCGACCGGCATCATGCGCTGGGTCACGACGACCAACCACAAGGACATCGGGACGATGTACCTGTGGTTCTCGTTCACGATGTTCCTCGTCGGCGGCTGCATGGCGCTGACGATCCGCGCCGAGCTGTTCGAGCCGGGCCTGCAGATCGTCAACCCCGAGTTCTTCAACTCGATGACGACGCTGCACGGCCTCATCATGGTGTTCGGCGCCATCATGCCGGCCGCCGTGGGCTTCGCGAACTGGATGATCCCGATGCTGATCGGGGCGCCCGACATGGCGTTCGCGCGGATGAACAACTGGAGCTTCTGGCTGCTGCCGCCCGCCGCCATCCTGCTGGTCACGTCGCTGTTCGTGCCCGGCGGCGGCCCGTCGGCCGGATGGACGATGTACCCGCCGCTGACCATCCAGAACGGCATGGGGATGGACCTGACGATCTTCGCGATCCACATCATGGGCGCGTCGTCGATCATGGGCTCGATCAACATCATCACGACGATCCTCAACCTGCGCGCGCCCGGGATGACGTTGATGAAGATGCCGCTGTTCTGCTGGGCATGGCTCATCACCGCCTACCTGCTGATCGCGGTGATGCCGGTGCTCGCGGGCGCCGTGACGATGCTGCTCACGGACCGCCACTTCGGCACGTCGTTCTTCAACGCGGCCGGCGGCGGCGACCCGGTGCTGTTCCAGCACGTGTTCTGGTTCTTCGGCCACCCCGAGGTGTACATCATCATCCTGCCGGCGTTCGGGATCATCTCCGAGATCCTGCCCGCGTTCTCGCGCAAGCCGCTGTTCGGCTACGCGTCGATGGTCTATGCGCTGGCCGGCATCGCGATCCTGTCGTTCATCGTCTGGGCGCACCACATGTTCACGACGGGCCTGCCGACGGCCGGCCTCCTGTTCTTCATGTACGCGACGATGCTGATCGCCGTGCCCACCGGCGTGAAGGTATTCAACTGGCTGGCGACGATGTGGCGCGGCTCGATCACATTCGAGACGCCCATGTTGTTCTGCCTGGGCTTCCTGTTCCTGTTCACGCTGGGCGGCTTCACGGGCCTCGTGCTGTCGATCATGCCGGTCGACATCCAGCTGCAGGACACGTACTACGTCGTCGCGCACTTCCACTACGTGATGGTGGCGGGCAGCCTGTTCGCGTTCTTCGCGGGCGTCTACTACTGGATCCCCAAGTGGACCGGCACGATGTACGACGAGAGGCTCGGCAAGATCCACTTCTGGTCGAGCCTGATCTCGTTCAACGTCACGTTTTTCCCGATGCACTTCCTGGGCCTCGCCGGCATGCCGCGGCGCATTCCGGACTACGCGCAGCAGTTCGCCGACTGGAACATGGTCGCGTCGATCGGCGCGTTCTGGTTCGGCCTGTCGCAGCTGATCTTCCTGTACGCCGTGCTGAAGTGCATCTTCCACAAGGGCGAGAAGGCGCCGGCCAAGCCTTGGGATGGCGCGACGACGCTCGAGTGGACCGTGCCGTCGCCGGCGCCGTACCACACGTTCGAGACCCCGCCCGTCATCAAGTAACGCGATGGCTGCCCAAGCGCCCGTCACGCCGTCCAGCCCCGCCGCCGAGCGCGCGGCGGCGCTGCGGCGCGCCAACCTGCGCGTGGCGGTGACGCTGGCGACGATCGCCGCGGTGTTCTTCGTCGGCATCATCGGCGCGCACCTGATCGGCGGCTTCGACGAGGGCACGAGCGTCCTCGGCATCGGCGTGCTGCTGTTCCTCGCGATCGCGATCGGTCGCAACGTGTTCGGCAAGCGCTGACGCGATGGCCGCGACGCCCACCCCGGCGACCGGCGCGCGCGCGGCCAACCGCGCGCTGCTGAAGAAGCTCGTCGTCGTCGCCGCGGTGATGTTCGGCTTCGGCTTCGCGCTGATCCCGTTCTACGACCAGATCTGCCGCGCGACGGGGCTGCGCAACATCGACCAGGCGGACGAGGTCGCGAACACGCAGGTCGACACGAGCCGCACGATCCGCGTCGAGCTCGATTCCAACCTGCAGCCGGGCCTGCGCTGGACCTTTGCGCCCGAGCAGCCGTTCGTCACCGTGCACCCGGGCGAGGTGAAGCAGATCCTCTACCGCGTCACGAACACGACGGACCGGCCGGTGACGGGCCAGGCAATCGCCAGCTACTCGCCGCAGAACGCGGCGCTGTACTTCAAGAAGCTCGAATGCTTCTGCTTCACGCGGCAGACGATCGGCCCGCACGAGACGCGCGAGATGCCCGTCGTGTTCGTGCTCGATCCCAAGCTGCCGCACGACATGCCGACGGTGTCGCTGTCGTACACGTTCTTCGAGGTCGAGGGCACCAGCGCGGGCTGAACCGCCGCCGCCACTCCACCCACTTCGCATTGCATGAGAGGCCTACGAGGGAGTCCCCGATGAGCAGCGCAACCACCCCCGGCACCGCGCCGGCCTACTACATCCCGCAACCGTCGCATTGGCCGATCCTCGGCTCGTTCGCGCTCCTAATGATGGCGATGGGCACGGTCGCGTGGATCAACAGCATCGCGTTCGGCCCATGGCTGCTGCTCGCGGGCTTCTGCGTGCTGCTGGTCATGCTGTTCGGGTGGTTCGGCACCGTGATCGGCGAGTCCGAGCACCGGATGTACAGCAAGCGCGTGGACATGTCGTTCCGCTGGAGCATGAGCTGGTTCATCTTCAGCGAGGTGATGTTCTTCGCCGCGTTCTTCGGCGCGCTGTTCTACATCCGCAACCTGTCGGTGCCCGACCTGGGCTCGCTCGGCTCCAAGATCCTGTGGCCCGACTATGCCTCGGCGTGGCCCACCGAAGGGCCCTACCTCAACTCGCCGTTCACGCCGATGGGCGCGATCGGCATCCCGCTGATCAACACGCTGATCCTGCTGAGCTCCGGCGTCACGCTGACGATCGCGCACCACGCGCTGAAGGCCGGCAACCGCGGCAGCCTGAAGCTGTGGCTCTTCCTCACGATCCTGCTCGGCTTCACGTTCCTGTGCTTCCAGGCGTACGAGTACCACCACGCGTACACCGAGTACAACCTGAAGCTCACGAGCGGCGTCTACGGCTCGACGTTCTTCATGCTGACGGGCTTCCACGGCCTGCACGTGACGATCGGCGCCATCATGCTGACGGTGATGCTCGTGCGCATCTTCAAGGGCCACTTCGACGCGGAGCACCACTTCGGCTTCGAGGCCGCGGCGTGGTACTGGCACTTCGTCGACGTCGTCTGGCTGCTGCTGTTCGTCCTCGTCTACTGGCTGTAACGCACCGGCAGCGCCCGGCCCGGCGATGAACGCGGCGCGCGGCCTCGACCGCGCGCTGGGCGCCTGGCTGTCGGTGCTCGTCGGCACGTGCCTCGTGCTGTTCGCGCGCGGGCCGGCCGATGACGCGTACATCGTCGCGCGCTATGCGCGCAATCTCCTCGCCGGCGAAGGCCTCGTCTTCAACGCGGGGGAGCGCATCAACGCGCTGACGTCGCCCGCGGGGCTCGCGCTCGTCACGCTGTTCACGCCGCTCGGCGGCGATCCCGTGCGCACCTGGCAGGTCGTCGCCGCGCTGGCGACCGCCGTCGTCGCGATCGTCGTTGCGCGCCGCCGCTATGCGCAACCGTCGACACGGCTCGCGTTCGTCGCGCTGACGCTCGGCTCCCCGTTCCTGCTGCTGTGGACCGTCGGCGGCCTCGAGACGCCGCTGCTCGGCGCGCTCGTCATGGTCCTCGCGCTGCTCGCGGTCGACGAGCGCGCGCCGTCGCGGCGCCGTGCGCTCGTCGTATTTGCGCTCGGTACTGCTGCCGTGTTCACGCGCTACGACGCGGCGCTGTTCGCGGCACCCGTCGTCGCCGCGTGCGGCTGGCCGTGGCGACGCGATGTCCGTGCGCGGGTCGCGCTCGCCGTCGCGGCCGCGGCGTTCGCCGGCTGGCTCGCGTTCTGCCAGGCGTACTACGGGGATTGGCTGCCGACGTCGTTCCACGTCAAGTTCCCGCGCGGCGATCTCGCTACCCAGGCGGTGCGCGGCCTCGAGTACCTGGCGAGCTTCGCGCTGCTCGCGCTGCTGCCGGCCGCGTGGGCCTGGCGGCGCACGCGCGCGACCGCGGCGCCCACGCTGCAACGCACCGCGCTGCTGCTGGGCCTCGCGTTGACGCTCGCCTACGGCATACTCGCGGCCACGGTCCACATGATGTACGCGTACCGCTTCTTCGTGCCTTACCTGCCCGCGCTGTGGCTCGCGCTGCTGCCGCGCGACGCGCGCGTGCCACCGGTGGCCAATGCAGCCATCCTCGCCGCGCAGACGCTGGTCGCCGTGCTGCTGTGGCAGTACAGCCAGAATCCCAACCTCAGCCTGCTGGTGCTGCGCCAGACGCCGGCGGACGAGCGGCACGAGTTCTCGACGCTCGGCGCACGCTACACGGCCGACGCGGACCGCGCCGTGCGCGCGCAGGCGGACGACGTGATGCGGCACTGGCCGCGCGCCGGCGGCCACGCGCGGCCGCCGCGGATGGCGGTCGAGACCGGCGGCCTGCTGCCGTACCGCGTGCCCGACGCCTACGTGCTCGAGAAACTCGTCAGCTATCGCGATAACTGCGCGAATCCCGGGGCGCGCGCGGCCGACTACTGGCAGGTGTTCCGGCCCGTGCCCGCGGGCGTCGCACCCGAGGCGCTGCCGCCGCCCGCGCCCGGCTGGGAGCGGGTGTCGACGCGCACGTTGACCGTCGACGGGCTGATGGCTTCCCCGCAGCGACTCGCCGTCGAGTTGTGGTTCCAGCGCGATCCGGCACCGCCACGGCTGCCACCCACGATCCATGGCGGCTGCCTGCCGCCCGCGCTGCCATGAGTGCCATCCTGTCGGCGGTGCGGCCCCACCAATGGGTGAAGAACCTGCTCGTATTCGCGGCACCGCTCGCCGCGCACCGGATCGCTGACGGCGCGACGCTCGTCGCCGCGTGCATCGCGTTCGTCGCCATGACGCTCGCAGCGAGCGCGGTGTACGTCGTCAACGACATCGTCGATCGCGAGGCCGACCGCGCGCATCCGCGCAAGCGCCAGCGCGCGATCGCGAGCGGCGCGTTGCCGCTGGCGGCCGCGTGGGTACTGGCTGCCGTGCTGGCGGTCGCCGCGGCGGCGCTCGCGTGGCGCGCGTTGCCGCCCGCTGCAGGCTTCTGGATCGCTGCTTACGCGGTGCTCGCGTTCGCGTACTCGGCCGGGCTCAAGCGCCAGCCGATCGTCGACGTGCTGGCCCTCGCGGCGCTGTACACGCTGCGCATCATGGCCGGTGGCGCGGCGACCGGGTTGCCGGTGTCGCCGTGGCTGCTGAGCTTCGCGATGTTCGTGTTCTTCGGGCTCGCGCTGTTGAAGCGCTACGTCGAGCTCGCGGACCCCGACGTCGACGCCACCACCACGGCACGTGCACGCGGCTATCGCGGCGACGACCGCATCGCAGTCGGCATGCTCGGCATCGGCGGCGGCTTCATGGCGGTCGTCATCCTCGCGCTGTACGTCAGCAGCGCCGACGTCGTCGCGCTGTACGCGAGGCCCGCGTGGCTGTGGGGACTGTGCGTGCTGCTGTGCTACTGGGAGTGCCGCGCGTGGCTGATCGCGTTCCGCGGCGACATGCACGACGACCCGGTGGCGTTCGCGCTGACGGATCCCGTGTCGCTCGTCGTCGCCGCGGCGATGGCGGCTTGCGTCGTCGCGGCGATCTAGTCGCTCGGCGGCGTGTCCGTCGCGAGCGTCCGCCGGCCAATGGGGTGCCCCTGACTACGCTTCACGAGAACAGGCGCTTCGTCAGGGGCACCCCATCGACCTGCTCGGCGCCGTGCGCTGCCGAGCCTCGCCTTCGGTATCCCGCTCGAAAGCCGCAGCGCGCACTGCCTTGGCGAAGCATGTCGCGACAACACCGCTGACGTGGCTCTGCCGTGCATGGCCGAAGCGCGCCGTGCGCGGCGTCGTCGCGGGTGGACGAAGCGTGGCTCGCGGCGCGTGTCGTGAGCGGAGCGGATGTGGGGTCCCGACGGAGCGCCTGTTTTCGTGAAGCGTAGTCGGGACCCCACGTCCGCTCGCGGACGCACCCGACGGGCGCGACGCGAGTACTACAGCTTGCGAACGACGAACCGCGGAGCGTGCCGGATGACCGCCATCACGACGCGCCAGAACGCAGGCGCATAGGCGACACGGCGGTGGCGGGCGAGGCCGCGGTCGATCGCGACGGCGATCGCGTCGGGCTCCGCGAACAGCGGGCTGTCGGGCAGGCCGGCGGTCATCGGCGAGTGCACCATGCCGGGCTTGACGAGCATCACGTGGACGCCGGTGCCGGCGAGATCGTAGGCAAGGCCGTCGCACGCGGTCGCCAGCGCGGCCTTCGTGCTGCCGTACAGGTAGTTGGACGGGCGGCCGCGGTCGCCGGCGACCGAGCCGAGCACGACGATCTCGCCATGGCCGCGCGCACGCATCGCGTTGGCGGCAGCCAGCGCGACGGCGAGCACGCTCGTCATGTTGATGGTGACCATCGTCGCGAGCGCGTCGGGGTCCGCGGCCAGCGACGCCTGCGACGGCATCACGCCCTGCGCGACCAGCACGCGGTCCAGCGCACCGAAATCGCGCTCGAGCGCGGCGACGAGCGCGACCGCGGATCCATCCGCCGCGAAGTCGGCACGCACGACCCGCGCGTCGGCGGCGCCGCGTGCGGTCAGGTCGGCGGCCAGCGTGTCGCCGCGCGCCGTGTCGCGGACGACGAGTGCGAAGCGCGCGCCAGTGGTGGCCCACCGTCGCGCGCACGCGTGCGCGATGGCTGACGTCGCGCCGAAGATGGCGATGTTCATCCGGTGACCCTTTGCCAGAAGCGTGATTGCAGGCGCGGATCGCGCGCGGCTTCGAGCGCGGTCCACGCGGGATAGGCGGCGCGGAACAGCGCCCCGGGCATCGTGGCGTCCTTGGCGGCGTAGATGCGGCCGCCGTGTTCCGCGACGATCGCGGCCGCGTCGGCGAGCAGGCGCGCGGTCGAGACGCCGCGGTTGCGGAAGTCGAGCGCCAGCGTGACGCCGGGCAGCGGAAACGACATCGGCGACGGCGAGCGCAGCGTGCCGAAACGCTTCAGCACTGCGAGAAACGAGCCTTCGCGTGCCGCGGCGATCCGCGCGAGCAGGACGTCGAGCCCGGCCAACGCTTCCATCGGCAGTGCACATTGCAGCTGGAAGAAGCCGCGCGCCCCGTACAGGCGGTTCCAGTCCGCGAGCGCGTCGAGCGGAAACAGGTACCTGCGGAAATCGACGTGTTGCGTGCCGGGCCGCGTCTGCGACCAGTGGTACAGGTCGTTGAAGCGGCGGATCGCCCACGGCGTCAGCGCCGGGCTCGCGAGTCCCAAGGGGAGGCGGCGTGCCGCGCTGCGCGGCGCCACGCGTGCCACGTCGGGCGCGGCATAGTTCGCTCGTTGCAGCACGCCACGCAGCCTGCCGTCGCGCCACGAGTACGCGTCGAACCAGCCGACGCTGAACTCGTGCGTCGCATGTGCGGCGTCGGACAACGCCACGAACTCGTCGACGCCGTGGAACGCCTGCGTGTCCGCATCGACGTAAGGCGACGGCAACGGTGCAAGCGCGAGTCGCGCGCGCGTGACGATGCCCGTGAGGCCGAGGCCGCCCACCGTCAACTCGAACAACGGCATGCCCGGTACGCACCAGGTGCAGGAGCCGTCGGAGCGCAGCAACTCGAAAGCCAGCACGTGGCGCCCGAACGTGCCGGCGCGCTCGTGGTTCTTGCCGTGCACGTCGTTGGCGAGCGCACCGCCGACCGAGACTTCGAGCGTGCCCGGCATCACCGGCAGCGTCCAGCCCGCGGGCACGATCACATCGAGCAGCGACGCCAGCGTGAGGCCCGCCTCGCACTCGACGGTGCCGGCGGTGCGGTCGAACGCGACGAGGCGGTCGAGGCGCCGCGTCTCGATGCCGATGCCGTCGGCGCCGAGCGCGCAATCGCCGTAGCTGCGGCCGCGGCCGAACGCGAGCGTCGTGCCGCCAGCGCGGGGCCACGCGAGATCGGCGAACGACCACGGCGTGCTCACGTCGACGGTCTGGCCGGGCAGCCGCCCCCACGGCGTGCGCCGGGCCATGCGCGCCTCGGGTGCGGCAGCGCCGGTAACATGCGAAGTCGCGACAGGCGTGGAAGGAGGCACGTGGGCGGGTACGGGGATGGACGCGCAGCCGGGGCCGGCGCAACGTCGGGCGGATTATCGCGTAGCGCCACGGCTGGCGTCGACCGCGCCTGGGCGGCGGTGGCCGCGCTGGCGGCCGGGGCATGCGTGCTCGCGCTCGTGCGTGCCTGGAGCGTCGTTGCGATCGCGCGTGCCGGCGGCAACCAGTTCCAGGACGACGCGTTCTATTACCTCGTCATCGCCCGCAACCTCGTCGCCGACGGCCGGCTGACGTTCGACGGCGTCCACGTGACCAACGGCTTCCATCCGCTGTGGTTCGCCGTCGTCGCTGTCGTGCAGGCGTCGCTCGGCGCCCACGCGGATCCCGGACGCGTCGTCGTCGCGATCTCGTGCGTCGAGCAGCTCCTCTACGTGGGGGCCGTCGCGCTGGCCGGCGCGTGCGCAATCCGCGCGGCGCGGCGCGGCGACCCCGCTGCCGCGGGCCTGCTGCTCGTCGCGTGGTTGTACGCGAGCCCCCTCGCATGGGTCATGCGCCAGGGCATGGAGACGACGCTGGCTGCGCTGCTGCTGGTCGCGCTGCTCGTCGCGACCACGGCGGGCCGCGCGCGTACGCAAGGCGTCCTGCTCGCGTTGCTGTGCCTCGCGCGGCTCGACACCGCGGTGTTCGTCGCGCTGCCGTGGATCGCGTGGGCGGGTTGGCGCGCGCGGTCGTGGCGTGCGTGCGCCACGCTTGCGTGGCCTGTCGTCGTGGTCGTCGCGCTCGACACGACGTTCAACCTCGCGCTCACCGGACACGCGGTTCCGATCAGTGGCGCGCTGAAGTCGGCATTCCCGTGGCCGCGCTGGCAGCCCGGGTTCCTTGCGGAACCGCTGATCATCGCGCGCAGCGCCGGCTGGGCCACGCTCGTGGCGTCGTGGAACCTGGTGCTGCTCGCCGCCGTGGTCGTCGCGACGCCCCTGCTGCTCGCAGGCAGGATTGGCACACGCGGTGCGCGGCATGGGCTTGCGCCGGCCTGGATCGCAGCGCTCGCACTGACGCTGAACCTCGTGTTGTTCCAGCGCTGGGACAAGAGCATCGACCCCCGTTACTTCGTGCTGCCTGGCACCGCGGCGCTGTTCGTGCTCGGCACCGTCGCCGTCGCACGTGGACGGGCGGGGTACGCGCTTACCGGCGCGCTGCTGGCCGCCCTCGTCGCGTGGTCTGTCGCAGGCGCGTGGGCGATGGCGCACGCTGCCCGCGAACCGGACCCGCTGACGCGCCTGATGCGCGACATCGGCACCGCGCTGCCCGCGGACGCCGTCGTGGCCGGCACGGACACCGGTGCGCTCGGCTTCTGGACCGGGCGGCGCGTCGTCAATCTCGACGGCGTCGTCAATGACTGGGCGTATCAGGACGCGTTGCGCGAAGGCCGCCTTGGGGCATGGCTCGCGGCCGCAGGGGTCACGCACGTCGCGAGCGGGCTGTGGGACCGTGCACCGGCCTACACAGGGCGGCCGGTCGAGCCGATGTACCGGCAAGGCGTCGATCCGGCCGCGGAGTCGGGAGCGTACGCGACGCACCGCTTCTACGTGCACGCATATCGATACGGCGTCGATTCCGATGCGATTACGCTCCGCCGCGATCGCGAGGTATTCCGCCGCGAGCTCCCCGGCGACGGCTGGAATCGCACCGCGTTCGTGATCTGGCGCTGGCCTTAGCCCGGCATGGGCACGCCCCGTGCGAAAATGCGGGACGTCAGCGCAGGCCGTTCGGCCCGATCCAGCCCATGTAGTACGACAAGAGCAGGAATGCGACGAGCAGGATCGACAGGCCGACGCGGATCGCGAGCGCCTTGACCATGCGGTTGCCGCGGCCCTGGTCGCGATACAGGAACACCAGCGCGGTGAACAGCGCGGTGACGATGGCCACCAGGCCGATGATGACGATGACCTTCATGCCCGCACAGTCTAATCCCGTGCCGCCGCCGTCGTGGCGCGTGCGGGCGATTCCGACGCTTGCGGCCGCCGCGGCGATCGTCGTGTTCGTGCTCGCGGGCAATTGGCAGCACCGTCGGATGCTGGAGAAGGATGCGTTGCGTGCGGCGCTCGACGCCGCGATGGCGCAGCCGCCGGTCGCGCTGCCCGGCGCGGCCACGGACTGGCCGCAATGGCGGTTTCGCGCCGTCACGCTGCAGGGTCGCTTCGACGCGGCGCGCCAGATCTTCATCGACAACCGGATCGACGCAGGCCGCGTCGGCTATCACGTCGTCACGCCGTTCGTGCTCGACGACGGGCGCGCCGTGCTCGTCGACCGCGGCTTCGTGCCGGCGGGCCCCGACCGCCGCGTGCTGCCGGCGGCACCGGTGCCCGGAGGAGTGCTGACCGTGCACGGGCGCGTGGCCGTGCCGGAGCGCTACGTGGAGCTCGCGTCCGCCGCACCCGAGGGCGTGCTGTGGCAGAACCTCGACCCGGCCCGCTTTGCCGCGGCGACCGGGCTTCCCGTGCTGCCGATCGTCGTCGAGCTCGACGCCGCCGATACCGCCGGCGGCACGCTGGCGCGCAACTGGCCGGCGCCCGACTACGGCCGCGAACGGCACCTCAATTACATGATCCAGTGGTACGCGTTCGCGACGCTGACGGCTGGGCTGTGGGGCTATTTCACGTGGAGGCGCCGCCGATGAGCATCGCACCCCCGGCGCGTGCACGCACGAGCCGCCGCACGCTGTACCTGATCGCACTGGTGTGCCTGGCGCCGATCGTCGGCTCGACGATCGTCTACTTCTTCTTCCCGCGCGCGAGCTTCACGAATTACGGCACGCTGCTGGCGGTGCAACCGGCGCCGGCGATCCACGCGCGGGCTGCCGATGGCAAGGCCGTCGATCTCGCCGCGCTGCACGGCCACTGGGTCGTCGTCGTCGCCGGCGGCGGCGCATGCGATGCGAGCTGCGAGGCGCGCCTGTACGCGACGCGCCAGGCGCGCACGATGCAGGGGCGCGAACGCGAGCGCGTCGAGCGCGTCTGGCTCGTCACCGACGACGTCCCGCCGTCGCCTGCGGTGCTGGCCGACCATCCGGACCTGGTCGTATGGCGGGCCGACGGCCCGCAGCCCGCGTGGCCGCAGGGTCGCGAGGCGATCTACCTCGTCGATCCGCTCGGCAACCAGGTGCTCGCGTGGCCCGCCGACCCGGACATCAAGAAGCTTGCGAAGGACATCGAGAAGCTGCTGCGCGCCTCGCGGATCGGCTAGGTCCCGCCCGCGCGAGGCCGCGGTGCCTCCGGGCGTGCCGCGGGTCGATGGGGTAAAATTGGGCCCGTATGTCCGTTGCGCTCCCCGCCGATAGCCGCTTCCGCCAGTACCTCGCGCTGACCAAGCCGCGCGTCGTGTCGCTGATCGTGTTCTGCGCGGTGATCGGCATGTTCCTCGCGGTGCCGGGACTGCCGCCTGCGCACGTCGTGTTCTTCGCCACGATCGGCATTGCCCTCGTGGCCGGCGCGGCAGCCGCGATCAACTGCCTCGTCGAGCAGAAGATCGACGCGCGGATGCTGCGCACCAGCTGGCGCCCGCTGCCGGCCGGCGAGCTGACGCCGCGGCAGACGCTCGTGTTCTCGGCCATCGTCGGCGGTACCGGCCTCGCGCTGCTGTACGAGTTGGTCAACCCGCTCACGATGTGGCTCACGCTGGGCACGTTCGTCGGCTACGCGGTCATCTACACGGTGCTCCTCAAGCCCGCGACGCCGCAGAACATCGTCATCGGCGGCGCCTCTGGCTCGATGCCGCCGGTGCTGGGCTGGGCGGCGGTCACCGGCAACGTGTCGGCGGAGGCGCTGATCCTGTTCCTGATCATCTTCGCGTGGACGCCGCCGCACTTCTGGTCGCTCGCGCTGTACCGCGCTCAGGATTACGCGCGTGCGGGCCTGCCGATGTTGCCGGTCACGCACGGCCCGCGCTACACGCGGCTGATGATCGTGCTGTACACGTTCGTGCTCGTTGCCGTCACCTGCCTGCCGTTCGCCATCCGGATGAGCGGTTACCTGTACCTCGTCGCGGCGCTGGTGCTGGGCGTCACCTACCTGGGGTACGCGCTGCGCCTTTATGCACGCTACAGCGACCAGCTGGCGCGCCGCGCGTTCCGCTACTCGATCGTCTACCTGGCCGCGCTGTTCACGGCGCTGCTCGTCGACCACTACGCGGGATGAGCGGCATGCGCTTCGCCACGCGGCGCGCTTTCCTCGGGGCGGCACTTGCGTTGGGGCTCGCCGCGTGCGGGCCGCAGGCGCCGACGTTCATGGGGTCGGACGTCACCGGCGCCGACGTCGGCCACGACTTTTCGCTGACCGACTTCAACGGCAAGCGCCGCACGCTCGCGGACTTCCGGGGCAAGGTCGTCGTCATGTTCTTCGGCTACACGCACTGTCCGGACGTGTGCCCGACGACGCTCGCGCAGTTGTCCCAGACGATGCAGCAGCTCGGCCCCGACGCGGACCGCGTGCAGGTGCTGTTCGTCACCGTCGATCCCGAGCGCGACACGCCCGCGATGCTCGCGAAGTACGTGCCCGCCTTCGACAAGCGCTTCCTCGGCCTGTACGGGACGGCGGACGAAACCGCCGCGACCGCCAAGGCGTACAAGGTGCTCTACGAGAAGGTGGCCGGCCCCACGCCCGACGACTACACGATGAATCACTCGGCCGGCACGTACCTGTACGACCCGCAGGGACGGCTGCGCGTGTTCGTGGCCTACGGGCAGGGCGGGGGCGCGGAGGTCTTCACGCACGACATCCGCGAGCTGTTGCGGGTCGGGACCTGAGCAAGGCGGCAACAGCGCCGGCGTGATCAGGGCCGGACCCTTCCTACAGCTCGATCATCTCGAAATCGTCCTTGCGCGCGCCGCACTCGGGGCACGTCCAGTTGGGCGGTACGTCCTCCCACCTGGTGCCCGGGGGAATCCCTTCTTCCGGAGCTCCTTCGGCCTCGTCGTAGATCCATCCGCAGATGAGGCACATGTATTTTTTCATCGAGCAATCGCACCATCGGACCCAAGCTAGAATGCAATTCTAGCAACCCGGCCCCGCGCTGCCCTCCGGCGGTGCACCCACGTTTACCGCTGATGCCGCAGAACCTCGAATCGCCTCCGCTCGTCATGACGTTTTCCGCGTCCGATCCTTCCGGTGGCGCGGGCATGCAGGCGGACATCATGACGCTCGCCAGCATGGGCTGCCATCCACTGTCGGTGATCACCGCGATCACCGTGCAGGACACGATGGGGGTCGAGGGCCTGTCCGCGATCGAGGCCGAGTGGGTCGCGGACCAGGCACGCGCGCTGCTCGAGGACATGCCGGTCGACGCGTTCAAGATCGGCGTGCTGGGCAGCGTCGAGAACATCGCCGCCATTGCGGAGATCATCGCCGACTATCCGGACGTGCCGCTGATCCTGGACCCGGTGCTCGCGTCCGGCCGCGGCGACGAGCTCGCCACCGACGAGATGACCCACGCGCTCCGCGAGCTGCTGCTGCCGCAGACGACGATCCTGACGCCCAACAGCCTCGAGGCGCGCAGGCTCGCCGAAAGCGACGACGACGAGCAGGAGCCCACGCTCGCGCAATGCGCCGAGCGGCTGCTGGACGCCGGCGCGGAGACGGTGCTGATCACCGGTACGCACGAATCGACGCCGCAGGTCGTCAACACGCTGTACAACAAGGCGGGCGTCGTGCGCGTCGACAACTGGCCGCGGCTGCCGGGGCAGTTCCACGGCTCCGGTTGCACGCTCGCGTCGGCGCTCGCGGCGATGCTCGCCAACGGGCTCGAGATCCCGGACGCGGTGCGCGAGGCACAGGACTATACGTGGCACGCGCTCGCCAAGGCGTTCCGACCTGGCATGGGCCAATCGATTCCCGACCGCCTGTTCTGGGCGCGCGAGGACGAGGCGGGGGACGCTGCGGGCGGCGAGCAGGCAGGCACGACGACGGCGGCCGGCACTGCGGCGTCGCCCAATGTCCGCGGCAGCCACTGACGCGCCCCCGCGCGCCGGCAAGCCGCGCGTCGGCGGACTCTACGGCGTCACGCCGGACGGCCTCGAACCTGACGCGCTCGTGGCGCAAGCGGCGGCGGCCGTGCGCGGCGGCGCGCGCGTCATCCAGTATCGCGACAAGTCGGCCACGGCCAGCGCGCGGCGCGCGCGCGCTGCCGCGCTGGCCGCCGCGCTGCGCGGCCGGGCGCTGCTGATCGTCAACGACGATGCTGCGCTCGCCGCCGCGGTGCGCGCGGACGGCGTGCACCTCGGCGCCGACGATGGCGCGGTCGCACCTGCGCGTGCCTTGCTGGGTCCGGATGCGATCATCGGCGTGTCATGCTACGACGCGTTCGCACGCGCAGAGCGGGCGGTCGCCGACGGCGCCGACTACGTCGCGTTCGGCAGTTTCTTCGCATCGCGCGTGAAGCCGCACGCACCGGTCGCGAGCCTCGAGCTGCTGGCGCGCGGGCGCACGCTCGGCGTGCCCGTCGTCGCGATCGGCGGGATCGATCCCGGTAACGCAGGGCGCCTGCGCGCGGCGGGCGCCGACGGGTTTGCCGTGATCACGGCACTGTTCGGCCGCGGCGATCCGGAGGCGATCACCGAAGCCGCCCGCACGCTCCTGACGGCGTGGGGCGAGCAGGCACGCTGATGGCAGGCATCGGCGCGCCGGACGACTGGCGCCGCTGGATGGCGCGCGAGCCCGCGGTACCCGTACGTTGCCTGACCCCGGGGCCCGGCGGGTATCTGCATCGCTTCCACGATACGTCGCCGTTCAGCCCCTCGGGACGCTATGTCGCGATGACACGACTGGCCGCGGAGGACCGGCTGCCCGTCCCGGGCGACGTGGCGGAGGTTGCGATCGCGGACCTCGAGTCCGGCGCGGTGCGCACCGTCGCGCACACGCGCGGCGCGGATACCCAGGTCGGCGCGCACGTGCAGTGGGGCGCCGACGACGACACGCTGTTCTTCAACGACGTGGACACGGCGACGTGGCAACCCTTTGGCGTGCGCCTCGCCGTGTCCGCCGGCACGCGCCAGCGCCTCGCGGGGACCGTCTACAACGTCGCGCCCGACGCGCGCACGAGCGTCGGGCCGTCGCTCGTGCGCATCGGTGCCACGCAGGCGGGCTACGGCGTCGTCGTGCCGCCGGAGCGGGTGCCGCGGCATCTTGGCGCGCCGGACGACGACGGCGTCCATGTCACGGACCTCGGCACCGGGGCCACGCACGTGCTGGCGTCGACCGCGGCGATGGTCGCGGCGACATTCGCGCGCGACGAGCTGGCCGAGCTCGCGGCGCAGGGTGGCGGCGGATTCTACGGGTTCCACGCGAAGTGGAATCCGCAAGGCACGCGGATCATGTTCATGCTGCGCTTCGCGCCGGCGCGGCCCAACGCGCGGTGGCTCAGCAATGTCATCACGATGAACGCGGATGGCTCGGGGATCGCCCGGGCGATCGGGTACCGGCAGTGGATGCGCGGCGGCCATCATCCCAACTGGTGTCCGGATGGCGAACACCTGCTGATGAACCTCAACCCCGACGGACGCGGCCTGCGCTTCGTCCACGTACGGCACGACGGCGCAAACCTGCGGATGCTGGACGCCGACATCCCGGGCTCGGGGCACCCGACGATGCATCCGGATGGCGTGCATGTGCTGACGGACGCCTACGCGGCGTCGGCGCGCGCGGCGTTGCCGTCGATCCACGCGCACGCCGACGGCACGACGCCGCTGCGCTGGATCGATGTCGCCGCGTCGCGCGAGCGCGAGCTGCTGCGGATCGGCACCGTCACGGCGTTCACGGGCCCGCGCGACGAGCTGCGGGTCGACGCCCATCCGGCGTGGGACCGCGACTTCCGGCGCATCGCGTTCAACGCGTCGCCGGATGGGACGCGGCGCGTGTTCGTTGCAGACCTCGCGACGATCGTCGGCGCGTGATGGCGGACGCGCCGCTCGTGTCGGTCATCACGCGCACGCTCGGCCGCGCGTGCCTGGCCGAGGCGGGCGCCGCGGTCGCCGCGCAGACGTACCGCCCGCTCGAGTGGATCGTCGTCGATGCGAGCGGCGAAGGCACGCTGCGCGCCGACGCGGGGCACGGCGTGACGACACGCGTCGTCGGTTCCGGCTGCCGCCTGCCGCGCGCGCAGGCGGCGAACACCGGCCTCGACGCCGCGCAGGGCACGTACAGCGCGTGGCTCGACGACGACGACCTCTGGAAGCCGGGCCACGTGGCGGGTCTCGTCGCTGCACTCGCGGCAGCGCCCGACGCGCGCGCGGCCTATGCGCTGGCCGAGGTCTGGAGCGCGCCCGGCGCCGTCGCGGCGCACTACTCATTCCATTATTCACCGTACCTGCTGGCGCGCCGCAACCTGTTTCCCCCCAATGCGGTGCTGTTCGCGACGTCGCTCGTCGCGCGCGACGGCGTGCGCGTCGACCCGGCGCTCGATCACTTCGAGGACTGGGACTTCTGGCTGCAGTGTGCGCGGCATACACGCTTCGTTCGCGTCCACGCCACGACCGCGATCTACCGCGCGTACCTGTCGCAATCCGGCATCGAGCGCATCGACACGGGCGGCGCGCCGGCCGCGGTCGCCGACGCCCGCGATCGCGTGTTCGCGCGCCACGCGGCAGCGCGTGGCGCGGCGGCCGCCGCGTGGCGCGA
>JAFEDG010000070.1 GCA_018241745.1 Pseudomonadota bacterium
ATCAGCGCGTAGGCGAAGAAATGCGCGCTGCAGGCGAGCGCGTTGCCGTATCGCGTGCCGCGCCCCGCGCACAGCGGAAGCGCGGCGAGGGGCAACGCGAACGCCGGGACCATCGTGATGACGAGCGCCTTCGCGTTGACCGTCTCGAGCGCGTTGAACACGGCGACGTAGGCGTTGTCCGCCAGCGCGTTCCCGGGCGCCAACGACGCGAACAGCCGTGCCGGCAGGCCGAGGAAGTTGTCGTCGAGATGGACGGCCAGCGGGTAAGCGAGGATGCTGACGTGGCTCGCCGACTGGATCAGGAAGAACGCGACGTTGACGTAGAGGAACAGCGACAGCGGCGACACGTAGCCGACGCGCCTGCCGTCGATCCAGTCCCGCGTCAGCCGGCCGGGCGGCGACGCGAGCGCCGCAAGGCTCGCGCGCAGCCGCGCAACCACGCGGCCTGCCGCCGAGCGCGCGAGGCGCTCGCGATGGGCCTGGGCGGCGGACGCCCGCACCGACGCCGTCGGCAGGCGGCGCTCGCCGCAACCCGGGCAATACGCGCCGCCCGAGACCGTGCCGCAGCTCGGACAGGCCCAGTCCACGTCAGAGCGTGAACGCCATCTCCGACACGAGGGCGCCGGGCACGTGCGCGCTCGTCAGCTGGCGCGAGCCGTAGCTTTCGCTGGACAGCAGCATCTCGCGCTCGGCGGTCAGCGCCTCGAGCTTGCTGCCGAGCAGCCGGTAGACGGTGTCGTCGAAGCGCAGCACGTCGACGGGCGCCACGATCTGCCCGCCTTCCACCCAGAACGTCGCGAACCGCGTCATGCCGGTGACCCGGCACGCGGTGCGATCCGAGTAGTTGAGGTAGTGCAGGTTGCCGACGTAGAGCCCGCGGTCCAGCGCGGCGAGCGCATCGCGGGCGGGCAGGTCGCCTGCGCCCATCACGAGCGCTTCCGGCGCCTCGTAGCCGTTGGCGCCATTGGCCACGAGACCGAATTCGCGCGCGGTGCGCGGCGACACGAGCGACCCGACGAGCTCGCCCGCGCGGACCAGCGACACTTCCGGCGGCCGGTCGAAGCCCTCGCCCTGGAACGCGGCGGCGACGCCGTGCGCCGTGTCCTCGGTCAGCGTCACGCGCGGGTCCATCCGCTCGCCGGTTTCCATGCGGGTAAGCGGGCTCTGCTTCGTCGCCAGTGCGCGCGCGGAGAAGCCGCCCCACGACAGGACGCCGGTGAGTTCTTCCATCGCGGCGGGCGTCAGGTAGGCGCGGTATGCGCCGGGCGCGAGGCTCTTCGCCGGGCGCGCGAGCAACGCGAGGCGCGTGCGCGCGTCGTCCATCCGCTCGCGCAACGCCGCCGGGTCCCAGTCGAAGCCCGCATAGGCCGCCTTCACGGCCTTGTCGGCGCGATGGTAGAGGCTCCACTGGAGGTTGAACGTCGTCACCGCGTGCCAGTTGCGCTGGCCTTCCGAATTGGCGAAGCCGCGGAACACCGGGCCGCTCGCGTACAGGCCGACGAAGTCGGTGCCGGCGGCGGCGTCGAGGATCGCATCGACCGCGGCCTCGGCCGTCGGCAGCGCGCCGTGCCGCACGTCGCGCGACGAGTGCGTGGCGGCCGGCAACAGCAGGTGCGGGTCGTCGACCGCGTCCGCCAACGCGGACCGCAGGCCGCGCAACGCCGACAGCGCGCGCTCGCGGTCGACGGCGGGCTGGCCCGACAGCGTGACCGTGTGCTCGGCGTGCCGCTGCCCGTCGATCAGGCGCACGGACAGGTAGCGCTGGCTGACCGTGCCGGGCTGGCGCACCTTGCCATGATTCATGCGGACGAAATCGGTGTCCTCGGCGGAGAAGGACGCCGCGAAGCGCTCGCTGCCGGCGAGGCCCGTACGCAGCGCTGCCGCGAGATCGCCGAAATAAGCCTCGAGGTCCCGGGCTGCCACCGTCGCGTTCATCGTCGTCGTCATTGCATCACTCCGCACCGCCGAACACGTCGACATTGGTGAACACGCAGGCCGGCGACGCATGGCCGACGCGGATGACCTGCGACGGCTCGCCCTTGCCGCAGAACGGCGTGCCGAGCACGGCGAGCGTGTCCGCGTTGCCCACCATGGCGAGGCTGCGCCAGAAACTGGCCGAGATGCCTCGGTAGTTGGGCTGCTTGACGACGTGGCCCAGCTTGCCGTTCCTGATGACGCGGCCACGCTCCGTGCCGAACTGGAACTTGTTGCGCGAGTCGTCGATCGACCACGAGCAGTTCGTCTCGAGGAACACGCCGTCGTCGATCGACGCGACGAGCTCGTCGAACGACGCCGTGCCGGGCTCGAGGTTCAGGTTGGCCATGCGGTCGATCGGTGGCCGGTTCCAGTTGCAGGCGCGCGAGTTCGCGACGCCGTCGAGTCCCGCGCGCTTCTGCGAGATGGCGCCGCCGAGCGGGCGCTCGAGGATGCCGTTGCGGATCAGGTACACCTTCTCGGCGCGCGTGCCGTCGTCGTCGTACGCGTAGCTCGCGAGTTCCTCGGGCCGCGTCGGGTCGAACGTGATGTTGAGCAGGTCCGAGCCGTAGCGATACGTGCCGAACATGTCCGGCGTCACGAAGCTCGTGCCCGCGAAGTTGCGCTCGTCGCCGAGGATGCGGTCGAGCTCGAGCGGGTGGCCGATCGACTCGTGGATCTGCAGGATCATCTGGTCCGGCGCCAGCAGTACGTCCATCCTGCCGGACGGGCAATTGGGCGCCGCGAGCAATTCGAGCGCTTCCTCGGCGACCTTGCGGCCCGCACCGACGAAGCCGAACCGCGCGAGGATCTCGGTGCCGCCCTGCTGGCAGATGCCGCGCGCGCCGTTCAGCGTGCGCGTCTGCGCATCGCCGTCCGCGAATGCGGTCACCGCCAGGTTGGGCATCACGAAGTGGTAGTGCTGGACGATGTCGCCACCCGCGCTGGTCACGAGCCGATGCGTGGCCGTGCGCACTTCCGCGGCTGCTTCCCAGTCGACGATCCGCGGGTCGATCGCGGCGGCGGACGATTCGGCCGCGAGCACGTCGAACCATTCGCGGCGCGACATGCGCGGCGCCGGCGCCGCGCCGAATTCGCCGCGCGGGGCGGGGCGGGGCAGGTCGCGGGCGTCGGTGATCGCGTGGCGCGCCGTGGCCCGCGCCCAGTCCCGGGCGCGCTCCAGCGCGCGCGCGATGCCGGCGGGCGACGTGTCGCCGGTGGCCGCGTAGCCATAGCCGCCGTCGACATAGACGGTGGCCATCACGCCGTGCTCGGTGACGACGTCGAGCGGGAGCGCGACGTCCTTGCGCACCATGTAGTTTTCGGACGTCTCCTCGACGAAGCGGAGCGACCAGAAGTCGGCGTCGATGCCGACGCCGGCGAGCGGGGAATCCAGAGGCATGGGGTCGGGGCGCGCGCGCCCTGCGGCGCGCGGCGGACGGGAAGGCGAAGGCCCGATTATCCCAGATCGGCCGGCTGCGCGAGTGCCGCCAGCGCCTCGCCGGTCACCCGGGCGATCCGCCAGTCGGGCAGCACGGTTGCGCCCTGCGCTTCGTAGAACGCGATCGCCGGCGTGTTCCAGTCCAGTACGGACCACTCGAAGCGGCCGCAGCCGCGTGCGACGGCCACGCTCGCGACGTGTGCCAGCAGCGCACGCCCATGTCCCTGGCCGCGCCAGGCGGGTCGCACGTACAGGTCCTCGAGCCACAATCCGCGCCGGCCGAGGAAGGTCGAGTAGGTGCCGAAATAAAGGGCGAACCCGGCGGCCTCCCCATCGACATGGAGCAGCACTGCCTCGACGGCCGGGGGCGCTGCGAACAGCGCGGCGGCCAGGTCGTCGGGCGTGCCGGTGCACAGGTGCGCGAGGCGCTCGAACTGCGCGAACTCGACGATCATCGCGTGCAGTCCGGCGACGTCGTCGTGCGTGGCGGGGGCGAGGCGGGCGCGCATCGGGACATTCCAGGCGGACGGACGAACATTGTGCGGCATCGGCCGCGCACCCCGGCCCCAGCCTGGCCCCGTTTTGGTGCCGTCGCGGTAAATGCGCCCAACCGTGGCGATTTCGCCGCACCCCGGCCGCGTTCGCTTTCGGTGCGAGCCGCTGCACGGTGCCGTGCTCATCCGGCGGCCGAAAGGTCTAGCCAACGACGCGCGGCGGGGTTGGTCCGACGATAAAAATCAGTGGGTTAGAAACGAATGCTCCCGCGTCGATCCTGCCGCGTTTCCGCGTTCGGGAATGGCGGGGCGGCGCCGGTCGCCACCTGTTTCGGAGGGGGTTCTCCGCCGGTTTTGCGCAATTGCCACACTTTGCGGCGATTTCCTCACGGACGCGCCGGAATCGCTTGGCCCGAAAAAGAGCCGTGGGTTAACGTAACGCCACGTGCCAGCAAGCGGACATGTCGTGCCGCGGATTGCACATTAACTGGGGGTTACACGATGAAGTTCCAACGCAAGAAGCTTGCGACAGTCCTCGCTGCCACGATCGGCGCGGGCAGCGTCGCGATGGGAGCTGCGGCGCAAGCGCAGACGACCACCGACCAGACCAACACGCCCGACATCAAGGTCCAGGTTACCGGCTCCAACATCAAGCGCGTCGAAGGCGAAGGCGCGCTTCCCGTCACCGTCCTCACGCGCGACGACATCAATCGCACGGGCGCGACGAACGCGATGGAGCTGATGAATTTCATCACCGCGAATACCAGCGCCGGCAACGTGAACCTGGGTAACGTCATCGGCGCGACGACGTTCTCCAACCAGACGGCCTCGCTGCGCGGCCTCGGCGGCCAGCGCACGCTGGTGCTGGTCGACGGCCACCGCCTGTCCGACACCGGCGGTGCCATCTCCGCGGCCGAAGGCGTGAACCTGTCGCAGATCCCGCTCGACGCCATCGAGCGCGTCGAAGTGCTGAAGGATGGCGCGTCCGCCATCTACGGCTCGGACGCGATCGCGGGCGTTATCAATTTCATTACGCGCTCCGACTTTCGTGGCGCCGAGGTTAGCGCGCAATACGGCGCACCGACACGCGGTGGCGGGGCCGAGCAGTGGATGGCCAGCGGCACGGTCGGCTTCGGCGACCTGTCCAAGGATCGCTACAACGCGTTCTTCTCGTTGGGCTACACGCAACAGAACTCGCTCGACGGCAACCAGCGCGACTTCGCCAAGACGTCCTACCTGCCGTACATCGGCGTGTTCGGGTATTCGAGCAACACGTTCCCGGGCAACATCAGCACCGGCGGCATCGGTGTTCCTGGTCCCTGCACGACACCCAATTTCAAGGATCCGCCGATCCTCGGGCCGGGGTGTAAGTTCGACCCGTCCTCGATGAACGGCGTCGAGATCCTCCCGCAGGACAAGCTGTGGAATTTCTTCGGCCAGGGCAAGTTCCAGATCAATCGTGACTGGCAGGCGTACGCAACGGCGTTGTACTCGCGTGACGAGACGACGTTCCAGATCCAGCCGACCCCGATCTCCGACCTGTTCGCCGCGGGCACCTATGCGCCGAACGGGCAGATCCTGTTGCAGCCGACCAGCGCGTTTTATCCGCACGATCTCGCCCAAGCGGCGGGCGTGGACGGAGATCCGCTGAACGTCCGTTACCGCTGCGTGACGTGCGGCATGCGCAACACGACGGACATCAACGAGAACGGCCAGTTCATCCTCGGCCTCCAGGGCACGTGGAAGGACTGGGACTGGGACGGCAACTTCAACTACTCGGAATCGAAGGCACGCGAGCAGGTCAACAACGGCTTCGTGTTCTACTCGAAGATCCTGCCGCTGCTCAACAGCGGCAACGTCAACCTGTTCGGCGACAACACGCCCGACGTCGTCAACCAGCTGAACGCGACCAAGTACACGGGCACGACGTTCGAAGGCACCGCCAAGAACTACGGCGCCAACCTCAAGGCTTCCGGCGACCTGTTCAAGCTGCCGGCGGGCATGGCGGCGGGCGCATTTGGCGGCAGCGTGGCGCGCCAGGAACTCGACCAGACGCCCAGCGCCGCCCTCGAATCGGGCGACCTGACGGGTTATGGCGGCAACATCGGCGCCGTCAACCAGTCGCGCAACATCTGGGCGCTGTACGCGGAATTGAACGTCCCGATCCTCAAGAACTTCGAAGGTGACGTGGCGGTCCGGTACGACCACTACAGCGACTTCGGCAGCACGACCAACCCGAAGGTCAGCCTGCGCTGGCAGCCGACGTCGACGTTCCTGCTCCGCGGTTCCTACGGCACGGGCTTCCTGGCGCCGTCGCTGTACGAGCTCTACACGCCGCAGACCACGGGCGTGTCGGCCACCGGGCAGACGGACCCGCTGCGCTGCCCGACCACCGGCAGCCCGTCCGACTGCGCGGCGCAGTTCCC
>JAFEDG010000071.1 GCA_018241745.1 Pseudomonadota bacterium
GGCCCGCCTGCGCCGCCGCGCGCCGCCGCTGCAGCGGCCCGCCGGTCGGCCCGGGCCGCCTTGCGCGCCAGCCGCTTCTCGCGACGCGCGTCGAGCCACGCATAGAGCACGGGCACGACGACGAGCGTCAGCAGCGTCGACGTGATCACGCCGCCGATGATCGCGCGGCCCATCGGCGCCTGCGTCTCGCCGCCTTCGCCGAGTCCCAGCGCCAGCGGCAGCATGCCGCCGATCATCGCGAGCGTGGTCATCAGGATCGGGCGCAGCCGCACCTGGCCGGCCTCGCGCAGTGCGTCGGTCAGCGACGCGCCGGCGCGGCGCGCGCGGTTGGCGAAGTCGACGAGCAGGATCGCGTTCTTGGTGACGAGGCCCATCAGCATGATGCAGCCGATCATCGAGAAGATGTTGAGCGTCGAGTGCGTGAACAGCAGCGCGAGGAACACGCCGATCAGCGACAGCGGCAGCGACGCCATGATCGCGAGCGGCTGCGTATAGCTCGCGAACTGCGACGCGAGGATCAGGTAGATGAACACGACGGCGAGCCCCAGCGCAGCAAGCGCGGCGTTGAACGAATCCACCATGTCCTGCTGCTGGCCTGCCGACGTGAAGCGGTAGCCGGGCGGCAGCACCGTCGCCTTGACGATCTTGTCGACGTCGTTGCCGACGTCGCCCGCCGGGCGGCCCTGCGCGCCCGCGTACAGCGCCACGCGCCGCTGCAGGCCTTCGCGCTTGATGATCTGCGGGCTCGTCGTCTCGACGATCTCGGCGACCTGCCGCAGCGGCACCATCCGCGCCTCGCCGTTGGGCCCCTTCTGGTTCGTCGACAGGTAGAGGTTGCCCATGTCGGACACGAGCTGGCGGCGATCGCGCGACAGCTGGACGTTGACCTCGTAGTTCTGGCCGTCGGGCCCGAGCCAGTAGCTGACGGTGTCGCCGGCGAGCAGCGGGCGCAGCGTGTTGCCCACCTGCTGGACCGTGATGCCGAGCTCCGCGGCGAGGTCGTTGTTGAGGCGCACCGAGACGGCAGGGTTGGCCGCCTTGTCCGACGTCTCGAGGTCCGCGATGCCGGGCACCTTCGACACCTTCGCATACAGGTCGGCCATGATCTGCGACAGCGTGCCCGGATCGGGGCCCAGCACGTTGACGAAGATCGGGCGGTCGAAGCCCAGCGACAGCCCGATGCCGGCGATCGGCAGCACGGCGTCGCGGATCGCCACCTCGAGTTCCTGCTGTGAGCGGTGCCGCTTCGCGCGATCGACGAGCTTCAGGTCCACGCGCGCGTAGTTGCGGCCCTCCTCCGTGCCGACGTTCGCCGTCACGAGGTCGATTTCCGGGAAGCTCTTCAGCAGCGCTTCCACCTCCTTGACCTTGGTATCCGTGTACTGCAGCGACGACCCGACCGGCGTGTTGAGGCGCAGCGAGATGAAGCCCTGGTCCTGCGGCGGGACGAACTCGCTGCCGATGAACGGCACGAGCAGGAAGCTGCCGAGGAACAGCACGATCGCGAGCACGACGACCTTCACGCGGTGCGCGAGCGCCCAGTCGAGGATGTGGCCATACAGGACGTGCACGCGCTCGATCAGGCGCTCGACGCGGTCCATGAGGCGCGCGAGCCAGCGCATCCGGCCGAAGCGCCCTGCGACCGGGTCGTCCCAGACGGCGGACAGCATCGGGTCCAGCGTGAAGCTGACGAACAGGCTCACGAGCACCGCGACGGCCACCGTCAGGCCGAACTGGAAGAAGAAGCGGCCGATGAGCCCGTGCATGAACGCGATCGGCACGAACACGGCGACGATCGCGAACGTCGTCGCCATCACCGCGAGCCCGATCTCCTCGGTGCCCTCGAGCGCCGCGCGCCGGTGATCCTTGCCCATGCCGAGGTGGCGCACGATGTTCTCGCGCACGACGATCGCGTCGTCGATCAGGAGGCCGATGCACAGCGACAGCGCCATCAGCGTCAGGAAGTTGAGCGTGAACCCGAACGCATTCAGCGCGATGAACGTGGCAACCACCGACAGCGGCAGCGTGAGCCCCGTGATGACCGTGCTGCGCCAGCTGTGCAGGAACATGAAGACGATCAGGATCGTCAGCAGCGCGCCCTCGACGATCGTCTCCTTGACGCGGTTGATGCTGCGCTGGACCTGGTCGGCCGTGTTGTTGACGATGCGCAGCTCGACGTCGGACGGCAGCCGCTTGCGCAGCTCCTCGATCGCGGCGACCGCCTGCGCGCCGGTCTCCACGATGTTGGCGTCCTGCGCCTTCAAGAGGTCGATCGTGATCGCGCGGTGGCCGTTGATCCGCGCGATCGAGTCTTCTTCCTTTTCGCCGTCGATGACGTCCGCCACCTGCGACAGGTACACGGGCCCGCCGCCCTGCTGCGCGACGATGATGCGGCCGAACTGCGCGGGGTCCTTGACCTTGCCCTCGACGCGGACGACGGTGTCGGTCTGGCCGCGCGTGAGGCGGCCCGCCGGCACGTCCTGGTTGGCGTTCTTGATCGCCGCGATCACCTGGTCGACGCCGATGCCCAGCGCAGTGAGCTGGTTGGGCTTGATCTGGATGCGGATCTCGCGCGTCTGCCGACCGTTGACGTTGAGCCGCGCGACGCCCGGCACGTTCTCGAGGCCCTTGACGATCGTCTGGTCCGTGAGCGACGTGAGCTCGCGCAGGCCCGACGTCGGCGACAGCACGGCGAGGGACACCACGGGCTGCTGGTTCTGCGTGTCCGCGCGGACGACGAGCGGATCGCCGACGTCCTTCGGGAAGCCGGGCCGCACCTGCGCGACCTTGTCGCGCACGTCCTGCATCGCCTGGCTCATGTCGGTGTCGAGCCGGAACTCGGCGAACACCTGGCTCGAGCCCTCGAGCGAGTTGGAGCGGATCGTCTTCACGCCCGCCACCGCGTTCAGCGCGTATTCGATCGGGCGCGTGACGTCCGACTCGACCGATTCCGGCGATGCGCCCGGATAGCTCGTCTCGACGAACACGAACGGCAGGCTGACGTCCGGCATCTGCTCGACGCGCAGCCGCTGGTACGACGCGAGCCCGAGCACGGTGATGGCGACCATCACCATCGTCGCGAAGACAGGCTGGTTGACGGCGGTCCGCGTGATCCACATGGCGCGCCCCTTCCGTTACGCCGGCTGCGTCGACGACGGCCCGAGCGACGCCTTGACGGCCACGCTCGCGCCTTCCTTCAGGTTCTCGAAGCGCGCGGCCAGCACCGGCAGGTTGGGCGGCAGCACGGTCTTGAGCTCGACGAGGCCGGCCGTCTCGTCGCGGCGGCCGATCGTCACGACCCGCTTCGCGAGCTTGCCGTTGTCGATGACCCACACGTACGTCTGGCCCGCCTCGGTGCGCACGGCGTCTGCCGGCAGCGAGGCTACCGGGGCCGACGCGGCGAGCGCGATGCGACCGTTCGCGTACATGCCGCCGCGCAGCGCCGCGTCCGCGTTCTTGAGGGCGATGTAGACGAGGATCGAGCGCGTGCCCGCTTCCGTCGACGGGTTGATCCGCGCGATGCGGCCGGTGAACGTGCGCGCAGGAAAGCCGTCGACCGCCAGGTTCACGGGCATGCCGACCTTCAGCTCCGGCACGTCACCCGCCGGCACGAGCGCCTGCATCTCGAGGTCCGACAGGTCGACGATCGTGACCAGCGGCGCGTCGAACGGCACCTTCTCGCCGGGTTGCACGTGCCGCTTGGCCACGCTGCCGCCGAGCGGCGCCGTGACCGTCGCGTCGCGCAACGCGATCTCGGCGAGCCGCACCTGCGCCTCGGCCGACTTGACGTTGCCGAGCGCGACGTCGTAGCCGGACTGCGAGTTGTCGTACGCGTTCTGCGAGATGAAGTTCTCCTTGAGCAGCTTGGTGTTCATCCCGCGCGTCTTGTCGGCCAGCGCGAGCTGCGCCCGCGCGCTTTCGAGCGCGCCCTGCGCGACGCTGCGCCGGGCGTCGAGGTCCGACGTATCGAAGCGGGCGACCACCTCGCCCGGGTGCACCGTCTCGCCTTCGCGGACCAGCACGTCGCGGACGTCGCCGGACACCTTGGCCTTGACGACGACCTGGTTTACCGGCTCGAGCGTGCCGGATACCGGCAGCCAGCGCGCAAGCGGCTCCGGCTTCGGATAGACCAGGTCCGATTGGAGGAACTGCATCGGCGCGGCGGGCTTCTGCGCCGCCTCCGCCGACTTCTGGCCGATGCGCAGCGCGATGACGCCCGCGATCGCGAGCAGGACGACCCCGACGACTGCCGCGCCGATCCAGCGGCGCCGATTCATCCCCAGCTTCATGCTTCGACCTCTCCCGGATTTCCCCCGCGACGGTGGTCGCGCGGACGGTGGCGGTCCCATCGTGGGGGACCGCCTCGTTGGTTTGCAGGCCGTTGGATGCGCGGGCGCCCGGCTTCGGATTCACCCCGCTTGCCGCTGCCCCTCGCGTCCCGCCGCGCCACGGCCGGCCAGCCCGCACACTAGGCTTCCACGCCGACCGGCCGCAACCGGGGCGCGACGGACTGCGGCCGGCAGCGACCAAGCGTGCCTCTCGCGGCACCACGGCCGGCGCGCCGCGGGCGGTCCGGCCAGCCCCGATTGACACTCTTTGGCCGCGGACGCGATAATTTTACGTTACCCCTCCCCCGCTCCACCCCCTTTCCCGTTTTGGAGGTCTTGCATGAACGTTACGCGTAAGCTCGGCTTGACGCTCGTCGCCGCCGCGCTGGTCACCGCCTATGGCTGCGGCAAGGAAGAACCCAAGCAGGCCGCCGCACCCGCGGCCGCCCCGGCCGCCAAGGCCGACGACACGATCACCGTCACCATCGGCAGCGCCGGCCCGTTGACGGGCAGCATCGCGCACCTGGGCAAGGACGACGACAACGGGGTCCGCCTCGCCATCGACCAGGCCAACGAGAAGGGCATCACGCTCGGTGGCAAGAAGGTCAAGTTCGTCGTGCAGAGCGAAGACGACCAGGCCGACCCGAAGCTCGGCCCCACGATCGCGCAGAAGTTCGCGGACGCGCACGTCGCCGGCGTCGTCGGCCACCTGAACTCGGGCGTCACCATCCCCGCGTCGGCCGTCTACAACCAGGCGGGCATCCCGATGATCTCCGGCTCGGCCACCAACCCCAAGCTGACGGAACAGGGCTTCAACAACGTGTTCCGCACCGTGGGCCGCGATGACCAGCAGGGCCCGGCCGTCGCGCAATACCTCGAAGGCCTGAAGATCAAGAAGGTCGCGATCGCCGACGACGCCACGGCGTACGGGGAAGGCCTCGCCGATCAGGTCGAGAAGACGCTGAAGGCGGCCGGCGTGCAGGTCGTCGCACGTGAAAAGACCACGGACAAGGCCACCGACTTCAAGGCGATCCTGACCAAGATGAAGGGCAAGGCCCCGGACGCGATCTTCTACGGCGGCATGGACGCCACCGGCGGCCCGATGCTGAAGCAGGCCCGCGAACTGGGCATCAAGGCGGTGTTCTCGTTCGGCGACGGCGCGTGCACGGCGGAAATGTCCAAGCTCGCCGGCCCGGCGTCGGAAGGCATGATCTGCTCGCAGGCCGGCCTGCCGACGGAAGCGGCCAGCGCCGATTTCGTGAAGGCCTTCAACGCGAAGTACGGCGAAATCAAGCAGTACGCTCCGTTCTACTACGACGGCGCCAACGTCATCATCGCGTCGATGCAGAAGGCGGATTCGCCGGACCCGGCCAAGTACCTGCCCGAGATGCACAAGATCAGCTATGACGGCGCCACCGGTCACATCGAGTTCGACGAGAAGGGTGACCGCAAGAACGCCGAAATCACGATCTTCACGCTGAAGGATGGCAAGGTCACGCCGATCGCCGTGGTCAAGGGCGGCAAGTCGGAATCGTTCGCCGACTTCATGAAGGCAGCCGCGGCCCCGGCCCCGGCCGCGCCCGCGATGACGGCGGCGCCCGCACCGGCGCCGGCGATGGCCCCGGCGGAAGCACCGAAGAAGTAACGAAGCCGCGCAGCCTCGAGGAAAACGGCGCCCGCGGGCGCCG
>JAFEDG010000072.1 GCA_018241745.1 Pseudomonadota bacterium
CCGGGCATCCGCTACGTCGTCGACAGCGGCCTCGCGCGGATCAAGCGCTATTCGCTGCGCAACAAGACGACGCTGCTGCAGATCGAGAAGATCTCGCAGGCGTCGGCGGCGCAGCGCGCGGGCCGCAGCGGCCGCGTCCAGGACGGCGTCGCGGTGCGCCTGTACGACGCCGACGACTACGCGGCGCGGCCCGCGTTCACCGAGCCCGAGATCCTGCGCAGCTCGCTCGCGTCGGTGATCCTGCGCGCGGCGGCGCTGGAGCTGGGGCCGGTGGACGCGTTCCCGTTCGTCGACGCGCCGTCGCCGCGCGCGATCGCCGACGGCTACCAGCTGCTGCAGGACCTCGGCGCCGTCGACGGCGCACGCAAGCTGACGGCACTCGGTCGCGAGCTTGCGCGGCTGCCGCTCGACCCGCGGATCGGCCGGATCCTGTGGGATGCGCGCGCCAACGGCACGCTCGCCGAAGCGCTGGTGATCGCGAGCGCGTTGGCCGTCCCCGACCCGCGCGAACGGCCGCTCGACAAGCGCGCCGCCGCCGACCAGGCGCACCTCGTGTTCCGCGACGACCGGTCCGACTTCCTGTCGCTGGTCGCGCTGTGGGAGTTCTTCGCGAAGCTGCGCGCCGACGGGCTGTCGCACCGGCGCCAGGTGGATGCATGCCGCGCGCAGTTCGTGTCGCACCTGCGCCTCGTCGAATGGCGCGACGTGCACCAGCAGCTCGCCGCGCAGCTCGACGAGGCGGGCTGGAAGTGGACGCGGGACTTGCCGCAGGCGTTCGACGCGCCGCGCTACGAGGCGCTGCATCGCGCGCTGCTCGCGGGCCTGCTGTCCAACATCGGCCAGCGCCAGGACGACGGCGACGGCTACACCGGCGCGCGCGGCACGCAATTCGTGCTGCATCCGTCGTCGGGGCTCGCGAAGGCGCGGCCGCGCTGGGTGCTCGCCGCCGAGCTCACCGAGACGACGCGGCTGTTCGCACGCTGCGCGGCGCGCGTCGAGCCCGAGTGGATCGAGGCGGTGGCAGGCGATCGTGTCGAGCGCAGTTATTTCGACCCGCGCTGGGACGCGCGGCGCGGCGACGTCGTCGGCGCCGAACGCGTGCAGCTGTACGGGCTCACGCTCGTCGCGCGGCGTCCGGTGAGCTACGGCCGCATCGATGCCGCCGCCGCGCACGACGTGTTCATCCGCGAGGCGCTGGTCGGCGGCGACGAGCGCCTCGGCGGCCCGTATGCCGAGCACAACCGCGCACTGCTCGCCGAGATCGCGACGCTGGAGCACAAGGCGCGGCGCGCCGACGTGCTCGTCGACGACGACACGATCGCCGCGTTCTACGCGCAGCGCGTGCCGGCGCACGTCCATTCGCGCGCCGGCTTCGAAGCGTGGCGCCGCGACGCCGAGCGCACGCAGCCGAAGCTCTTGTGGATGACGCGCGACGACCTGATGCGCCACGCCGCGTCGGCGATCACCGAGGAGCTTTACCCGGCGACGGTGGCGATGGGCGGCGTCGACTTCCCGCTCGCGTACCGACACGCGCCGGGGCATCCGCTCGATGGCCTCACGCTGACGGTGCCGCTCGCGCTGCTCAACCAGGTCGACGCGGCACGGCTGTCCTGGCTGGTGCCCGGCATGATCCGCGAGAAGGTGACGGCGCTGATGAAAGGCTTGCCCAAGGCGCTGCGCAACCGGCTGATGCCGTTGCCGGACCAGGTGACGGCGTTCCTGGCGACGGAACCCGCGCGCGATACCGACGTCGCCGACGCGCTGCGCGCGTGGCTGCGTACGCGCTACGGCGAGGTCCCGGAGCGCGCAGTGCTCGATGCGATCGAGCTGCCGCCGCACCTGCGCGCGAACGTGTCCGTCGTCGACGCCAGCGGCGACGAGTTGGGTTCCGGTCGCGACCTCGCGGCGCTCAGGCGGGACTTGGGCGAGGCCGCGCAGATGTCGTTCGCCACCGACGGCGATGCGTTCGAGCGCCATGGTGCCAAGCGCTGGGACTTCGGCACGCTGCCGGCCGCGCTGACGGTGCAACGCGGCGGCGCGCGCGTGACCGGCTATCCGGCACTCGTCGACGAAGGCGCGAGCGTCGCGCTGGCGGTCATGGATACCGAGGCCGCCGCCGCGGCGGCAACGCGTGCAGGGGTCGTGCGCCTCGTCGCCATCGCGCTCGCCGATGCAGTGGCCCGCTATGCGAAGGGGCCGCCCCAGTTCAACACGCTCGCGCTGGCGCTGCGTTCCGTCATCGCGCCGGATGCTTTGCTGCAGGACGTCATGGGCGCTGTCGCGGACCGCGCGTTCGTCGGCGACGATCCGCTGCCGCGCGACGAGGCCGCGTTCAACGAGCTGCAGAAGCGGGCGCGGACGCGGTTGCCTGCGGTCGCCGACGGCGCGTTCCGGCTGCTGGCCGAGATCGCCGCCGCCTGGACGGCGCTGACGCAGCGGCTCAACGGCGCCGGGCCGTCGCTCGGACGCGTCGTGGCCGACGTCCGGGCGCAGCGCGACGCGCTGGTGTATCCGGGCTTCTTCGGACGCACGCCCTGGCCCCAGCTGCGCGAGCTCCCGCGTTACCTGACGGCCCTGGACCGCCGGCTGGCCAAGTACCCGGAACGCGCGGCGCGCGACGCACAGCATGGGGCGGAGCTCGCGGCGCTGTGGCAGCGCTACCGCGAGCGTCTCGACGCCGACCGCCGGGCCGGCCGCCACGACCCGCGCCTCGAGGAATGGCGCTGGCTGCTCGAGGAATTGAAGGTGTCGCTGTTCGCGCAGGAGCTGAAGACGCCGTTCCCGGTATCGTTCAAGCGGCTGGAGAAGGCCTGGCAGGCGATCCGGATGGGGTGAACGGCGCTATCGTCGGGCCGCAGTAACGTGCTAGAGTAATTTGGCCGGAAAGTCGCATAACGCCTTGAGGCGACAGACACCCCGGCGAACAGGGATCCCAGGCCGCCCATGGCTGCAACACCCACGACCGCCGCACCGTCACGGCGCCCGCCCACGCGCGAGGCCGCCAAGGCGCTGCACGACTGCCGGGATCTCGCGATCCATCGGCTGCAGCTGTCGTTCTCCGCGATGCTGGACCGCGTCAGCGACCTCCTGATGGAGCGCGCCAGCAAGTCCGACGTCCGTTCCGAACAGTCGCTGTACCTCGACACGCGCGGCGTGCTGAAGACCGAGCGCGCGACGCTGATGTCCGAGTTCGAGCGCCACCTGCGGCGCAGCGTCGACGACCGCGTCTCGGGCAAGGTGGAAAAGGCGGAGTTCGCGTCGTCGGACGTGGACCCGACCAAGATGACGCTCGTCGACACGACGGTGATGGACGAGGCCGTGCTGACCGGCAACATCACGCGCATCGTCGAGAACTCGTGCCACGACCAGCTCGCCGAGTTCAACCGCTCCATTGGCTACCTGCTCGACAAGCCGGGCCTCGAGACGGACGGCAACCCGCTCGCCCCGCAGGTGATCGTCGACGCGTTCGCCGACGCGCTGAAGCAGCTGAAGGCCGAGCGGCCGATCAAGTTCCAGGTGCTGAAGGAGTTGAACCAGACGTCGCTCGGCGACATCGCGGCGATCTACTCCGACATGAACCAGCACCTGCTCAACACGCATGCGGTGCCGGCGACGGCGATGCGCCCGCGCGTCGTCCAGCGCAACACCGGCGGCGAGCGCGGCAAGCCCGCGCCCGAGGTACCCGAGAAGAAGGGTCCGGCGTCGCCTGAAGTCGACATGATGTCGCTGTTCAAGCGGATGTTCGGCGGCGGGGCGGCCGCCGCGATGACGCCGCCGCGCGCTCCCGCGCCGGCCCCCGCCGTCGCCGAGCCGGGCGGGCTGCCGATGATCGACCCGGCGCTGATGGGCGGCGCCGCCGCGGCACCAGCCGCCATGCCTGCGGCGTCCGCGCCGATGTTCATGCCGATGCCGGCGACGCCGTCCGGCTACGTCCCGGGTGCGCCGATCATGGCGACGCCTGCGCTGCACGAAGGCCTGACGCGCCTGCAGGCGGGCCAGTCCGGCTTCGAGATCGACGGCGCGGCGATCGCGTTCTCCGGCATCCCGGAAGGCCTGCACAACGTCCTGCGCGACCTGCAGCAGTCGCCGCTGGCGTCGCGCGCCACGCAACTCGAAGCGATGACGATCGAGATGGTCGCCATGCTGTTCGACTTCGTGTTCGAGACGCGCGACCTGCCGGACGGCATCAAGGCGCTGCTCGCGCGGCTGCAGATCCCGGTGCTGAAGGCCGCGATGCTGGACGGCGCGTTCTTTGCCAAGAAGCAGCACCCGGCGCGCCTGCTCGTCAACGAGCTCGCCGCGGCGGGGCTCGGCTGGTCGCCCGCGGCGGGGACCGAGGACCCGCTGTACAAGGAAATCGACAAGATCGTCCGCGCGATCCTGGACGGCTTCGCCAACGATCTGGCGATCTTCGACGTCCAGCGCGAGGACCTCGCGAAGTTCCTCGCCAGCGAGGAAGCCGCCGCGCAGACGGTCATCGCGACCGGTGCGCAGGAGATCGAGCGCAGCGACCGCGCGCAGATGGCAGCCGTCGTCGCGCGCGCCGAGGTGGAACGCCGGATCGAGCAGAGCCCGGTCCCGCAATTCCTCGCCGGCTACCTGCGCGAGCGCTGGAGTGGCGCGCTGTTGCGGGCGGCGGTGGACCACGGCGAGGACAGCGACGCGTGGAACAACGCGGTACAGACGCTCGAGGACCTGGTGTGGAGCGTGCAGCCCAAGCGCACGACCGACGACCGCAAGCACCTCGTCGCGATGCTGCCGTCGCTGCTGAAGCGGATGAACGCGGGCACGCAGAGCCTCGCGTGGGCGCCCGCCGACCGCGAGCAGTTCATGTCGAACCTGGTCGAGGCGCACGCCGCAGCCGTCAAGCCCGGGGTCGCCAACACCGCGTCGCCGACGGCGCTGCTGGCGGAAAACGCCAAGGCGCAGGCCGAGATCGCCAAGGCGGCGGGCGACGAGCAGGGCGCGCAGAAGGCAACGGCGCTCGCCGAGGCGATGACGGTGGCCGAGCCGCTGGCGCCGGAGGAACCGGCCGAGATCGTCGACGACGATTTCCTCGAGATCGCGAAGAACCTCGAGCGCGGCATGTGGATCGAGTTCGAGAACGACGACGGCCAGCTCGTGTTCGCCAAGCTCGCCTGGGTGAGCCCGCTGCGCGGCACCTACCTGTTCACCAACCGGCAGGGCCAGAAGGCATTGTCGATGACGGCCGAGGAACTGGCCGAGCGCTTCCGCGCCGACACGGCGCGCGTCGTGGAGGCCGAGCCGCTGATCGACCGCGCGTTCTCGAGCGTGCTGGGCCAGCTCGAGCAGCAGATCTCCGAGCGTGCCGCCTGACGCGGCGCGTACGCGCCCCGTCGTCACGGGCCGCGTGTTCGACGACCTCGCCGTCGGCGACGCGTTCACGTCGTCGCTGACGATCACGGAGCAGCACCTCGTCACGGGCGCGGGCCTCATTGCCGACTTCAACCCCCTGCACGTCGACGAGGCGTTCGCGCGCGCGTCGCGATATGGCGGGCGCATCCTGCACGGCGTGCTGACGGCCGCGGTGATGGGCGGCCCGATCGGCATGATCTTCTACGGCACCGCGATCGCGTACCTCGAGCAGGCGATCCGCTTCCGCGCGCCGGTGCGGCCCGGCGACACACTGACGACGACGTGGACGGTGCGCGAGCTCGTGCCCAAGCCGCAGCACCGCGCGGGCGTCGTCGCGCTGGACGTCACCGGCGTCAACCAGGACGGCGTGACGGTGGCCGACGGCGACGGCAAGGTGCTGGTGGCCGCGCGCTAGCTGCGGGCGCGCCCGGCGGC
>JAFEDG010000073.1 GCA_018241745.1 Pseudomonadota bacterium
TCGAGCGGCGTGCGCGCCTACGACGAGGCCGTCCAGCGTGCGATCCTCAAGTCGTCGCCGCTGCCGCGGCCGGACGACCCGGGGGCGTGGCAGCGCCAGCTGCGGCTCAACTTCCGTCCGAAGGAATGACGGCGGCCGCGCGAGCGGCGCCGGGCACTAGATGCGGGCGCGCTTGTCCAGGATCTGGATCGCCGTCCACGACCATTCGGCGCGCTGGTCGACGAGGTGGCGCAATGCCACCGTGTACAGCGAGCGCCCCGTCGTCAGCATGACGGTACGGCCTTCCGCGTATTCCTGCGTGGGCACGATCAGCGTCTTCACCGACAGCGGCTTGTCGGGCCGCGACGGCGGCGGCAGGTAGAGGCCGTCGAAGCGCGCGCCCAGCGAGCTGCCTTCGCCGCCGACGACGAAGCCCTGCTCGTCGTGGTGGTCACGGCGCGCATACAGCGCGACGGGCGCGACGCGGTCGGCGATGATCGACACGCCCGCCTCCACTTCTTCCGTCGACACCTTGTTGAGCCGGCGCACGACGCCCAGCACCCAGTCCGACACGTCGGACTGGCGTACGGCCACCAGCGCGCCGAGCGCGAGGCTCTGGCCGATGCCACCCGACGCGGCGATGCGCAGGCCGGCGACGCTGCGGTCCTTGACCTGCCACATCGGATCGGAGAACGACGACAGGCTCGCGACGAGCGAATCGTGCTCGTCGGGCACGCGCTTGCGCGGCCGCGGCGCGTCGGACACCGCATACACCTCGATCTGCTCGGCGCCTTGCGTCGCATCCTGCGCGGTGTCGGTGGCGTCAGGCGTCGCGAGGTCGCGGCAGATCCGCGCAAGGCCCACGCGCACGCGGGCCGACACGGTGCACGCGACACGCGGATCGCGCCGGAAGTCCGTGTTCACGTTGGGCGCGACGGCGGGCCGCACCTTCTCGAGGATGGCGGCGCGCAACGGGTTGATCGACGCCGCCGGACCCTGGTCCGTGACCTCGACCTGCCGCAGCGACGCGATCGCGCGGTCGAGCTGGTCGGCGAGCGGCGTCGTGTCGAGGTAGCGCATCATCGAGCCCGCGTCGTCGCCGCTGCGCCGCGCAAGGCCCGACTTGCCGGCGAGGTCGACGAAGAAGCCTTCGGTGCTGCTGGGCACCGCCTCGAGCGTGAGCCGCCGGCTCCATGCGCGAAGCTGCGCCGACGCCCAGTCGAGCTCCGCGGGGGCCAGGTTGCCGGTGTTGAGCTGGTGGATCAGCAGTGCGAACAGGTACTCCTGCTCGACGGTCCATTGCGTCGCGTTGGGGCTCGCCGTCGGCAGCGCCGTCGGGATGCGGTCGACGCCGAGCTCCGTGGCGCGCAGGTAGGTGCGATGCAAGTCCATCCACTTGGCCGGAATCCAGCGCTCGTAGCGGGCGACGCGCAACTTCGCTTCCGTGCCGTAGTAATGGAGCAACCGTGCGTACAGCAGCGGCAGCGCAGGCTTCCAGCGGGGATTGTTGGCCCCTTGGGCGTGCACCTCGTCGATCGCGGCCTGGTACGCGAGCATGAACGCCTGCGACAGGTCGTACACGGCCTGCCACAGCCGGTTGGCGAGCTTGGCGCCGCCCTCGACGTTCTCGACGTATTGCTTGGTCAGCTGGCGGCGGTCGGCCGCCAGCGCGGAATCGAGGAACTGGAGCGCCGCAAGGCGCGCCGGGTCGAAGGCCTTGCGCGACTGGCGCATCGACTCCAGCGCCCGGATCGTGTGCTGCTGGCGCCCGATGACGTCCAGCGCGGGCAACTGGCGAAGCCACGCCGCCGCGACCTTGGGCGAGACCAGCGGATCCGCGGCGTCGCGCGTGGAGGAGGTGAGAAATCCGAACATTCAGTGTTTCGCCTGCCAACGGCCGCACGCCGCCGGCGCCAGGAGGCGCGGGCGGGCACGTGCGGCTGTTGCAGGCGGAACCCTCATTTATAGTCCAAAAAATCGCGTCGCGCAAAAACGGCGGGCGCTCCGATACAATCGCTGTCCCGCCATCACTCGGGGGCAATCGCGCTTGTAGTCTCCAATCGCCTTGCCTTCCCCTCCGTCCAGCCCCATGTATTCCCGTTCACGTCACCTGTCGATCATTGCCGGTTTGGCGAGCTTTGCATTAATCACAGCTTCCGCGCCCGGCCTTGGACAATCGACCAACGCGGCCGCCGCGCCTGCCACTGGAGTCAGCAAATTGGATGCCACCCCGACGCAACTGCAAAAGATCGATAAAAAAGAAGGCACTGGCAAAGTTGCCGAGCCCGGCAAGCTCGTGGTCGTCCAGTACACCGGGTGGCTTTACGACCCCGCAGCGCCCGATGCAAAAGGCAAGAAATTCGACAGTTCACGAGACCGGAACGAGCCGTTCCAGTTCCCGCTCGGCGCAGGCCGCGTGATCCGCGGCTGGGACGAAGGCGTCGCCGGCATGAAGGTCGGTGGCCAGCGCACGTTGATCATCCCCGCCGACAAGGCCTATGGCGCACGTGGCGCCGGCGGCGTGATCCCGCCCAACGCAGTCCTCGTGTTCGACGTCGAGCTGCTCGACGTCAAGTAGGCGCGCGACGATGCTGCCCCGCGACGCGCGGACGCTGGTCAAGCGCCGCAGCGAATACCGGCCACCGGCGTTCCTGGTGCCCACGCTCGCGCTGACGCTCGACCTCGACCCGGACGCCACGCGCGCCACCGCGGAATTCCGTTTCGTCCGCAACCCCGCCGCCAGTGCGACCGAGATCCGCAGCCCCCTGATGCTCGACGGCGAGTACCAGACCGCCGTCGAAGTCGAGCTCGACGGCGTGCGGCTCACGGCGCCGCGGCTCCAGTTCGTCGAGGGCGGCGTCGTGATCAACGATCCGCCGGCGTCGGGCACGCTGGTCGTGCGCTCGACGTCGGCGCCTGCGCGCAACCTCGCGCTCGAGGGCCTGTACCTGTCGTCCGGCGTGTTCTGCACGCAGTGCGAGCCGGAGGGCTTCCGGCGCATCACGCATTTCCCGGACCGACCGGACGTCCTGGCCACGTATACGGTCACGTTGCGCGCGGACGCCGCGAAGTACCCGGTCCTGCTGTCCAACGGCAACCTCGTCGCCCAGGGGCCGCTCGACGATGGCCGCCACTACGCGACGTGGCACGACCCGTTTCCCAAGCCGACGTACCTGTTCGCCGCGGTCGCGGGCGACCTCGCGCACATCGAGGACCGCTTCCGCACGATGCACGGCCGCGACGTCACGCTGGCCATCTACTCGACGGCCGCCAACCTGCCGCGCTGCCACCACGCGATGGCGTCGCTGAAGCGCGCGATGGCGTGGGACGAGCAGCGCTTCGGCCGCGAGTACGACCTCGACCGCTTCATGATCTTCTGCGCCGACGACTTCAACATGGGCGCGATGGAGAACAAGGGGCTCAACATCTTCAACAGCCGCCTCGTGCTCGCCGACCCGGAGACGGCCACCGACGCGGACTACACCGCCATCGAATCGGTGATCGGCCACGAGTATTTCCACAACTGGAGCGGCAATCGCGTCACGTGCCGCGACTGGTTCCAGCTGTCGCTGAAGGAAGGCCTCACCGTCTTCCGCGACCAGGAGTTCTCGAGCGACATGGGCTCGCGCGCGGTCGAGCGCATCGCCGCGGTCGACGCGCTGCGCCGCTTCCAGCAGCCCGAGGACGCGGGCCCGATGGCCCACCCGATCCGCCCGGACGAGTACCAGGAGATCAACAACTTCTACACGGCCACCGTGTACGAGAAAGGCGCCGAAGTCATCCGCATGCAGCAGACGCTGCTGGGCGTCGACGGCTTCCGCCGCGGCCTCGACCTGTACTTCGACCGCTTCGACGGCCAGGCCGTCACCTGCGACGACTTCGTGCAGGCGATGGGCGACGCCAACGGCGTCGACCTCGCGCAGTTCCGCCGCTGGTACGAGCAGGCGGGCACGCCGGTGCTGTCGGTGCGCGGTGCCTACGATCCCGGCACGCAGACCTATGCACTGGACGTGAAGCAGGTCACGCCGCCGACGCCTGGCCAGCCGCAGAAGAAGCCGCTGCACTTGCCGCTGGCCGTGGGTCTCGTCGCGCCGGACGGCCGCGACATGCACGTGCGCCTGGCCGGCGCGCAGGACGCGCCCGCGACGACCGTCGTGCTGCACGTCCGCGACGCGGAGCAGCGCTTCGTCCTCGAGGGCGTGACGTCGCGACCGGTCCCGTCGCTGGGCCGCGGCTACTCGGCGCCGGTCAAGCTCGAGTTCGACTACATGCCCGACGAGCTCGCGTTGCTCGCCGCGCACGACAGCGACCCGGTCAACCGCTGGGATGCGGTGCAACGCGCGTTCGCCAACGCGATGCTGGCGCTCGCGCGCGACGCACGCGAAGGACGGCCACTCGCGCTGCCCGACGCCGTTGCCACGATCGTGGGACACCGCCTTGCCGATGCCGACACCGACCCTGCGCTCGCCGCGCTGGCACTCACGCTGCCCGAGGCCGCCTACGTCGCGGCGTTCGAGCCGGTCATCGACGTCGACGGCGTCATGGCGGCCCGGCGCTTCCTCGGCGCGGCCCTCGCGCGGCGGTGGCGTCCCGAGCTCGAGGCGCTGTACGCACGCCTCGCGCCCGACGCGCCGTATGCACCGGTGCCGGCGCAGATGGGCCGGCGTCACCTGCGCAACGTCGTGCTGCAGTACCTCGCGACGCTCGACGACGCGGCCGCGCGCGCGCTCGCGGTCGCGCAGTTCGACGCGGCCGACAACATGACGGCATCGCTGGGCGCGCTCGCCGCGCTGGCGCACGGCGAATCGGCGGAGCGCACGGCGCTGTTCGCGCGCTTCGAGGCCCGCTGGCAGGACGAGCCGCTGGTGCTGGACAAGTGGTTCCGGCTCGAGGCGACGAGCGACCGGCCCGGCACCCTTGCGCGCGTCAAGGCGCTCGTCACGCACCCGCGTTTCAACGCGCGCAACCCGAATCGTGTCCGCTCGCTGGTGGGCGCGTTCGCGATGCAGAACTTCGCGCGCTTCCACGCAGCAGATGGCAGCGGCTACGCGATGCTCGCCGACCAGATCCTGACGCTCGACGCGATGAACCCGCAGCTCGCCTCGCGGCTCGCCGGGGCGTTCGAGCTGTGGAAGCGCTTCCCGCAGCCGCGGCGCGGGCTGATGCAGGCTGCGCTGCAGCGGCTCGCGGCCGCACCATCGCTGTCGCCGGACGTCAGCGAGATCGTCACCCGGTCGCTCGCCGACTGACGCTGGTCCGCTCGCCTGTTCCGGGCGCCACCAGGCACCCGGCGGACCCCGGGGAACGCGGGCATGTCCGCGCTGACCTTGCCTACCAGTACGTCTCGAGCGTGATGTGTCCAGGCTCGCGGCGGCGGTGCCGGCGCATGCCGCGGGTGGCGAGCACCGCCTGCACGTCGTCGACCATCGCGGGATTGCCGCACAGCATCGCGTGCGCGTTGTCCGCGGTCAGCGCGACGCCGGCGCGCAATTCCAGCGACCCGTCGTCAATCAGCGCCGGGATGCGCCCGCGCAGCGCGCCGGGATGCGCGGCGCGGCTCACGACCTGCAGGTAGCGGAACGCGCCGTCGCGCTCGCGCTCGAT
>JAFEDG010000074.1 GCA_018241745.1 Pseudomonadota bacterium
GTCGACGGGGTCGGCGCCGTCAGCTGGGCCAACTGGTTCGGCGGCGTCTACATCACCGAGCGCAACTTCTTCCCGCAGTTCGCGATCGACAGCGGCTACCTCGACATGTACCCGGAGTTCGTGCTGAAGCCGGACGAGCGGCGCGCGTGGGAACTCGACCGCAGCGGCGCGATCGCCGGGCGCAAGCTCGCGGACCAGTATGGCTGGAAAGTGGGCGACCAGATCCCGATCCGCGGCACGATCTTCTCCGGCACCTGGACGTTCAACCTGCGCGCCATCTACGACGGCGTCGACGCCAAGACGGACGAGACGCAGTTCTTCTTCCACTGGGACCTGCTGAACGAGACGATCAAACAGCGGTTTCCCGGCCGCGGCAACCAGGTGGGCTTCTACCTGGTGGAAATCCGCGACCCGTCGCGCGCCGCCGAGATCTCGCAGGCGATCGACGCGACGTTCAGGAATTCGCTCGCCGAGACGCTGACGGAAACCGAGAAGGCGTTCCAGCTGGGATTCGTCTCGATGACGGAAGCGATCCTGCTCGCGATCCAGGCAGTCTCGTACGTGGTCATCGTCATCATCATGGCGGTGATGGCCAACACGATCGCGATGACGGCGCGCGAGCGCTACGCCGAGTACGCGACGCTGAAGGCGCTGGGATTTTCGCAGGCCTATGTCGCGGCGCTGGTCGTCGCCGAGTCGGTGGCAATCGCGCTGACGGGCGCCGCGCTGGCGGTGGCCGCGACGTTCCCCCTCGCCCGCGTGTTCGGCTCCGCGATGGGGACGCTGTTCCCGGTGTTCAACGTGTCGCCACAGACCGTCGCGATGCAGTGGCTCGCGGCGCTGGTGGTGGGCCTCGTCGCGGCGCTGGTGCCGGCGTGGCGGGCGTCGCGGATCCGCATCGTCGACGGGTTACGGGCGGTCGCATGAAGCTGCCGCTGGGGTACATCGTGCGCAACCTCGCCGCGCGCAAGCTGACGACGATCCTCACGGCCGGCGGCATGGCGCTGGTCGTCTACGTATACGCGACGGTGCTGATGCTGTCGGCCGGCCTCCAGAAGACCCTGGTGGCCACCGGGCAGGACGACAACGTCGTCGTGATCCGCCGCGGCTCGCAGACCGAGGTGCAGAGCAGCGTCGACCGGGCGTCGGCGGCGATCGTCGAGAGCCTCCCGGATATCGCCACCGGCGAGGACGGCGAACGCCTCGCGTCGCGCGAGCCGGTCGTGCTGATCAGCCTGCCGAAGCGCGGCAGCACGAAGCCGTCCAATATCGTGATCCGCGGCGTCACGCAGCACGGTCTCACGCTGCGGCCGCAGGTGCATATCGTCGAGGGGCGCATGTTCCGCCCCGGCACGTCCGAGATCATCGCGGGCCGCTCGATTGCTGGCGGCTTCACCGGCGCGGGACTCGGCGAGACGCTGCGCTTCGGCCAGCGCGACTGGACGGTCGTCGGGGTGTTCGACGCCGGTCGCACCGGATTCGACTCCGAGATCTGGGGTGACGCCGAGCAGATGATGCAGGCTTTCAGGCGCCTCAACTATTCGGCGCTGATCTTCAGGCTCGCGGATACGCAACGCTTCGACGCGGTCAGGAAGGCCATCGAGGCGGACCCGCGGCTCAACCTGGAGGCCAAGCGCGAGACGCGCTTCTACGCCGACCAGTCCGAGGGACTGTCCAAGTTCATCAGCTACCTCGGCGTGTCGATCTCGGTCATCTTCTCGATCGGGGCGATCATCGGCGCGATGATCACGATGTACGCGAGCGTCGCGTCGCGCACCGCCGAGATCGGCACGTTGCGCGCGCTCGGGTTCTCGCGCGCGGCGATCCTCGTCGCATTCCTGGCAGAGTCGCTGCTGCTGGGCCTCACCGGCGGCGTGATCGGGCTCGTCGCCGCCTCGGCGATGCAGGTATTCACGATCTCGACGATGAATTTCCAGACATTCGCCGAGATCGCGTTCTCGTTCACGCTGACGCCGCGCATCGTCGTCGAGTCGCTGCTGTTCGCGGTGACGATGGGCTTCGTCGGCGGCTTCCTGCCCGCGTTCCGCGCCGCGCGGATGAAGATCGTCGACGCGTTGCGCGCCGCATGAACGTCTCCGCGCTGCTGTTCGGCGCCTGCACGCTGATCTGGGGCTCGACGTGGCTCGTGATCACGTGGCAGCTCGGCGTCGTGCCACCGGAGGTGTCGGTGGTGTGGCGCTTCGGCGCAGCCGGCCTGATCCTGATGGGGTGGTGCGTGCTGCGGGGCGAGCGGTTGCGCTTCGACGCCACCACGCACGGGATCCTGTTCACGCAGGGCGCGCTGATGTTCAGCGCGAATTACCTGTGCGTGTACTGGGCCGAGGAACGCGTCGTCTCCGGGCTCGTCGCCGTCGCATTCGCGACGCTGACGTTCATGCTCGTGGTGCTGCAGCGCGTGATGTTCGGCCGCCCGATCACGCGGCGGATGCTGGCCGGCACGGTGCTGGGCGTGGTCGGCGTCGCGTTGCTGTTCCTGCCCGAGTTGCTGGCGGTGCGAGGCAGCCGCACGACGGCGCTGGGCATCGCGTTCGCGTTGGTGGGGACGCTGTTCGCGGCACTCGGGCAGCTCGCCGCGCGGCGTGCGCAGCGCCAGCAGGTGACGGCCGTCGCGTCGAGCGCGTGGGCGATGCTGTACGGCAGCCTCGTATCCACGCTCGTCGCGTGGGCGCTCGGCGCCCACTGGATATTCGACCCGTCGCCGCGCTACATGCTGTCGCTCGCCTACCTCGTACTGGCCGGAACGATCGCCGCGTTCCTGTGTTACCTCGAGCTGATGCGCCGGATCGGCGTCACGCGGTCGTCGTACACCGGCGTCGCGATTCCCGTCATCGCGCTGCTGCTGTCGGCGTGGTTCGAGGACTACCGCTTCGGCTGGCACACGGTGGCCGGCGCCGCGCTCGCCGCGGTCGGCAATGTGCTGGTCCTGCGCGCGCCCGCCAAGGCCCGGGAGGACGCACGCCCGGTCACGCTACCGGGAGCCGCTCGGCCTGCTGCCGACGCCACGCCGCGGGCGGCACGCCATACTCGCGCCGGAACGCCGTGTCGGTCTGGTAACCGACGTCTTCGGCGATGCGTGCGAGCGGCGCATTGCCCTGCGCGAGCAGGCTCGCCGCCATCGTCATCCGCCATTGCGTCAGGTACTGCATCGGCGCGGCGCCGACCAGTTGCTGGAAGCGCTCGGCCAGCACGGACCGCGACGTGCCCGCGGCGCGTGCGAGCTCCTCCAGCGTCCACGGATGCGCGGGCTTCGCGTGCAACGCGTTGAGCGCGCTGCCGACGATGCGGTCGCCGAGTCCCGCAAGCCAGCCGGTGCGGCCTCCGCTCTGTTCGCTGATGTACAGCCGCAGCATCTCGATGAACAGGACCTCCGCGATCTTCGCAAGCACGCCCGCGCCGCCCGGGCGTGGCGACCGCGCTTCCGCCAGCGCATAGCGCACGGAGGTCTCGAGCCAGGCGCCCGCATTGCTGCCGCGCAAGTGCACCCTGAGCACGGGGCCGAGGCCGGTCAGCAGCATCTGCGCGAAGCGCGCGTCGCATGCGAAGTATCCGCAGATGACGCGGGTCTGCGCGCCGCCGCCCCCGTAAACAATCGTGCGCGGGCGAATCGCGAGCAGGTCGGCGAGGCGCCGCGGGGCCGGCGGCATGACGCCGGGTGCCGAGGCCATCCGGTGGCCGTGCCCCTGCGGAAACAGCACCGCGTCGCCTGCCGCGAGCAGGAGCGGCGGGTCGCCGTCGCGCTCGATCACGCATTCGCCCTCGGTGATCAGGTGGAAGATCACGACGCGCTCGGCGCCGGGTTCGAGGTAGGGCGCGGCGCGTTCGGCGGGCGGCGACTCGTAGCACCACGGCGCGGAAAAGCGCGCGTTGATGAAGATCGCACCGGTCATGCGCACGACCCGCAACGTGTCCGAGAGCGCGTCCATCGCCACGCGGTCAGCTGCCGATCACGTCGACAGTGAGCGCGAGCGGCGTCGCACATGCGGCCGCCCGCTGGATCGGCGAGCACGCACAGCCGCGCGCGGCCAGTGCGCGCAGCTGTTCCGCATCGACGCCGCGGGCCGCGATGCGCACGGACACGGTGACATCGAACGGCGCCGCGTCGACGAGGTCGCCGCTCGCATCTTGCATTCCCAGCAAGCCACGCGTGTCGGAGCGGCTGGACGCACGGACTTCGAGCGTGTCGAGCGCGATCCCCTCGGCTGCCGCCGTCATCGCGATCGCCGTCGCCGTGCACGACGCGAGCCCCGCCCGATGGAGCCATCCCGGCGTCACGTCCTGGCCGTTGCCGCCCAGCGCTGCAGGCATGTCGGTCACGAGCGTTGCGCCTGCCGGGTGCGATGTACGGACACGCATGTCGCCGTCCCAGCACGCCAGCGCCGGAGCGTCGGCCTGCACGGCGCGCTCGGGCCTGCGATCCAGCGCGGCGCGGACGCGCTGGAGGCTTGCGGCGATGGCGGGAAGGGGCACGCGGTGGCTTGAGGTCGAGCGGACCTCGCATTGTCGTCGCGCGAGCGTCGGCTGCCAAGCTGCGGCATGGGCTGCGACCGTCATCCGCGGACGCGCGGGCAGCCTTCGCGGACGCATGGGTAACTGGCCGGGTGCAAGGTCCGCACGCGGGACGCCGGGACAAGGAATCGCGACGCACGGAAAGGACTGCGGCGTGCAGATCCCGGACAGTTGCGCCTCCGTCGTTGCGCCGCATCGCGCGCAGCCGGAATGTCCCCAATCCAGGAGTCGAAACATGAATGCACCCGTCGATCTTCCCGCGCTCAAGAGTCGCCAGCAGGCGGCGTGGGCGAGCGGAGACTATGCCGTCATCGGCACCACGCTGCAGATCGTCGGCGAGTCGCTGGCGGAAGCCTGCGACATCCTGAGCGGCGAACGGGTCCTCGACGTTGCCGCCGGCAACGGCAATGCAACGCTCGCCGCGGCGCGCCGTGGCGCCAACGTCACGTCCACCGACTACGTGACCACGCTGCTCGAGCGCGGCGCGGAGCGTGCGCGCGCCGAGCGGCTCGCCGTGACGTTCGAAGTGGCGGACGCCGAGGAATTGCCGTACGAGGACGCGACGTTCGACGTCGTGATGTCGACATTCGGCGTGATGTTCGCGCCCGACCACGTGCGCTCGGCGGCGGAGATGGCGCGCGTATGCCGCCCGGGCGGCCGCATCGGCCTCGCCAACTGGACGCCCGAGGGCTTCATCGGCCAGATGTTCAAGGTGCTGGGCAGCCACCTGCCGCCGCCGGCCGGTGCCGAGCCGCCGCCGCGCTGGGGCACCGAGGCGCATCTCGCGCGCCTGTTCGGCGACGCCGCCGCCCGGATCGACGTGACGCGTCGCGAATTCAATTTCCGTTACCGCTCGGCCGCGGACTTCGTCGACGTGTTCCGGCGCTGGTACGGGCCGGTGCACAAGGCCTTCGGCGCGTTGCCCGGCGCCCCGGGCGAAGCGCTCGAGAAGGACCTGCTCGCGCTGCTCGAGCGGCACAA
>JAFEDG010000075.1 GCA_018241745.1 Pseudomonadota bacterium
GCCGCGGTGGCGTCCACACGCCGACGGGCGTCATCCGCGCCTCGGCGAACCCGTGCACGACCAGGTACAGCGCGACCAGCGTCAGCAGCCCGTGCAGCGCGCGATACGGCATGAGCCCGATGCGTGCGACGAGGTCCGCGCGCACGTCGCCGGCGGCGATCCGCACCGAGTGCACGGCGAAGAACAGCACGAGCCCGGCGACCAGCGACGTCATGGCGGAAGTCTAACCGAAGCCCGGCGCGCGCTTGCGCGCCGTCCCCGGGGCCGTCAGACGCCCTTGACGATCTGCGCGCGCAGTTCGCGCAGCTTGCCTTTGACGATCGCCGCGTTGTCGGGACCCATCCGCAACAGCATCTTCTGGCCGGCGGGCAGCGCCTCCAGCGCCGGGTCCGCGTAGACGTACAACACCTTGGGCTGCTGCAGCGCGACCGGCCCCTGCGGCTCGGGCGTGGCGAGCAGCACGTCGATCACCTGCACAACCCGGTCGTTGAAGTAGCCGTTCGGATAGCCCAGTTCGCGATATGCCTGCTGGAAGAACGGATAGAAGCGCTTGTAGACGCCCGCCGCGGTCTTCATGTCGACCTGCTGCAACGCGACGACGTAGGGCGTGTAGCGCGTCGCGTTCTCGGGCGCGATCGCGGGCGCGTCGCCCGGCGTCACGACCAGGCGGCCCGGCACGGGATCCACCGGCAGCACCTGCACGGCGACCTGGCCACGCGGCAGCGCGTCGACGGTGGCGACGATGCTGCGGATGATCCGGTCCGCGTGGAAGAACGACGGGAGCGCGTGCGTGGCGCTGGCCGCGGCGAGCGCGGGGCGCAGCGCCGCGTCGCTGTGGTCGAGCGTCACGTCGGCGTCCGGCGCTGCCGCACTGGCGACCGGGGCTTCGTCGATCGGATGCTCGATCGGCGGCGGCGCGGGCAGTGGCGCCGGGGCCGCGACCGGCGGCGGTACCGGCGTCAGCACTGGCTGGGGCGCGTGCGCCTGCTGCCAGCCGTACCAACCGGCGAGCAGTGCGGCGACGACGGCGATGGCGGCAACGACCGGCGTGGTGGAGCGGTTCATGGCGGCAAGCAGCGGGACCCGGGAAGACGTTAGAAGCGGCGGAGCGCCCAATTGGTTCCCGCATCGTACCGCGCGCGCGGGGGCGAACGGCGATAATGCGCGCATGACGCAGCGCGATCCGGCAGCGGTACCCGTGGCAGCGATCGCGGCGATGTCATTCGCGGCGTTCGCGTCGGCCGCGTCGCTGCGCGTCACCGATCCGTCGCTGACACGCATCGCGCACGACTTCGACGTGTCGCTCAACGCAGCGTCGTATGCGATCACGGCGTTCTCGTTGGCCTATGGCCTGTTCCAGATCGCATTCGGGCCGGCGGGCGATCGCTTCGGCAAGCTCCGCGTCGTCAACGGGGTCTGCTGGCTTTCGGTCGGCACCGCCCTGCTGTGCGCGTGGTCGCCGAATTATCCGGCGCTGCTTGTCGCGCGCGCGGCCTCGGGGCTTGCCGCCGCGGCGATCCTGCCGCTATCGATGGCATGGATCGGGGACGTGGTTCCGTACCACCAGCGCCAGCCCGTGCTCGCGCGCTTCCTGACCGGCCAGATCCTCGGCGTTGCCAGCGGCGGCCTGATCGGCGGCTATGCCGCCGATCATTTCGGCTGGCGCTCGGCGTTCCTGCTGATCGCCGCATGGTTCGGCGTCGCCGCGGCCATGCTCGTGCGCGTGCGGCGCGGGTTGCCGCCACCGGTACTGGTCGCGTTGCCGCCAGGACAGTCGGCGCTCGGGCACACGCTGGCATCGATGCGCGACGTGACCGCCGAGCGCTGGCCGCGAGTCGTGCTGGCGACCGTGTGCCTCGAAGGCGCCGCGCTGTTCGGCGCGTTCGCGTTCGCCGCCACGCACGTCCACCTGCGTTTCGGCCTCAGCCTCACGCTGTCGGGCGGGGTGGCACTGCTGTTCGGCTTGGGCGGCCTCGCATTCGCGGTCGCGTCGCGAACGATGGTCGGACGGCTCGGCGAGGTCAGGATGCCGGTTGCCGGCGCGCTGCTGATCGGGGCAGGCTTCACCGTGCTGGGCGTCGTGCCCTCGGTGGTCGCCGCCAGCGCAGGCCTCGCCGTTGCGGGCTTCGGCTTCTACATGCTTCACAACTCGTTACAGACGCAGGCGACGCAGATGGCGCCCGCGCGCCGCGGCGCGTCGATGTCGCTGTTCTCGTTCTGCTATTACGTCGGCCAGTCGGTGGGCGTCGCGCTCGCCGGCGTCCTGCTGCACGTTGTCTCGACGTCGGTGCTGATGGTCGGCGGCGCGGTGGCCGTGACGGCGGTGGGCCTCAATTATGCGCGGCTGCGCGCACGCCGCGACAGCGCGCCCGTCGCATAGGACAGGCTGGATACCCGGGCCCGGACCTGCTAGCGTTCTTCCCCCGCCTTTGCCGCCGTCATGCCCGCCTCCGTTGCCCGCATTCGATAATCGACCGAAACGCCTGGCGGCGTGGACGGTGGCAACGCTGGCCGTCTACGCGCTGGACCAGGCCACGAATGGCTTGGGCGTCGCATGGCGCGACCGTACGCTCGGCCGCTGGCTGGCGAGCCTTGGCGCCGGCTTCGTGGTCTACCTCGCCGCGGCGGCCGCGGCGCTCGCGATCCTCGGAAGTGCGTTCCGCCTCGCGCCACCGGCGGGCTGGCGTCGGGCCCTCGTGCTCGCGTGCGCGGTGCTGCTCGGTGCATGCGCGGCGATCGTCGCGCGCCACGGACTGCTCGCGCTGCTCGGGATCGCGACCGACGACCCGATCGGCGAATGGCGGGACTGGCTGCGGCAGGTCCTGTTCGAATATGTTGCGTTCATCGGTGCCGCGGCGCTCGGCTTCGAGTACCTGTACCGGGCGGAGCGGGACGCGCTGCGCGCGCACGCGGCGGAGCTGGACCGCCTCGCGCTGGCACGCGTGGCCGAGGCGGCGCGGCTGCAACTGATGCGTGCGCAGATCGAGCCGCACTTCCTGTTCAACACGCTGGCCACCGTGCGCTGGCTCGCGCGCACCGATGTTACCGCCGCCCGCGCGATGCTCGCCGACCTCGTCGTCTACCTCGAGGCAGCGTTGCCAAGGCTGCGCGCCGAGGCGAACGATCTCGGCGCGGAACTTGCGCTCGTCGACGCGTATCTCGGCCTGCATCAGGTGCGCATGGGGTCGAGGCTGAGCTTCGACGTGCGCGCCGAGCCCGGCCTCGCCCGCCTGCGCATGCCCCCGGCCATGCTGCTCACGCTGGTCGAAAACGCGATCAAGCACGGCATCGCCCCGCTGCCGCACGGGGGCCACGTCGCGGTGCACGCACGGATCGACGGCGAATCGCTGGTCATCGACGTGCAGGACAGCGGCGCGGGCTTCGCGCCGGTGGCGGGTCCGGGCGAGGGGCTTGCCAACGTCCGGGCCCGGCTGGCAGCGGAGTACGGACCCCGCGGACGGCTCACGCTCGCGCACGCCCGGCCGCGCGGTGTCGTCGCATCGCTCGTGCTACCGCGCGCAGCGCTCGAGGCGGCGCAGCCGTGAGCGCCATGGATGCCATTGCCGACGCGAGGACGACCGGTGCCGCTGCCGGGACGCCGCGCGATGGCGCCCGCCGGATCCTCCGCCATGCGCTGGCGCGCATCACGCCCACGCTCGGCGCGCTCGTTGTCGTGCTGATCCTGCTGCTGTGGGGCAGCGACCTGATGCGCTTCGCGGGCACGCTGCAGTTCCCGTTGTTCGGTCGGCCGCCGCATTACTGGTGGACGACGCTGGCCATCGACTGCGCGGTGGTGCCAACGCTCGTCGCGGCAATGCTCGTCGCCGATGCCTGCGTAGACGCCGGCACGCCACGCGCGCCGACCTACGTGGCGGCGCTCATCGTCGCCACGTTGCTGGGACTGGCTGCGCAGGCCGCCGTCCGGCATGCACTGGGACTGCACCTGCGCCAGGAAACGGATCCCGACGCGGCGGTCGCCGCGATGACGCCGCTCATGCTTTTCCTGGACCTCGGCCTGCGTTCGGCAATGCTGGTGTTCGCGTACGTCGCGGTGCGAACGGCGGTGCAGGAACGCGAGCGGGTTCGTGCCGCGGAGCGCGAGCGCGAACGGTTGCGCCGCGAGGCGGTGGCATCGGAGCTGCGGACGCTGCAGGCGCGCATCGACCCCCGCTTCCTGCTCGATGCGCTCGCCGGCGTAGCGTCAGGCATGGACCGCGACGAGCAGGCGGCCAACGGTCTGCTCGACGCACTGATCGTCTACCTGCGTGCGGCCGTGCCGAACCTGCGCCAGCCGCTGTCCACGCTTGGCGACGAGCTGCAGGTCGCCCGCGCGTGGCTCGCGGTACAGCGCGCGTGCGGGCACCCGCTTCCTGATGCGACAACATCCATCGCCCCGGACCTCGGCACCGCACCGATGCCTCCGATGCTGCTGCTGCCAATCTTCGCAGCAGCCATCGCGCGCGCCGCCGATGCAACGGGCCCGCTGTCGATAGTCGCGCAGCGCGACGGCGACCTGCTGCTGCTCGACGTCGACGTCCCCCCGCCGGCGCTCGACAAGCCTTCCACCGCGGAGCTTGTGTCGACGCTGGAAGCGCGGCTTACCGCGATCTATGGTGCCGGGGCGACTCGGGCGAGCGTACGCACGTCACCGGCCGGCCATGCGGTCATCGCGCTTGCGTGGCCGCTGCCCCGTCGGCACGGTGCAGCATGAAGACGGCGACCGCCGTCATCGCCGAGGACGAACCGTTGCTGCGCGCGGAGTTGCGCGCAGCCCTCGCGCGGCTGTGGCCGGAGCTCGCGATCGTCGCCGAGGCGGCCGACGGGCCCGCCGCGCTCGCCGCGCTGTTGCAGCACGCGCCGACGGTGCTGTTTCTCGACATCGAGATGCCGGGCCTGAGCGGGCTCGACGTCGCGCGTGCCGCGAGCGGCCGCTGCCACGTCGTGTTCGTCACCGCCTACGACCACCACGCGATCGACGCCTTCGCAAGCGGTGCTGTCGACTACGTGCTGAAGCCGCTCGCGCTCGATCGTCTCGCGATTACCGTCTCGCGCCTGCGCGAGCGCGCCGACGCGCTGCCGCCGGCGCTCACGGCGCTGCTCGATCGGGTCGCGCGCGGCGCTGCGCCGCGGCCCTGGCTCCGGTGGGTGCAGGCGACGCAGGGTACGCGCATCCAACTGTTCGCCACCGACGAGATCTGCTACTTCGCCGCGCAGGACAAGTACACCTCGGTGGTGACGCCGGACACCGAGGCACTGATCCGCATGTCCATCCGGGAGCTGCGCGAGGCGCTGGACCCCGACACGTTCTGGCAGATTCACCGCGGCACGATCGTCAACGCTCATGCGATCGCCGGGGTCGAGCGCGACGCGCGTGGGCGCCTGCACGTGCGGCTCAAGGCGCGACCCGAGCCGCTGGCGGTAAGCGACGCCCACGCGGCGCGCTTCCGCGCGCGCTAG
>JAFEDG010000076.1 GCA_018241745.1 Pseudomonadota bacterium
CGCTTGCGCCTTCGCGCTCGCCGGCGACGAGCGGAAACCGTGCAGGTAGACGATCGTCGGGACGCTCACGCCGCGAGCGCACGCAGCAGTTTGTCGTGGATACCGCCAAAGCTGCCATTGCTCATCACGACGACGTGGTCGCCGGACCGCGCCTCGCGCGCGATGTCCGCGACCAGCGTGTCGAGGTCACCCGCGACCTGCGCGCGCTCGCGGAGCGGCGCGAGCGCGGCCGCGGCGTCCCACCCCAGGTTCGCGCCATAGCAGTACACGCGGTCCGCGGCGGCGAGGCTGCCGGGCAATGCCGCCTTCATCGTGCCGAGCTTCATCGTGTTGGACCGCGGCTCGACGACCGCCAGGATGCGCGCGGCGCCGACCTTGCGCCGCAGGCCGTCGAGCGTCGTCGCGATCGCGGTCGGGTGGTGCGCGAAGTCGTCGTATACCGTGACGCCGCGCACCGTGCCGCGCACCTCCATCCGCCGCGCGACGCCCTTGAACGACGCGAGCGCGTCGAGCGCAAGCCGCGGCGGCACGCCCGCGTGGCGCGCAGCCGCCACGGCGGCCAGCGCGTTCAGCTGGTTGTGCCGCCCGGTAAGGTCGAACGCGAGCGTGCCCTGCGGCGCGCCGCCCAGCAGCACGGCGCCGTCGTGCGCAATGATCCAGCCCGGGCCGTTCCGCGGCACTTCCGCCGCGCCAAAACGCTCGACCTCGCTCCAGGCGCCGCGCGCCAGCACGCGGTCGAGCGCGTCGTCGTGGCCGTTGACGACGAGCCGCCCGATGCGCGGGACCGTGCGCACCAGATGGTGGAACTGCGTCTCGATGGCCGCGAGGTCCGGGAAGATGTCGGCGTGGTCGTATTCGAGGTTGTTGAGGATCGCCGTGCGCGGACGGTAGTGGACGAACTTGCTGCGTTTGTCGAAGAACGCCGTGTCGTACTCGTCGGCCTCGATCACGAAGAACGCGCTGTCGGTGAGGCGCGCCGAGACGCCGAAATTGCCCGGCACGCCGCCGATCAGGAAGCCGGGTTCGAGCCCCGCGTGCTCGAGGATCCACGCGAGCATCGACGCCGTCGTCGTCTTGCCGTGCGTGCCGGCGACGGCGAGCGTCCAGCGCCCGGGCAGCACGTGGTCGCGCAGCCACTCCGGCCCCGATGTGTACGGCAGCCCGCGATCGAGGATCGCCTCCATCAGCGGATTGCCGCGCGACACGACGTTGCCCACGACGAACAGCTCCGCGTCGCGCGCAACACCCGTCAGCTGCGCGGGCTCATAGCCGTCGGTGAGCTCGATGCCCAGCGCAGCGAGCTGCGTCGACATCGGGGGGTACACGTTGGCGTCGCAGCCCGACACCGTATGGCCCGCGGCGCGCGCGAGCGCCGCCACGCCGCCCATGAACGTGCCGCAGATGCCGAGGATGTGGATGTGCATCCCGTCAGGCGCCGCGGAACACGAAGAAGACGGCGCCGACCATGCACAGGCCGGCCCACAGGAAATCGAGCTTCAGCGGCTGGCCCATGTACAGGACGGCGAACGGCACGAACACGCACAGCGTGATCACCTCCTGCATGATCTTCAGCTGGCCGAGCGACAGCGCCGTGAACCCGATCCGGTTGGCGGGCACCTGGAACAGGTACTCGAAGAACGCGATGCTCCACGAGATGATCGCTGCCATCCACCACGGGCTGCCGGCCAGGTTCTTCAGGTGGCCGTACCACGCGAACGTCATGAACAGATTCGAACACGTGAGCAACAGCGCTGCGACGAGCGCAGGATGGGACGCGGCGAAGGCGGGCATGTCGGTTCCGGGAAGGGGCCAGCCCGTATTGTTGCAGGCGCGACGGGCGACGGCAGCCGCCCGCGTGACGAACGGAGGTCGCGTCAGGCGCGCGGCAGCGTGACGGTGACGACGACGCCATCGCCGGCGGCCCGCGTCCGTGCTTCGACGCTGCCGCCGTGGAACGCCACGATCAGCCGCACGACGTAGAGGCCCAGCCCCAGGTGCGGCGCGCCGTCGGTGGCCGACGACCGCACCGACACCATCGAATCGAACAGGCGTCCCTGCATCGCGGCGGGCAGCGGCGGTCCGGTGTTGTCGACGGTGATGACAACGTCGTCGGCGTCCGCGGCCACGCGCACGACCACCGGGTCCGCGGTCGCGAACTCCATCGCGTTGGCGACGAGCTTGTCCAGCATCTGCGCGAGCAGCTCCGGCGCGCCGGCGACGTACAGCGACGAGGCCGTACCGTGGCATTCGAGCGTGCGGTCCGGGTAAGCGCTGCGATAGCCCTCGACGCACGCCGCGATCACCGCCGCGGCGTCGTAGCGGACGCGTTCCGTGTCGGCCAGCGCGTGCTCGAGCCGTGCCGCTTCGCTCATCCGCGTCAGGATGTGCGACAACCGGTCCAGTCCTGCCTGCGCGCGTTCGACGTACACCGTGGCGTCGTTCGCACCTGCGGCGCTGCCGGCGGCTGCCGCCGCGTAGGTCTGCCGCAGGTTGTCGAGCGAACTGCGCACGACGGCGATCGGCGTGCGCAACTCGTGCGACAGCCGCCCGGCCATCTGTTCCTGGTAGCTCGCGTAGTCGGCGAGCCGTGCGAGCACGGCAGCGAGCCCGCGGCTCAAGTCGCCGATCTCGTCACCGGCGCTACTGCCCGCCAGCGCGTGGCGCACGCGGCCCTGTGCGTCGATCGCGGACTCGACGTCGTCGCGCAGGCGCCGGATCCGCGACGCGAGCCACGTCGCGTACAGCGTGACGGCCAGCGAGCCGACGAGCAGCACGGCGAGCACCCACGTGAACAACCGCTCGAACGCGCGGTTGCGCGCGGCCAGCACCGTGTTCGTCGTCTCCTCGGCGATCACGGCACCGCGCACGTTGTCGCCCACCCAGATCGGGTATGCCGCACTGACGACGGTGACGGCGCCGTCGCCGATCGTGCGCCGTTCGGTCGCCCCGATCCCGTTGAGCGCGGCGGTGATCTCGCGGCGCGGCGCGAGCGGGGAACCCGCGTCGTCCGGCACGTCCGTCACCGGCTGGCGCAGGATCGCCGCGTACAGCGGGTGCAGCAGGCGCTCGATGGCCGTCGGCGGCGTGCCGGTGTCCGGCGGCCGGTCGAGCGTGCCCGCGCTCGCGAGCACCTTCAGGTCGCGGTCGACGACCTCGATCCGCGCGCTCGTCCGCGTGAGGCCCCCGAGGATCTGCTGCAGCTCCGCGGGCGAGTTGTCGGCCGGCGCCAGCGCGCTCGCGGCAGCGGCGTCGACGAGGTCGCGCGGCAACTGGCCGTTGAGCCGCGGCACCGGCGCCGAAAACAGCCGCGGCCGGTCATGCAACGCCGTGGCGACCGCCTGCGCAGTGCCAGCGAGCGCGCGTTCCTGTGCGTCGCGCAGCACGCTCTCCAGCTCGCGGATGTAGGCGTACGCGAGGAACGGGATGGCCGCGAAGACGGTGAGGACCAGCAGCAGCTGGGCGCGGATGCTTAAGGGGAAACCGGGCGGGAATCCGCGCGGGACACCGAACGCGCCGCGGGGCGCCATGCGCGGCGCACGGCGCGACGCGAGGCTCACGCCTCCGGATCCCAGCGGTAGCCGGCGCCGTAGACCGTCTCGATGCGGTCGAACTGCGGGTCGAGCGCCAGGAACTTGCGGCGGATGCGCTTCACGTGCGACGTGATCGTCCCCTCGTCGACGACGGTGTCCGCCTCGCGCATCAGCTGGTCGCGGTCGCGCACGTGCCCCGGATGGCGCGCGAGCGCGTGGACGATCCAGAACTCCGTCAGCGTGAGCTCGACGCGCGTGCCGTTCCAGCGCGCCGACAGCCGCTTCACGTCGAGCGTCAGCGGCCCGCGCTCGATGATGTCCTCTGCCGCCGTGGGGGCCGACGCGAGGTCCGCGCGCCGGAACAGCGCCGCGATGCGCGCCGCGAGCTGCGGGATGCTCGCATCCTTGGTCAGGTAGTCGTCGGCGCCGAGGCGCAGCCCCGCGACGATGTCGAACTCGGAATCGCGCGCCGACAGGAAGATGATCGGCACCGTTGGCGACAGCGCGCGCAGGTCGCGCGTCAATGCGAAGCCGCCGTCGGGGTCGTTGGCAAGACCGATGTCGACCAGCGCGAGATCCGGCAACCGTACGCGGAACGCGGACAGCGCCGACGCGCGATCCGCATACGCGTTGACGTCGTAGCCATGGCGGCGCAACGCCTCCGCATAGTTGTCCCGGATGGCGGGTTCGTCCTCGACGATGGCGATGCGGCGGCTCATGGGGCGTCCCGTGCAGGTGCGGCGATCTCGCGGCCGACTATACGCCGGCCGTCGCTGCACGCGCCCTGCAGCGGCCGCGGCGTCAGGATTTCGCCCGAATTCCTCGCTGCTTCGCCGTCACCGGCACAACCGCTGCGCCAGCATCGGCGCGCGCAATGCGTCCCACGGGCGGTGCATCGGGCACCACCCCCACGCGACAGGGGACATCGTGAACGCCATGCCAACGACAGCGGTTGCCACCTCCACCCTCCGCCGGCTGTTCGCGCGGCGGCGCGCACCCGCGCCGCCGGGGTGGCGCGGCGGCGTCGCGCTGATCGTCGACGCATTGGTCGCCGCGACGATCGCCGGCGTCATCCTGGCACTATCCGCCGTCGCCGTCGCGGCGCACGCGGCGGCGCTGCACACCGAAGCGCAAGGCGTGGCCGTCTCCGCCGGCGCGCGGATCGTCATGGAAGGCGCGGACGGGACCGCCGCGCTGCCACTGGTCGCCACCGACATCGACGTCGAAGTCGCGGGCATCGTCGCGCGCACACGGGTCACGCAGCGCTTCGTCAACCCGACGGCGGAATGGCACGACGGTGTCTACGCCTATCCGCTGCCCGACAAGGCGGCGGTGGACACGCTGCGGATGCAGGTAGGCGAGCGCGTCATCGAAGGCGAGATCCAGGAGCGTGGGCTGGCCCGCGCGACCTATGACGCGGCGCGCCGCGACGGGCGCAAGGCATCGCTCGTCGACGAGGCGCGACCGAACCTGTTCCAGACCCACTTCGCGCGGCTTGGTCCCGGCGAAACGCTGGTGGTCACGCTCGAGTACCAGGAGACGCTGCACTACGACAGCGGCAGCTTCCGCCTGCGCGTGCCGCTCGCGATCACGCCACGCTACACGCCGGCGGCGGGCGCCGACGGCCCATCGCCTGCGGACGTGGAAGTCGCCGCCGACGCGCTGCCGCCCGACGACGACAGCGTCGTCTACACGCGCTACCTGCAGGGCGACACCGCGCCGCGCAACCCCGTGACGCTGCACGTCGGGATCGACGCCGGCTTCCGGCTCGCGGATGTCGCGAGCGTGTCCCACGCCGTCACGATCACCGAAGGTGCGGATCACCGCTACGACGTCGCGTTCGCCGACGAAGCGATGCCCGCCGACCGCGACTTCGAGTTGCGGTGGACGCCGGACGTCGG
>JAFEDG010000077.1 GCA_018241745.1 Pseudomonadota bacterium
ACCGACGAGCTGCACGCCGGCGGTGTCGGCATGCCGGCGACGTTGAACGGCGCGCCGATCCGCGTGTCCGCCGTCGACGATCCGCACAGCGCACGCGCCAATCTCGGGTTCAGCTATCGGCATCCCGTGGCCGCGCACGCGGAAGCCGTCCGCCGCCTGCTCGAGGCGGGCTGCGAGTATTCGCGCTTCGGCAGCGGTGCGCTGGGCATGGCCTATGTCGCCGACGGGCGCTTCGAGGCGTACTTCGAACCGCACATCAACGTGTGGGACGTCGCGGCCGGGATCGCGATCGTCGAGGCGGCCGGCGGACGCTGCAACGACTTCCTCGCGGGCGATGCGGTACGCCGCGGCAACGCGATCCTGGCGTCGACGCCTGCGTTGTGGCCGTGGTTCGCGCGCACGCTGCTGCCGCTGACGCGGCGCGTCGCATGAACGCCGCGCGCGCAGCGCCCGCGTATTCGCTGTGGCTGATGCCCCAGGCTGCGGACCAGGACGCACTGCAGGCGCTGGTCGACGAGCTGTCCGCGGCGTTCGCGACGCCACCGTTCATCCCGCACATGACGGTGCAGGGCGATCTCGCACTGCGCCTCAAGGACGCGTGCGCGGTTGCATCCACCGTCGCCGCCGACCTTCCTGCGCAGGCGTGGCCTGTGCAGGGCATCGAGGCGTCCGACGCATGGTTCCGCGCGTTCTATCTCGCGTTCGCGCCGCGCGCCGTGTTCGACGACGCGCTCGCGGTGGCGGCGCGCGGAACCGCGACGCGCACGGGCCTGTCGCCGTTCCCGCATGTCTCGCTCGCCTACGGCAGTCTCGACGCGCCGCGCAAGGACGCGCTGCGCGCCGCCATCGCATCGCGCATCCCCGCGACCCTTACGTTCGACCGGCTGGCGGTGGCGCTGTCCGGCTCGACTGTCGGCGTGCCGTCGTGGCGCCTGCTCGAAACCTTCACGCTCGCACTCTGACCCAGAGGCCCCCATGATCCAAGCCGCCCTGTTCGGCGCCGGCCGCATCGGCCGCATCCATGCCGGCAACCTCGTGCGCCACCCCGGCGTGCGCCTATCCGCAGTCGTTGACGTCGATCCCAACGCCGCCGGCGCGCTCGCGCAACAGCATGGCGCCACGGTGCGCACCGCGGACGAAGTGTTCGCCGACAAATCGATCAGCGCCGTCGTCATTGGCTCGTCCACCGACACGCACGCGGACCTGATCACGCGCGCGGCCAAGGCGGGCAAGGCGATCTTCTGCGAAAAGCCCGTGGACCTCGACCTCGCCCGCGCGCGCGCCTGCGCGGACACCGTGAAAGCGGCGGGGGTCGTCTGCATGATCGGCTTCCAGCGCCGCTTCGACCCAACGTTCGCCGCCGTCAAGGCGCGCATCGAGGCCGGCGAGATCGGGACGCCCGAGATGCTGGTCGTCACCAGCCGCGATCCCGGCGCGCCGCCGGTCGCCTACGTGAAAGTGTCGGGCGGCATCTTCAAGGACATGCTGATCCACGACTTCGACATCTTCCGCTGGATCCTCGACGACGACGCGGAGAGCGTCCACGCGTACGGCAGTTGCCTCACCGATCCCGCGATCGGCGAAGCCGGCGACGCCGACTGCACGGCAGTGACGATCCGCACGAAGAAGGGCCGGCTGTGCGTGATCAACACGACGCGCCGCGCGGCCTACGGTTACGACCAGCGCTTCGAGGTGCTGGGCAGCAAGGGCATGCTGCAGGCCGGCAACCATCGGCCGACGGAAGTGACGTTCGCGGGCTCGGCCAACGTCAGCACCGACCTGCCGGAGCATTTCTTCCTGGAGCGCTACCGCGCCGCGTATGCCGCAGAGATCGCCAATTTCGCCGCCGCCATCACCGAGCATGCGCCGGTGAAGACGACGATCGCTGATGGGGTCCGCGCGCTGGAGCTGGCCGATGCGGCGACGCGCTCGTGGAAGGAAGGCAGGGCCGTCACACTGTAGCCACGCGGTCGCTGCTGGAACGACGATCGATCCGGTCGGAGCGCTGAACCCGTGAGCCCCGGCGTACCGGCAGCCGGTCACTTCGCCGGCAACGCCTCCTTGAGCCGCGCGATGGTCTTTTCCAGCGCGTCCTGCCCGGAGGCTTGATCCTTCCTGGCCGCCGTCGGCAGGTTGAAGCCATGGCCGACGCCGTTGTACTCGACCAGCGTCAGCAGCGGCGGCGACGTGGCCTTGGCCGCGTCGGCCAGCGCGCGCGCCTTCTCGATCAGGCAGCAGTCCTTGTACGTGTCCGCGGTGCCCGCGAACATCAGCACCGGGACCTTGATCTTGGACACGAAGTCGGCCGGGTCCTTGATGAATGACGTCAGCGGATAACCGGCAACCACCGTCTCGACGAGGCTCGGCATCCGCGCGGCATAGGTGAGCACGACGCCGCCGCCCAGCGAGTAACCGACGACGCCGGCCTTGCCCGGCAGTGCGTGCGGTCCCGCCTGCGCGCTGGTGATCAGCTCCTTCACCATGTCCCACGCACGATGCGTGTCCTTGAGCCAGTACTCGTTGCCGTCGACGAGCGTCACGTCGAACCCGGCGTCGGCGATCTGCTGCGCCGTGTCGCGGTAACCGGGCATCCCCGACTGCCCGGACACGATGACGACGACGCGGCCGCTGCCTGACTTGGGGACGAATTCCTCGCGCTTCGGCCCGGTGTCCTGGGCCTGCGCGCACCACGCGACGGCCGCCAGCAGGGCGACCACATACCGACCGGACTTGGGCATCGCTCGTCTTTCCTTTCCGTTACTTTCCCACCATCGACAGGACGTCGGCCTTGAGAAACCGCTCGACGAGCAGCATGAACGCGATCGACGGCACGAGCAACAGCAGCGCGGTGATCGAGGCGATCTGGTAATTGCCACCGTTGCTCGCGTTGAACATCAGCAGCGGCAGCGTCGTCACGTCCGGCACGCCGACGAAGAACGTGCCGGTGAACTCGTCGAGTGATTCCAGGAACACGAAGATCGCGCTCGCGATGAGGCCCGGCAATGCGAGGGGAAGCGTGACGCTCGTGAACGTCCGCCACGGCGAGGCGCCCATGTTGCGGGCGGCTTCCTCGAGCGAGACATCGATGGCGGCGAACGCGGCCGACGCGATCCATACGGCGAGCACGAGGCCGTGCGACGCGTGCACGAGCACGACGCCCAGGATCGTGCCGTTGAGCGTCAGTGTGTAGAAGATCCGTGCGATGTTCACATAGATCGGTAGATTGGGCACCGCCTGCGGCAGCAGGAACAGCAGCAGGATCAACCATCGCAGCGGCAGACGGAGCCGCGCCAGCGCATAGCCGGCCGGGACGGCGACGGCCAGCGCAAGCACGACCGTCAGCACGGCGATCCAGATGCTCGTCAGCAGCGACGTGATCGCGCCGCCGCGCGGGCTGAACACCTTGAACCAGTACGAGACGCCGAACTGTTGGGGCAGCTTGTGGGGGAAGTACCACCGCTCGGTGAACGCCCACAGCACCAGGTTCAGCAGCGGCCCGAAGATCACGAACGCGAGGACGGCGAGCACGACGGCGCGCGTCACTATCGCGGTCCACGGGGGCATCCGGCGCAAGGCGACGCTCATGCCGACTTCTGCCGCATCGCGTGGCGCAGGTAGAACCACGCGCCGACCGCGGCCAGCGCGAAGGACAGGAGGCCCAGCGCGTTGGCGACGCCATAGTCGCCGTGCGAGCTGATCCGGTAGGCGATGTCCACGGTCAGCAGTGTCGGCGAGTTGGGGTTGATCATCATCGGCACCGACAGCACCGACAGCATCGCGACGAACGACAGCACCAGCCCGACGAGCAGCGTGCGCGTGACCTGCGGCAGCACGATCTCGATCAGCACGCGCAGGCGCCCAGCGCCGAGGTTGCGTGCCGCCTCGACGTGCTGCGGGTCCACGCCGGCCATCGCGCCGGCAACCAGCAGCGCGACGAACGGCGTCTGCTTCCACACGAACGCGATGACGATGCCGCGCCAGTCGAGCAGGCTTTGCGCGGTCAGCGGGTCGAGGAGGCCGATGCCGGTCAGCGCATGGTTGAGCATGCCGTTCTTGGCGAGGAACGTGCGCATCACCTGCGCCGTCACGATGAACGGGATGAACAGCGGCCAGCGGTACAGCCAGCGCAGCACGGCGCGGGCGCGCTCGCTGCCACCCAGCGTCAGGTAGCCGCCGATGATCACCGCAAAGACGCCGATCAGCAGCGTCGACAGCGCGACGATCACCGCCGTGAACCACAGGTCCTGCGAATAGAGCTCGAACGACTTCGCGAAATTGGCGAGCGTCGGTTCGCCCGTCTGGTTGTCGCGGAACGCGAGCGTCGCCGACATCGCGAGCGGCACGATGAAGAACAGCGCGACGATCACCAGCGCGGGGCCGGCTAGTGCCAGCCCCGCGATGTGCGAGCGCAACGGGCGCATGGGTCGGGAACGCGGCGCGCAGGCGCGGCTTCGCGCCGGCGAAGCCGCACCGCTTGCGCCCGGCCTACTTCAGGACGACGCGCTCGTACCCTTCGAGGATGTCCGTGAAGTAGTCGCTCAACGGGAACGGCCGGCCGTAGGCCTGCAGCTGGTCCGGCGGGATGTCCGCGAACAGCTTGTTCCACGTCTTCTCGTCGAGCTTTGGCTTCACGTACTTCGCGTCGATCCCCGGGTACCAGTTGAACTGCTTGACGATGCCTTCGGCCTGCACTTCCGGGCTCGCGGCGAAGTTGATGAACTTCTCGGCGAGCTTGGCGTTGGCCGCCTTGGCCGGCACGACGTAGTACATCGGCTGGCCGGGCAACCCCGGCTTCGGCAGCAGCAGCTTGACGGCCGGGTTCATCTTGCCGTCCGCGACCCACGTGTAGAACATGTCGACCCACACCGGGCCCATCGCGATCTCGCCGCGATTGAGCATGTCGAGCGTGCCGGCGTTGCCCGGGGTGAACACGACGTACTGGTTGAACGCCTTCAGGCTCTCGAGCGACTTGTCGATGACGGCCTTCTTCGACGGATCGTATGGACCATGCTCGAGCTGGCCCGCCATGCCGCTGTTGGCCTCCACCCAGCCCATGACGAAGCCTACGCCGGACATGCCTCCCTTGATGCCGTTGTAGCCGAACTGCTTCGGGTTCTTCTTCACCCATTCGGCGAGTTCGGCAAAGCTCTTCGGCGGGTTCTTGATGACGTCGGAGTTGTACGCGAACGCGATCTGGCTGTGGAACATCGGGATCACGTAGCCCTCGACGTTGGTGCCGAGCGCGTTCTTGGCGCTGTCGCGCGTCGCGAGCTTGCCGGCGGCGACGTCCTTGGTATACGGCGCGAGCAGCGAGTCCTTCACCATCGACGCCGCGCCGCGCTGGTGGACGACGGCAACGTCGACGTCCCACGCGGCGACGTTCGCCTTCTTCTCGGCGGA
>JAFEDG010000078.1 GCA_018241745.1 Pseudomonadota bacterium
CAGCGTCGTCGCGATGCGCTCGCCGGCGTGCGCGGCGAAGCGCGTCGCGAGGTGCGGGGCGAGCGCGTCGGGCGCGACGGCCGTACGCGCGTTCAGCCGCGTCATCGCGAGCTGGCGGGCGCGCTCGCAATCGACGGCCATGTCGTCGCCGCCGCTAGCACGTGCCTCGTCGCGCAGCAGTGCGCAGGCGCGCTGCGCGACGACGCCCGGCGTGGCCGACGGCGCGCGCAGCAGCGCGACGAGCAGCGCCGCCTCGTCACGGTCGACGCCGGACGGGTCCTTGCCGAACAGCTGCGTCGACGCGGCACGCACGCCGGCGAGCTCGCCGCGGAATGTCGCGAGGTTGAGGTAGGCCTCCAGGATCTGCGGCTTGGTCCACGTCCGCTCGAGGCGCAGCGCGGCCTGCACCTGGTCCCACTTCTGGCCCAGCGAGCGCTGGCCGCCGCTGCCGAGCGCCGGGTCCAGCATCGCCGCGAGCTGCATCGTCAGTGTCGACGCGCCGCGCGCATTGCGGCCTTCGGCCGAGCGCACCAGGTTGTCGACGGCGACGACGGCAAAGCCTGTCCAGTCCACGCCGTGATGCCCATAGAAGCGGCGGTCCTCGCCGTCGACGAGCGCCGCGGCGAGCTGCGGCGACATCGCGGCCAGCGGCGTCCACGCACCGCGCCGCGCCGCGTGGTCGACGCGGATGCGCGCGAGCTCGACGCCGTGCCGGTCGAGCAACACCGCGTCGGAGGAGGCGTAACCGCTGCGCACGGACGCGAACGAGGGGGCGTCACTCGCGGCCGCGCGCACGGCGGGCGCCGCCAGCGCGGCCGCGAACACCGCGACGATCGCGAGCGCACGCCGCGGCGTCGCCGCGACATTCACGGCTGCACGCTCCACGCGGTCCCGGGCAGCTCGCCGAAGAGCTCGGGCGCGTACATCGCCTCCGCGCGCGTGCCGGGCAGCGCGAACGTGCCCGCGTTGTTGAGCCGTACCGTGTACTCGACGCCCGCCTTGCCCTTGGGCAGGTATTGCCAGAACGCGCGGTAGTCGCGTGCGCCGCGCTGGTCGAACGTCGGGTCCGGCCCCGCATCATGGCGTTCGCCCTGCGTCGCGATCGTCGAGTCGGTACCGAAGCCGCGGCCCAGGATCGTGGCGCCGGACGGGATCGCGTCGACCAGCGCGACCCACGTCATGTCGGTCTGCGCGTCGATATCGAGGCGGATGCGCGCGACGTCGCCGACGCTCCAGTGGCCGGCGTCCTTCTGCTGCACCGGCGTGATCGTGCGCTGCAGCGCGTAGCCGCTCGACAGCGGTGTCGTGAGCGGAATCGCGGCAATGCTCGCGAGCGTCACCCACGGTGCGCCGTCGCCGACGTGCGCGAGCCCGAGGTCCGTACGCGCCGCGGGCCAGGGCAACCGCGCCGTATGTGTTTCGAACGCCGTGCCGCCGGCGAACTTCTCGGTGCGCACGGCGTCGCCCAGCGTCGCCGCCACCGCGCCGGTGACCGGCGTCTTCTCGAACGTGGCCGAGAAGCGCTCGAGCGCGAGCACGCCCCACGCGTTGGCGACCGTCGTGCTCCAGCGCCCGCGCTGCATCCTGCCGAGCGACCCGCGGACGAGCCGCGGCATGTCCTCCTTCCATGCCGGCGCGTCGACGAGCGCGAGCACGAGCCGGTTCGCGTTGACGTCGCCGTTGACCATCAGCCACCACAGCGCGTCGTTGCGCTCGGTGGAGAAATTCATCGTCGTGCCCTGGAAGTTGAGGCGCGCGCGCAGGATGTCCTGCGCCTCGGCCATCCGCGTGTCGCGCTGCGGCAGCGCGGGCTCACGCTTCAGGATCCAGTACCAGTCGATGACGGCGGACGTGGGCCACAGCTGCGGCTCGATCGTGATCGAATCGAGCCAGCGCGGCGAGAACGCCGCCTTGCGCCGCGACAGCGCCTCGAGTGCCGCGAGCTTGCGCAGCGTCAGGTCGGCCGTCGGCAGCGCGGACCCGCGGACGATGCGCCCTTCGACGAAGCCGACGAGCCCGCGCTCGAGCTGCGCGCGCAGGTCGTCGGGCAGCGGGTAGCCGGCCTCGTCGGCGACGCTGTAGACGTACGCGGTCAGCGCGTCGTCGCCACGGACGAGGAACGGCCAGTAGCGGACGAGGCCATCGCGGTCGACGTACGCCGGCATCCGCGCCATCAATGCATCCCAGCGCGCGCGGTCACGCAGGCCTATGGCCACCGACGCGAGCTGCTCGAAGCAATCGAACGGGTAGCGCGCCAGGTATTCGGCCACGCCCGGCATCTCGCCGGCGAGCTTGTTCTGCGCGGTGACCGCGATGCCGCCACGGCCGGGCAGCGCGTCGGCCGGCCTTGCGACCGGGATGTTCTGCGGCGCTGCGAGCTGGAACAGCGTCGCCTGGTACGTGCGCTCCGGCACGACGGCTGTGACCGGCAGGGTGACCTTCAGCGCGTCCGTGTACGTCTGCGCCGAAGCGCCTTCGCCGGATACGGCCTTCGCGTCGACGCGCCATGCGAGCGACGTGGTGTTGTCGGGCACGACGACGTCCCAGCCGAGCGTGCGCGACGCACCCGGTGCGAGGTCGAGCGGCATCGGCGCCAGCGCAGGCAGCGTGGTGCCGGCTGCGGTGGTCGCGCTCGCCGTGACGTCGACGTGCTGCGCGACGTCCGATGCGTTGCGCACGGTGAAGCCCGCGCGCAGCCGGTCGCCTTCGCGCACGCCTTGCGGCAACCCGGACAGCAGCATCAGCGGCTGTGTCGTGCGGATCGACGTGGCGCCGGTGCCGAACCACTGCGCGCCGGCGTCCGCGACCGCGACGATGCGGAAGCTCGTCAGCGAATCGTTGAGCGGCACCGTGATGCGCGCGTGGCCGCTCGCGTCGAGGGGCACGCTGGGGCGCCACGCGAGCAGCGTGTCGAACAGCTCGCGCGCGGACGAGCGCCCGCCGCCGCCGCCGGTGGCGACGGCCTTGCGGCCGAAGTGGCGGCGGCCGATCACCTGCATCGACGCGGTCGCCGTGTCGACGTCGAGCCCACGCTCCGCCATCATCGCGTCGAGCAGCTTCCATGAATCGTTCGGCAGCAGCTCGAGCAGGCCTTCGTCGACGGCCGCGAGTGCGACGTCGGCGCCGGCCGGCAGCGCACCGCCGTCGGCGCGCTTCACCTCGACGTCCACCGTGACCGTGTCGCGCGTCCGGTACACGGGCCGGTCCGTCGCGACCTTGACGTCCAGCGCGTGCGCGGTCCAGCCCACGCGCAACGCCGCGAGGCCCATCTTGAACGTCGGCTTGCCGAGATCGACCAGCGCCGTCGGCTGCACGTCCGCGATGCGGCCGCGCACGACCAGCGCGGATATGTAGACGTTGGGCGCGTACGCCGGCTTGATCGGCACCTCGATGATCGGGTTGGCGCGCGAAAGCGGCGCGACGAACGCGTCGAGCACGCCCTCGCGCTCGACGGTCACCAGCACGGTCGCGTCCTTGAATGGCGTGCGCACCTGCAGCCGCGCGATGTCGCCGGGCATCAGCTGCTTCTGCTCGGGCAGCAGGTCGATGCGGTCGTTGTCGCTCGCGTCGAACCAGCCGTCATCGCCGCTGGCGACGAAGAACTCGCGCTGGGTGACGGCCGTGCGGCCGCTGCCGTCGCTGGCTTGTGCGCGCATGACCAGCGTGCCGCCGGCCGGTGCCGGCGCGTCGCAGATCAGAAGGCCGTGCGCATCGGTAGTGCCGTCGCAGAACGCGCCGAGGCGCTTCGTCTCGCTGCCATTCTCGAACGCATAGAAGCCGCCGATCAGCCGCCGCCGATGGGAGAACGTCTCGCGGGCGAAGGCGTCGACGCTGACGTGCGTGTTGGCCACCGGCTTGCCCGCGGTGTCCAGCGCCGCGACGGTGAACTTGAGCCGGTCCTTGCGCGCGAACCAGCCGTCCGGCTTGATGCCCAGCACCAGCGACGCGGTCCACAGCGGGACGCGCGTCGCCGCCGTCGACGTCTCGCCGTTGGGATCGCGGTACTCGACCTCAGCCACGAGCTCGCGTGGCCGGTCTGCGCGCGCGATGCCGGCGGCCATCGTCCGCGCACCACCGTTGGCGTCGAGCGTCAACGGTGTCGTGGACACCGGGCTGTCGGCGGCGCCGGGAGCGGACGCGCTGGCGTCGTCGTCCTCGTCGTCCGCGGAATCGGCGCCGTGCGTGCTGCGTCCCTCGTGCACGTCGCCCGCGGCGAACGCGTAGTCGTCGTAGCCGGCGAAGTCGACGCTGCGCGCCCGCGTCTGCGTGCGCAGCGTGACGGGCAGCCCGCCCGCCGGGCCGCCGGACAGGTAAGCGATGCCGATGTCCAGCGGCACGCTGGTCGTGTCGACGAACGGGCCGCCGACCGCCTGGATGCGCGCGCGCATCAGCGGCACGCGAAACTCCTCGACGCGAAACGTACCGACGCTGCGCTCGGACAGGTCGCGCCCGCCCAGCCGGTCGCGGATCGAGATGTCGTAGGTGCCGAGGGGCGCGTCCCTGGGAATCGCAAACGTCGCCGTGCCGTAGCGCGTACCGGTCCACGTTACCGGGACGTCGAAATGGCGGTCGCTGCCCTGGTGGCGGAGCACCAGCGTGCCGTCGAGCGTATCCGCGGCGGCGAGCGCGAATCCTGCGCCGGTCTGCCGCCGGACGAACACCTTGATGCCGACCGTGTCGCCGGCGCGCAGCAGCGTGCGATCCAGCACCGCATGCGCGACGGCGCTGGTGCGTGCGTCCGCCGTTGGCACGTTGAAGCGCCACGGCGCGATGCCCTGGTCCCAGTCGGAGTACGCGAACGCCATGTCGTCGGCGCTCTTCGCGACGACGATATAGGCGCGGCGGCCGTCGGAATTGCACTTCGCGAGCGTGCCGGTGTCCGGGAGCGCACGGTCGATCCGCGCGATGCCCTGCGCGTCCGTGCGGCCGTGCCAATACGTGCGGCCGGCGCAATCGAGGACATCGACGTCTGCGCTCGCGGCCGGCGTCGCGTCGTCGAGATGCGTTACCCACACGAGCGAGTTCTCGCCGCCGCGCTTGAAGTGCACGGCGAGGTTGGTCACGAGCGTCGCCGCGCGCGCGTAGTAGGGCCGCGGCTGCCCGAACAGTGCCGCGCCGAGCCGCGGGCTCGCGAGCTCGACGACGTAGAACCCGGGGGCCTTCAGCGGGATGCCGACGACCTCGAAGGCCTTGCCGTTGGCGGCGACCGGCACGCCGATGCGACTCGTCACGTCGTCCTTGTCGAACAGCGAGCGCGCGACGCCGTCGTTGCGGATGATCCAGCGGTCCTTCTCGTCGTCGTAGCGCGCGTCGATGCGGTCGTTGTCGTCGACCCGCGCGATCCAGCGCGCGATGTC
>JAFEDG010000079.1 GCA_018241745.1 Pseudomonadota bacterium
AACGACGTGCTGACGCACGCGCTCGCGATCCGCTACGCGAACATGGACCTGATCGCCGAGGCCAAGGACCAGACGCGCGCGGCCGAGAGCGCGCGCGCCGCCGCCGAGGCGGCCAACCGCGCGAAGAGCCAGCTGCTCGCCGCGGCGAGCCACGACCTCCGCCAGCCGCTGCACGCACTCGCGCTGTTCACTGCGGCACTCGCCGCGCGCGGACGCACGTCCGAGCTCGCGCCGCTGATCGCGAGCGTCGAGCGCGCGACCGCTGCGCTGGAAGCCCAGTTCGCGCAGCTGCTCGACCTGTCACGGCTCGAGTCCAATGCGTTCGCCGCCGAGCGCAGGCGCGTCGCGCTGGGGCCCGTGTTCGACCGGCTGCACGCCGAGTTCGCGCCGCATGCAGCTGCCCGTGGCCTTGATCTACGGATCGTGCCAACGTCGCTTGCGGCGGAGTCGGACCCTGCATTGCTGCAGCGGATCCTGCAAAACCTCGTCGCCAACGCGCTGCGTTACACGGAGCGCGGCGGCGTGCTCGTCGGTGCGCGGCGACGCGGTGGCGACGTCGTCGTCGTCGACGTCGTCGACACCGGCCCGGGCATCGCCGCCGAGCACCGCGAGCGCATCTTCGACGAGTTCTACCAGGTGCGCGACGCGGCCGGCGAGCGCCAGGGCCAAGGCATGGGGCTGGGCCTCGCGATCGTCCGGCGCTTCTGCGCGCTGCTGGGCCACGATGTCAGCGTGTCGTCGCGGTTGGGACGCGGTTCGCGCTTCCGCGTCGCGTGCCCGCGCGCGCACTCCGCCACCGGCACCCAGCGCAGCCTGCGCCCTTCAGCTCGCCGCACCACCGGCACGCTCGATGGCGCGCTGGTCGCGGTCCTCGACGACGACCCCGCGGCGATCGAGGGCATGCGCGCGCTGTTCGCCGCATGGGGCGCGCGCGTCGCGGGTGGTGTGCACGCGGGCGCCGTGCTCGACGCGCTGGGCCACCTCGAGTGCTACCCGGACCTGATCGTCGCGGACCTGCGGCTGGGCGGCGGCCAGAGCGGCCTCGCCGCGATCGCGCGGCTGCGCGACGAGCTGGGCGTGCCGGTACCCGCGCTGGTCGTGTCGGGGGACCTGGGCGCCGCGGCGGCGCGCGACGTCCATGCGGCGGGCTTTCCGCTGCTTGCGAAGCCAGTGGATGCGGCGGCGCTGAAGACGGCCGCCGCCGCGTTCGTCGCGCAGGGCGCGCTGCTCGACGTGCACGCGACGCGCTGAGCGCGCGGCGCGGGGACGGACTCAGACGAAGCCGAGGTTCTTCGTCGAGAAGTTGGCGAGGTTGGGGAAGACGTAGTTGAGGTCGGTGCTCGTGACGCCCAGCCACGACGCGATCGTCGCCCCGACCTGGTCGACGGCCGTCGTCGGCAGCCACGCGCCATTGGTGCCCGCGTCGTCGGCGCCCTTGACGACGAGCGACGGGAACGTGCCATAGAAGCGGCCGCCGTTGACGGCGCCGCCCAGCACGAAATGGTGGCTCCCATACGCGTGGTCCGTGCCGGCATTGGCATTGCCGATGAACGTACGGTTGAAGTCCGATGCGGTGAACGTCGTCACCTGGCTCGCGACGCCCGCGTTGACCGTGTAGTCGTAGAAGGCGCCCACCGCGTCGTCGACCTGCTTGTACAGGTTGTTCTGGTTGGTGAGCAGCGCCGAGTGGTTGTCGAACCCGCCGATGCTGACGAAGAAGAACTGGCGCGTGAGGCCCAGCGTGCTGCGTGCCTCGATGAGCCGCGCGACCTGCTTCAGCTGCTGCGCGAGCGACGTGTTGAGCTGCTTCGTGGAGTCGGCGGGGTCGACGAACGCCGCGCTGATCACCGGCGGCAACGTGGCCGTCAGCACCGGATTGGCGGCCTCGGACATGTCGAGCGCGCCGCCGAGCACCGCCGCTGCGCCGTCGACGACCTGGTTGCCGCTTGCGCTTGCGAGCAGGCTGCGCAGCGCGTTGTAGCGCGCCACGGAGACCGCGTCCGAGCCCTGGCCCGACAGGTTGACGCCGCCGTTGCCGGGGATTACGAACGGCATCGTCGAGCCGCCGACGGTGAAGATCTGGTTACCCGACACCGAGATCGTCGGCGACACCTCCGCCCCGCTCGTATACGACTTGAGCTTGTCCGCCGCGCGCCCGCCCCAGCCGGTACGCACGACGACGTTGGGCAGCTGTCCCATCCACGCCACCTGCTGGTCCGAGTGCGAGTACAGGTTCGGCGGCCGCCCGGTGCCCGCCTTGTATTGCGCGACGGTCATCGGCTGCAGCAACGTGCCCACGTTGGCGAGCACGGCCATCCGGTTGCTGTTGTAGATCTGCGAGAGGTTGACGAGGTTCGGATGCAGGCCGTACTTGTCACCGGTCGCCTTGTCGGTGATCGCCGTGCCCGAGAGCATCGCCTGCGCGATCCCCACGTTGGACGCCGGCGTGCGCACCGTCGCGTAGTCCGCATAGCGCGCGTCGTTGGGGATCACCATGTTGTTGCTGTCGTTGCCGCCGAACAGGAACACGCACACGGCGGCGCGGAAGTCCGTGGACGCCGCCTGCGCGCTCTCCACGGCCCACGTGCCGAGGTTGCCGACGAGGCCGGCGGCGGTCAGCGCACCGGTGTGGCGAAGAAACCTGCGTCGATCGTTGTTCATGTCAGTGCTGGACCTGGTAGAAGTAGGACGACGCGATCAGGTAGACCGCCATCCGCGCGCGGTCGGTGCGCCACTGGGTCTTGGTCGGGTCGGTGCTGCTCGCGATCGCGCCGACGGCTGTCGCCACCGCGCTGGCCGCAGTCGACGGCAGCGAGCCGCCCATCAGCACCGTGTTGACCTTGTCCACCAGCGTGGCCGGGGTGTCCGCGTATTGCTCGAACTGCTCCGTGTTGAGCCGCGTGCCGATGGAGCCGGACAGGTTGGGGTCCTGGTTCACGCCGCTGTACACCAGCGTGTAGACGAGGTTGCTGCGCACCACCGCCGAGTAGCTGTTGTGGATGCCGAATTCGGGCTCCACCAGCGTCGAGCCGACCATCGTCGTGTCGGGCTGGTAGTAGTTGAACACCGTCGGCGAGTAGAACGGACGCTGGCCGATGGAGTTCGCACGGTCGCCCAGCGAGGCGCCGTCGGTGATGCCGGACAGCGCGCGGATCAGCGACGTGATCACGAGCACCGGCTCGCGGAGGGACCCGAACGACGATGGCTTGGTCCCCGCGCCACGCGCCTCGGGGTCGAGCAGGATCGCCTTGATGACCCCCTTCATGTCGCCGCGGACGCCGGACGTGTTCTTGAACGCGTTCGCCACGCGCTGCACGTAGGCCGGCGACGGATTGCCGGTGACGAGGTGCTGGATCAGCTGCTTGCTGATGAACGCGGGCGTATTGGGGTGCATGAACACCGCATTGACGGCACCCGTCAGGTCCTGCAGCGCCGTCTGGTTGGCGGGCAGCGTCACGTCGTTGATGATGTCCTTCGCGTCGGTGTCATGGCCGGTCGTCGCGGTGCCCGGGTACGTGACCATCGGCGCCGCGTAGTACGTCGTGAAGTTCTTGGCCGTGGGCGGCACGCCCGACGCCTGCGCGTACGTCCAGCCCGTGAAGACGCGCGCCATCTGCTTGATGCCGTCCTGGTCGTACGTGGGGATGGGGTCGCCGCTCGCGTCGGTGAGCTCGGTGCCGTCGTCGTTCAGTTCCGTAAGCCCGATGGAGAACAGCTGCATGATCTCGCGCGCGTAGTTCTCGTTGGGCACGCGTGACTTGCCGTCCGTGCGGTCGTTGTTCACCGAGTCGAGGTAGTTGCCCATCGCCGGCGACAGCGACACCTGCTGCAGGATGTCCTTGAAGTTTCCGAACGCGTTGTTGAAGAAGATGTTCTGGTAGCGCGACATCACGTACGCGTACGACAGGTCGTTCTCGACGGCCGACGTCACGAGGATCTGCGACAGCGCCCAGGCGACGCGCTGGCGCAACTGGTCGGGCGCCGACACGGCATTCGTGAACAGGTCGCGCTGCACCATGTTCAGCGACAGGTGGTCCCGCGCGCACTGCGCCTGCGGCGAGCTTGCCGGGTACGCGGCGCCCGAGGGATCCGTCGTCGTGCAATCCGGCGTTGCCTTGAGCTGGATGTGGTTGTAGCGGGAATCCGGATAGCCGGAGACCGGCTTCGCGAATTGCGCGTTGATCCATGCGGTCTGCGTCGTCGACTTGAGCGCCTGCAGGTCGGCCGGCGTCGGCCCGAACGTCGCCTGCGTCAGGAAGCGCCACGAGTCCATGTCGGAGGTGACGATGGCCGGTGCCGTGGTGCCGACGACGTTGAGCTGCGTGGACGTGGCCGTGGCGCCGAGGCTGTCGGTGGCCACCGCGGTGTACGTATACGTCCGCGCGGACTTCAGCGTGTCGACGTACGTGTACGGCGACGCCGTCACGTCGGCGAGCTTGCTGCCGTCGCGATAGAACGAGACCTTGGTGATCGTCGCGCCGGTGTCCGACGCGCTCGCGTTGAGCGTCAGCGACCCGGTCACCTGCAGGAATGTCCGCGACGCGGACAGCGTGACCTTGGGCGTCGACGACGTCGTGGCCGACACCGTGACGACCGTGGCGGACGACGTGCCGGTCGCGCCCTTGGCGTCGGTCGCGACCGCCGTGAACGAGAACGTGCCCGTGGCCGAGGCCACGAACGAGTACTGGTACGGCGCCGCCGTCGCGGTGCTCACCTTCGTCGCACCCGAGTAGAAGTCGACCTTGCTGATCGTGCTGGAAGTGCTCGTCGGCACCGCGGTCAGCGTCACCGTCGTGCCCACCGGCGGCGCCGTCGACGACGACGACAGCGTGACGACCGGTGGTGACGACGAGGTGCTCGACTTGACGGTGACCGTCGACGGCGTCGATGTCGCCGTGCCGCCGCCGCTGTCGGTGGCGACGGCCGTGAACACGAACGTCCCGGCACTCGTGGCCGCGAACGACGTCACGTAGGGCGCCGCCGTCGCGAGCCCGATGCTGGTCCCGTTGGCGAAGAATTCGACCTTGGTGATCGTGCCGCCGGTCGTCTGCGGGTTGGCGGTCAGGTTGACGGT
>JAFEDG010000007.1 GCA_018241745.1 Pseudomonadota bacterium
GCCTCGATGGCGAGCGCGTGAACAGGGTGGGGAATCAGGTCGCCGACCCGCTCCAGCACCGCGCGGTGCCTGGCAAGGCGGCTAATTCCTGCGAACTGCTCGGACACGATCAGCAGCGAAAAGTGCCCGCCACCGCCGGCCGCGCCCGCATGGCCTGCATGCTGGGCGCTGTCGTCGGTCAGGTCGAGGTGCAGCGGAGCGAGCGGCGCGAGCCGCGTGCGCAGCAGGGCGGCGACATCCATGGCGTCAGCTTTCCGTGGTCGTCTGCTCGGCGCCCATGTACCGCGCCAGGAACAGCCCTTGCCCCAGCGCGAACAGCAGGCACAGCCCCAGCGCGCCCCACACCTTGAAGTTGACCCAGGTGCTCGTGGGGTAGTGGAAGGCGACGTACCAGTTGGCAACTGCCATGGCGGCGAAGAACGCGGTCCACGCCCACGTGAGGCGCGTCCAGACGGCCGGCGGCAGCTCGAGGCCCTTCATCACGTGGGCCAGCAGGTCGCGGCCGGCGAGCTTGCCGCCGGCGAGGATGACGGCGAACGTCGCGTACAGCACCGTCGGCTTCCACTTGATGAAGTTCTCGTCCTGCAAGAGCAGCGTGGCGCCACCGAACACGACGATGATCGCGAACGACAGCCAGTGCACGGCGGACAGCTTGCGCTGGTGATGGAACCATGCGATCTGGACGACGGACGCGACGATGGCGACACCGGTCGCGACCATGATCCCGCCGAGCTTGAACGCGGCGAAGAACAGGATCAGCGGAAAGAAGTCGGCCAGCAACTGCATAACCCGCGATTATAACAGTCCGCAGGGGCGGCCCTTGGTGGGCTGCCCAAGGGCAGCGCTGCCGTCAGCCCGCGTCCTCGCTGGCCGGCGGGGCAGCCGCCGGCGGGGCGTCGTCGGCCGCCGCCCCGTGCTCGCCTTCGAACGCCGTCTCGAGGACGTACGCGTCGCGGCCTTGCGCCGCCAGCCAGCGGACCAGCTCGTCGCGGTAACCGTGCGTGACCGCGACGCGCGGGGCGCCGCTGGCGGCAATCGCGGCGTTGAGCCCGGGCCAGTCGGCATGGTCGGACAGCACGAAGCCACGGTCGACGTTGCGCCGCCGCCGCGCGCCGCGAATGGCCATCCACCCCGACGCAAACGCGGTCCGCACGGCGCCGAAGCGGCGCAGCCACGGCGAGCCCTGGGCCGACGGCGGCGCGAGGATCAAGGCGCGGCTCCAGTCGGTGCCGGCCGGTGCGGTGCCCACGGGCAGCGTCGCCGGCAGCGCGATGCCCGCGGCGCGATAGGCGTCGTTCAGTGCCTCGACGGCGCCGTGCGTGCCGATCGGCCCATGGAAGGCGTCCGCCCGCGCAAGCTCCGCCAGCACGCGCTGGGCCTTGCCGAGCGCGTAGACGAACAGCACGCTGGCGTGGCCGTCGGCGGCATTGGCGGCCCACCATCCCGACAGTGCGTCCGTCGTCGCGGCCGGCGATTCCCAGCGATAGATCGGCAGGCCGAACGTCGACTCGGTGACGAACAGGTCGGCGCGGACCGGCTCGAACGGTGCGCAGGTGGGATCCGGCGCGAGTTTGTAATCTCCGCTGACGACGACTGCCTCGCCGCGGTGCGCGATGCGCACCTGCGCGCTGCCGAGCACGTGGCCGGCCGGATGCAGCGACACGTCGACGTCGCCGATGCGCCGCCGCTCCCCATAGCCCAGCGTGTCGATCGCCGCATCCGCGCCGAGCCGCCGCGCGAACAGCGGCAGGCCGGGTCGCGCCACGAGGTAATGCGCGCTGCCGGGACGCGCGTGGTCGGCGTGGGCGTGCGTGACGACCGCGCGTCCGACGGGGCGCCACGGGTCGATGTAAAAGTCACCGGCCGCGCAGTACAGGCCGGACGGCGTGACGTCGAGCAGCGGCGTGTCCACGCCGTCAGCGCGCGACGAGCCGGCGCAGGCGTGGCCAGTCGAACGCGGGGCCCGGGTCCGTCTTGCGGTCGGGCGCGATGTCGCTGTGGCCGACGATGTCGACGATCGGGTAGCGGTGGCGCAGCGCGCGGATCAACCGCGCGAGCACGCTGTATTGCGCGGTGGCGTAGGGCAGGTCGTCCGTGCCCTCGAGCTCGATGCCCACCGAGAAGTCGTTGCAGCGCTCGCGGCCCTTCCACGCCGAGACGCCGGCATGCCAGGCGCGATCGTTGGCGCTGACGAACTGGAGCAGCTCGCCGTCGCGACGGATGAAGAAATGCGACGACACGCGCAGGTGCGCGATGCCGGCGAAGTACGGATGCGCCGCCGGATCGAGCGTGTTGGTGAACAGCCGGACGACGTCGTCGGTGCCGAACACGCCCGGCGGCAGCGAGATGTTGTGGACGACGATCATGTCCACCGCGACGCCGGGCGGCCGCGCGTCGGCATTGGGCGAGCGGATCTGGCGCGCGAGCGTGGCAATGCCGTTCGCGTCGAGCGCCAGCCGCGCGGCCATCAGGGCTTCAACGGCGCGTCGGGATGCAGGTACTTGGCGAAGAACGCTTCCATCGCGCCGTAGAACTCGAACTGGTTCTCCTCGTTGTGGAAGCCGTGGCCTTCGTTGTCCTTGACGATGTACTGGACGTCGACGCCGCGCTTCTTGAGCGCCGCCACCATCTGGTCGCTCTCGTCCTTGTTCACGCGCGGGTCGCGGGCGCCCTGCGCGATCAACAGCGGCGTGACGATCTTGTCCGCGTTGTTCACCGGCGACGTCGCCATCATCCGCTCCTTGTCCTTCACCGGGTCGCCGATCATCTCGTACGTCTTCGGCAGCTCCGGCCGCCAGTAGGGCGGGATCGTGTTCAGGAACGTGAGCAGGTTGGCGACGCCCACATAGTCGACGGCCGCCGCGTACAGGTCCGGCGTCTTGGTGATGCCGGACAGCGTCGCATAGCCACCGTAGCTGCCGCCGTAGATGCCGATCCGCTTCGGGTCCGCGATGCCCTGCGCGACCAGCCACTTCACGCCGTCGGTGATGTCGTCCTGCATCGCGAGGCCCCACTGGCCGAAGCTCGCTTCCCAGAACTTGCGCCCGTAGCCGAGCGAGCCGCGATAGTTGATCTGGAGGATGCAGTAACCGCGGTTGGCGAGGAACTGGACCTCCGGATTGAAGCCCCAGCTGTCGCGCGCCCACGGACCGCCGTGCGGGTTGACGATGCAGGCAAGGTCCTTCGGCGCGCGGCCCACCGGCAGCGTCAGGTAGCCGTGGATCGTCAGGCCGTCGCGCGCGGTGAACGTCACCGGCTTCATCGGCGCCATCGCCGCGACCGGCAGCTTGTCGTTGATGTCGGCGAGCTTCGACAGCTTGTTCGTCGGCGCGTCGTAGACGTAGCGCGTGCCGGGCGTCCGGTCGCTGAACGCGGCGACGATGAAGCGCGTCTCCGGCAGGCTCGCGCTCTGCAGCAGCAGTTCCATGCCGGGCAGCTGTTGTTCGAGCTTGGCGAACATCGCCTTGTAGGCCGGGTCGAAGAACTGGCGATGGAGCCGCGCATCCTCGTACTCCGCCGCGATCAGGCGCTTGTGCGCGCGCGACCAGCTCGCGCCGGACACATCCGCGGCATCCGTGGCGAACACGACGTGCTCGACGTCCGGTTGCGCCGGGTCGATGCGCACCAGCGCCTTCTTGTCGCGGCCGCGGTTGCTGATCGCGTAGAAATGGCGGTTGTCGGCGTCGAAGAACGCGAGGTTGACGTCCGTCTTGTAGTCGGTGGTGATGATCGGCTTGAACGCGGACTTCTCGTCCGGGCGATACAGGATCACCGTGTCGAGGCCCGTCGTCTTCACGGCCATGCGCACGTTGCCGGCATGGTCGGTCAGCCAGCCGACGTAGTCGCCGGGGTTCTGCGCGACAAGCGTTTCCGCGCCGGTGGCGAGCGTGTAGCGATACACGTCGAACACTTCCGCGTTGCGCCGGTTGTGGCTGATCAGCACGTGCGCCGGGTCGTCGGGCAGGTCGTCCTCGACGGACGCGCGCAGCTTGTCGCCGGGCGTCAGGTCGCGCACGTTGCCGGTCTTCACGTCGACCGCGACGACGTGATAGTTCTCGTCGCCGCCGAAGTCCTTCTGGTACAGGATCGTGTCGCTGCCCTTCCAGAAGTAGTTGGCGATGTCGCGCGCCGTCTCGTGCGTCAGCTGGCGCGCCTCGCCGTGCGGCCTGCCATCGACCAGGGGCTGCACGAAGATGTTGAGCCGCCGCTGGCCCTGGCCGTTGTCCACCGGCTTCATGTACGAAAGCGTCTTGCCGTCGCCGGACAGCCGGAAGTAGGCGATGTCCGGCTGCGCGAAGAAGTCGCGGACCGGGTAGTGCGGCGGCATGGGCTCGGTGACGGCGTGGGCCGGCTGCGCGGCGAGCACTGCGAGCGCGAGCGTGGAGGCGGAAAGCAGGCGGGTCAGCATGGCGATGGCGTCATGGAGGGTCAAAAACGGATTGGATGCGGCGGCCCCCGCGCCCGGATTCACCGATCCCGGAGGCGCGCGAGCGGCCGCGCATGCGTCGGACTCACTTGATGCCCAGACGTTCCATCCGGTAGCGCATCGCGCGGAACGTGATGCCCAGCAGCTTGGCCGCAGCCGTCCGGTTGAAGCGCGTCTTTTCCAGCGCCTCGTTGATCGCCTGGCGCTCGACGCGGTCCAGGTAATCCTGCAGCGGCCACTTCTCGCCGGGGGGCATCGCGACGTCGGCTTCCTCCGCCGGCGGCGTCAGGTGCAGGTCCTCGGCGCTGATGTGCGTCGGGTCCGCGGCGAGCGACAGGCCGCGCTCCAGGATGTTCTCCAGTTCGCGGACGTTGCCGGGGAACGGGTAGATCGATAGCGCCGCGACTGCATCCGGTTCGAGGCCTGCCGCCTGGCCGCGCGCGAGGCGCGTCAGGATTGCACGCGCGATCAACGGGATGTCCTCGCCCATCTCGCGCAACGGGGGCATCGGCAGCTCGATGACGTGCAGCCGGTAGTAGAGGTCCTGGCGGAACTCGCCGTTCTCGACCAGCGCGGCAAGCTTCTTGTGCGTGGCGCTGATGATGCGCACGTCGACCGGCTCCTCCTGCGTGGCACCGACCTTGCGCACCTTCTTCTCCTGGATCGCGCGCAGCAGCTTGACCTGCATCGCGAGTGGCAGGTCGGCCACCTCGTCGAGGAACAGCGTGCCGCCGTTGGCGGCCTGGAAGAAGCCGTCGCGGTCGGTCTCCGCGCCGGTGAACGCCCCCTTCTTGTAGCCGAAGAACTCGCTTTCCATCAGGTTCTCGGGGATCGCGCCGCAGTTCACTGCGATGAACGGCAGTTCGCTGCGCGGGCCGCCCAGGTGGATCATCCGCGCCGCGAGTTCCTTGCCGGACCCCGACTCGCCGTTGATGAACACCGGCGCCTGGCTCTTGGCGAGGCGTTCGATCAGGCCGCGCACCTGCTGCATAGCGGGGGATTCGCCGAGCAGCTGGTACGACGCGGGCGACTGCTGCTTGTCGGGAACCTTCAGCGCCTGCTTCACCAGCGCGCGCAGCTGCTCGAGCGCGACGGGCTTGGCGAGGTAGTCGAACGCGCCGGCCTTCAGCGCGGCGACGGCATTTTCCGCGCTGCCGTGGGCGGTGATCACCGCGACGGGGACGTCGAGCGCCTTTGCCGTGATGTGCTCGACGACGCGCAGGCCTTCGCCGTCCGGCATCCGCATGTCGGTCAGGCACAGGTCGAAGGGCTCGCGGTCGAGGTAGCGGATCGCTTCCGCAACCGACTCGGCGCGGGTCGTGTCCAGCCCCATGCGCGACAGCGTGAGCTCCAGCAGTTCGAGCAGGTCCGGCTCGTCGTCGACGACGAGGATCTTCGGTTGGCCTCGGAGGCGGCGGCTCATGGATGGGTCTCCCGTGTGCGGTCTTGTCGTGGCGTGCGTTGGGGGGCGTGCGTCAACCCGGGATGACCGCCCGCTTGAGCGTCATCCGGAAGTGCGCGCCCGGCGTCTTGGGCAGCAGCTCGAGCGTCGCGCCGTTGGAATCCGCGAGCTCGCGCGCGATGTACAGGCCGAGCCCCGTGCCGCCCGGTCGCGTCGTGAAGAACGGCTCGAAGATCTGCCCGCGCAGCTCGGCGGGGATGCCGGGGCCGTCGTCCTGCAGCTCGCAGATCACCGCATCGCCCATGTAGCCCGGGCGCCCGGTGATGCGGATGCTGCCGTCCTTCTTCTGGCAATGCTGCCACGCGTTGCGGATCAGGTTCCAGAAGATCTGATTCAGGTGCCCGCGGTCGAAGATCACGAGCAGGTCGTCGGGAATGTGCACGACGACGCTCTGCGGCGGCATGTTCTCGCCCTGCACGATCTCGTCGATCAGTCCGTGCATGAACTCGACGAGCTGGATCGTCTCCGGCTGCTGGCGGTCGCGCCGGTTGAGCTGCAGCACTTCGCCGACGATGCGGTCGATCCGCCGCGCGTTGTTGCGGATCATCGCGAGCAGCCGCTGGCCCTCGGGCGCCACGGTCCCGTCCTCCTCGAGCAGCTGCGCCGCCTGGTTGATCGCCGACAGCGGGTTGCGCACCTCGTGCGCGATCGACGCGGTCAGGCGGCCCATCGCGGCGAGCTTCATCTGCTGCGCTTCCGTCTGTGCGCGGCCCAGGTCCTCGAGGTAGATCAGCGTGCCGCCGTTGAGGCCCGAGCCGATGCGCACGAGCCGCACGCGCAGCAGCCGCTGCGTGGCCTCGACCTTGAACGGCTCGAGCGTCTCCGTGCTGTCGTCCTGCCAGCGCCGCCAGTAGTTGTGCAGCACCGAGCTGAACTCGGCGAGGCGCATGCCGCCGCGCATCCGGCCGAAGCCGCCGAGCAGTCGCGTGACCTGCGCGTTGTGGCCGCGGACGACGCCGTTCAGGTCGACGACGAGCACGCCGTCCTGCATGTCCTGGATGATCAGGCGGTTGACCTGCTCGAGGTTGGCGACGTCGATGCCGCGCTGCGCGGCGAGGTCCTCCGACGCTTTCGTATAGCGCCCCAGGGCGACCGCGATGCCCACCGTCGCGAAGTAGCCGAACCCGATGAGGCCTGTCTGGAAGACCTGCGTTCCCCCGATCTGGCCCTCGATCGCGCGGAACGTGTCGAGCCCCAGCAGCACCACCGACGCGATCGCCGCATGGAAGAACGCCGTACGGGTGCGCAGCAGCCAGCCGCTGGCGGCGAGCTGCGGGAACAACAGGATGGGCAGCGGCGCGACCGCGTTGCCACCGGACACGATGATCATCGCGATGAAGAGGATGTCGCCGACCAGCAGGCCCAGCGACATCGCGGACAGCGACGGCATCGCGCGTCCCGTCTGCACCCACCAGAACGCCGCGAGCGAGAAGACGAAGTACAGCGCAGCGCCGGTGACGAACGCGTTGGGTGCGGTGACCTGGATCGCGCGCAGGTCCAACAACAGCGCGATGCCGAGCAGCACGGTCGCGCACACGGCCCGGTACAGCGCGACGATCCACTGGATGCGGTGGCTGGAGTCGACCACCGACAGCGGCATGGGCGGCGGCTCGTACGGCGGAATGGCGGGAGCGGGCTGCATGCTGCGTTATGCGCGAAAGCGCGGGGTCAAGTCAACGCTCGTGCGCGCAGGGGCCGCTCGCGCAGCGAAAGCCGTCGCCCGCCGGCAACGCCTCGGTGCGCGGGATGTAGGTCCGGCAGCGTTCGCAGCGGACCATCGGCTGGGCGGCAGCCTCGCGCCGGCCACCGGCGGCGCGCCGCCGCGCCGCCAGCTGCGCGGCGTTGTACAGCCGCAGCCCGAACAGCACGAGGAAGACGATACCGATCCAGAACAGGATCTTGCTCAAGGCAGCACCTTGCCGGGGTTCATCAGGTTGGCGGGATCGAGCGCGGACTTGAGCTTCTGCATCAGGTCGAGCTCCGTGGCGGTCTTGTAGCGCGCGAGCTCGCCGCGCTTCAGCTGGCCGATGCCGTGCTCGGCGGACACGGAGCCGCCGTGCGCGTGCACGAGGTCGTGGACGATGCGATTGGCGCGCGCGGCCTCGTCCATGAATGCGCGGCCGTCGGCGCCCGCCGGCGCCGACAGGTTGTAGTGCAGGTTGCCGTCGCCGAGGTGGCCGAACGTGACGAAGCGCACGCCCGGAAACACGGCCGTCAGCGCCGCATGCGCCTCCGCGATGAACGCCGGCACCGCGGATACCGGCAGCGAGATGTCGTGCTTGATGTTCGGGCCTTCGCGCCGTTGTGCTTCCGAGATGTTCTCGCGCAATGCCCACAGCGCCTGGCGCTGCGCCAGCGTCTGCGCGACGACGGCGTCGTCGGCGATGCCGCCCTCGATCGCCGTCGCCAGCGCCGCATTCACGCGCTCGGCGAGCTCGGCGTCGGTGCCGTTGTCACACGCCTCGACGAGGACCACCCACGGCGCGCCAGGCAGCGGATCGACAGCCCCGGGCGTGTGCCGCACCGCGAGCGCGAGCGCCAGCGCGGCGATCAACTCGAAGCCCTCGAGCCGGTCGCCGAGCGCCTGCTGGAGCGCCGCCAGCAACGCCACCGCGCGCTCGACGCTCGCGACGCGCACCATCGCCGTGGCCGCCGCACTGGGGCGCGGATACAGCTTCAGCACCGCCGCCGTGATGATGCCGAGCGTGCCCTCCGCGCCGATGAACCACTGCTTGACGTCGTAGCCGGTGTTGTCCTTGCGCAGGCCCGACAGCCCGTCCCAGCGCCGGCCATCGGCGAGCACCACTTCGAGGCCCAGCACGAATGCGCGTGCATTGCCGAAGCGCAGCACCGCAGTGCCACCGGCGTTGGTCGACAGGTTGCCGCCGATCGTGCAGCTGCCTTCCGACGCGAGCGACAGCGGCAGGCGCAGGCCCGCGGCCGCGGCGGCGGCCTGCGCGGCGGCAAGCGTGACGCCGGCCTCGACGGTCATCGTCGCATTGGCGACGTCCACCGCGCGTACGGAGGCAAGGCGCGTCAGCAGCAGGACGACCGCGTCACCGCGCGTGTCGGGCGTCGCGCCACCGCACATGCTCGTGTTGCCGCCTTGGGGCACGATCGACGTGCCGGCTTCCGCGCAGACGCGGACCACCGCCGCGACCTCCTCGCGCGTGCCGGGCCGCACGACGGCGAGCGCCCGGCCGTGATAGCGGCCGCGCCAGTCGACGAGATGGGGTTCGACGTCAGCGGGCGCGGTGAGCACGTGGCCCGGGCCGACGATGGCGGCGAGCCGCGCGGTGACAGTTGCGCCGGATTCCGCCATAGGGGACGATAGTACCGCGCGACGCGCGCGTTCGACGCGCCGCCGTTGACACTCAAACACCGAGGAGGAGCGATGGCGAGCAACAGCGACGACGACCGCGCCCACGATCCGGCCAGCGCGTTCGCGGCGGCGTTCACGCCGCAGCAGGCCGCCGAGTTCATGCAGCGCATGTGGAATCCCTTCGGCATGCCCGTTCCCGGATTCACCGCACCGGCCACGGGTGCGCCCACGGCGCCGGCCGCGCCGTTCCCGAATCCCGCGTTGATGTTCGCGGCGCTCGATCCCATCGAAGTCCAGCGCAAGATCGACGAACTGCGGATCGTCGAGAACTGGCTCAAGATGAGCCTCTCGATGACCGAGATGAGCGTGAAGACGCTCGAGTTGCAGAAGGCGTCGCTGGAGGCGATGCAGCCGGCGGCCGCGACGCGCGCCAAGCGTTGATGTTGCGCGGCGCCGGGCCCTGATCCGTCAGGGCGTCTGCGCGGCGGGTGCCGGTGGCGGCGCGAAGCGCGGGTCGCCGGTGCGCCATAGCGCGAATGACCACGCGTCGGCCGCGCGGTCGACGGCGGGCGGCCGCAGCGGCGCGGCACTGTATGCGCCGTCGAATCCCATGCGCAGCAGCACCGGCGTCGCGTCGGCGTTGCCTGCCGTTGCGAGCGCTGCGGCCATTTTTGCGGTCTGCCACGCGTCGACGTCGCGATCGCCGGTGTCGGCGGTGAGGAGCGCCGCAAGGCCCACCGTAGGCGGGCGCTGGAAATAGGGGCTCACCTGGCGGCGGAGCGCGAAGTCGACGTCGCTGTCGAGCGGGCCGAACTCGGCGGCGTCGATGGGCGTACGCACGATGCCGTCGGCGCGCAACAGGTCGTACAGGCCGCCATCGGCGACGAGCGCGGCGAACAACGCCGGACGTTCGCGCGCCGCGTTGGCGGCGACGAGCGCGCCAGCGCCGCGACCCGCCAGCACGATACGGCCGGCGCGCGTCCAGCCGGCGCCCGCGAGGTCCGCCGCGACGTCGACGCAGTCCTGTGCCGAGCGTGGCTTGTCCATACGCACGGCAGCCTGGTGCCAGTCCTCGCCCAGCTCGCCACCGCCGCGCACGTGCGCGAACGCGATGACGCCGCCGCGCGCAAGCCAGGCGGCACGCAACGGCTGGAACTCCGCCGCCTGCCGCACGCCGAACGTGCCGAACACATGCAGGAGCAGCGGCGCGTCGGGCGCGTGCACCGGGTTGGCGAGCAGCGTCACGGGAATGCGCGTGCCGTCGCGCGCGGCGACGTCGATACGTGTGACGACCGCCTCGCGCAGCGCGGCGGAAGGGGGCGCCGACCACGGCATCGCCGCCAGGTTGCCCTTGCCGTCGACGGCGAACCAGGTTCGCGACTGGGTCCAGCCTTCGAGCGCGAACAGCGCGCCGTCACGCAACGGGTCGGTGGCGAGCGCCGTCAGCGCGTCGGCGGCCGGCAGCTTCAGGCGCGTGGCGCGCGCGATGCCGGCGACCTTGGGCAGCGCGGCGGGCGTGCCGTTGCGTGCGCGTGGCGGGCGGCGCAGCTTCACGTTGTACTCGAGGCGCGTCAGCGTCGCGACGTCGTGGTCGAGGCCCGCGACGTACAGCGCATCGCGTGCCGCGGCCAGGCCGGTGAGCAGTTGCGCGGACTCGGGCAGCACCACCTCGGCCTGGTCGAGCGCGTACGGCGCGTCATCGGACAGCGACCAGCGGACGATGCGGCCGCGTGGCGCGCCGGCGTGCGTCAGTGCGTAGACGAAGTCGCCGCGCACGGCGACGGCCTCGATGCCGGCCGCCCCCTCCGCGATCGGTTGCCAGCGCGGGTGGCTCGTGCGCAGGTCGGTGAGCGCCGCCGCGTGCACGATGAGGTCGTTGGCATGGCCGCGGCGCGACGTCACCAGCGCCCACGACGACGCGCCGGTCGCGAGCCGCACGTTGCCACGCGTGCCGAAGTCGGGCAGCGTGTCGTTGCCGTTGCCCGACGTCACGCCGGTCAGTGCGCGCTCGACGACGCGGCCGTCGAACAGAAACTCCCGCATCGTCAGCGTCTCTCCGCGCCAGAGGCCGGTCCCGCTCGGCACGCTGCGCTGCGCGTAGAACAGCGCATTGCTGTCGATGCGCCACGCGAGCGGCTCGCCGAGCGCCGCGCGCGGGCGGGCTGGGCCCAGCTCGCGGCCGCTGTCGACGTCGATGACGCGCAACACAGGGTCCGCGTCGCCGCGCGCGACGAGCCCGTATGCGACGCGCCGGCCATTGGGGGACGCGCGGAAGAACGCGACGGCCTGGTGCGACGTCGGCTCGACGAGCACCCGCTCGGCGCCGTCGTTGCCTTCGCGCATGACGAGCGCGGCGGACGGGTGGCGTGCGTCGCGCTCGAGGTAGAAAATCCGGCCGCCGGCCGACTGCGCGGCGGCCACGTCGACTGCGCCCGCAGCCAGCGCGACGAGGTCATCGTGGAGCGCGGCCCGGCCCGGCAGCGCGGACAACGTTGCCTCCGCGTAGCGATCCTGCGCGGCGAGCCACGCGCGGGCCTCGCTGCCGGACAAATCCTCGAGCCAGCGGAACGGGTCGTCGAGCAGCTCGCCATGCAGCGACCGGACAAACGTGTCGACGCGGGGCGCGGGAGGGAGCGCGGCGCGGGGCGCTGCGGCCGCCGGTGGCGCAGTTGCCGGCGTCCCGGCGGTCGGCGACGCCGGGGAGGACGCCGGAACGGAAGGTGGCGAGGAGGCGTCCTGGGCGGCGGCGGGCCATGCCGCAAGCGCCAGTACGGCCGCGACGGTCCATGCCCGGCGGCCGCCCACCATCACGCGCCGAGCCAGGCGTGCCGCGCCGCGAGCGCGGAGTTCGAGGCGTCGTGCGCGACCGTGAGCACGATCGTGTCGTCGCGCGCGGCGTCGAGCTCGACGGTCCTCGCCAGCAGGCGCTCGCGGCGGAACAGGGTGAACGCGACGCGCTGCCCGGGGGCGCCCTTGCGTTGCAGGTCCTCGAGGCGCTCGGCGGTCGCCTTCAGCCCGTCGATCGCAACGACGACGTCGCCCGCCGACAGGCCGCCGCGCGCGGCGGCGCCATCGCGCAACACGTGTGCGAGCTGCAGGTCGCTGGCCTTCCACGTCGCGCCGAGGCTCGCACGCTGGGTTTTGCTCGCGTCGCCCGGCTTGCCGCCGCGGTCGCCGCTGCCCTGCGGCGCCCGCACATCGCAAGCGACGCCAACGTCGGCGAGCAGCGCAGCGAGCGGTGGGTCCTCGGTACCGTCCACGTAGCGCGCGAAGAAATCTGCGAGCGACGCGCCTGCGAGTTCCGACGCGAGCGCGGCGATGGCATCTTCGGGCACGCCGATGCCGGGCGCGCCGTAGCGATGCCACAGTGCCTGCATCAGCGCGTCGAGCGAGCTGCCGTGGCGGCGCAGCGTCAGGTCCAGCGCGAGCCCGACGAGCGATCCCTTGATGTAATAGCTGACGGCGCTGTTGGGCGTGTTCTCGTCCTGGCGGTAGTACTTGATCCACGCGTCGAAGCTCGCGTCGGCGACGCTCTGCCGCAGGCGACCGGGCGTGCGCAGCACCGTCGTCATGCCGCGCGCGACGATCTCGAGATAGCGCGCGACCGGCAACACGCCCGCACGCACGAGCATCAGGTCGTCGTAGTACGACGTGATGCCCTCGAACGCCCAGAGCTGCCGCGTATAGCCTTCGCGGGACAGGTCATAGGGCATGAACGCGGCGGGCTTGATGCGCTTGACGTTCCAGCTGTGGAAGTACTCGTGGCTCGCGAGCCCCAGGAAGCGCACGTACTCGTCGCCCAGCGACGGATCGCCGGTACGCGGCAATTCGTCGAGGCGCGCGATCAGGCTGGTCGAGCTCCGGTGCTCGAGGCCGCCGTAACCGGCGGGCACCGCACAGGTGAGGAACAGGTAGCGCGCAAACGGCGCGTGGCCGCCGAACAGCGCGCATTGCGCATCGCAAATCCGCGCGAGGTCGCGCGCGAGCCGCGGCAGGTCCGTGTCGACGTCGCCGCTGAAGGCAAGCGTGTGCTCGACCCCTCCTGCGCGGAATGTCGTCGCCGTGAATCGGCCCATCTCGACCGGGTGGTCGATCAGCGCATCGTGATCCGGTGCCACGAACGTGCCGAAGCCGCCGATCGCAGGGCCGATGCCGGCCGCGTTGTCGGTGCGCGAGAGTGTCGTCGCCACCTGCCAGCCGTCAGCGCCGGGATGCGTGGGCGCGGGCAGCTCCAGCACGCAAGGCGCCGCCGCGTGGCCGTCGGGACAGAGGAACAGCGCGCCGCCATTGAAGTACGCGCGCTCGGCGTCGAGGTATGCGGTGCGTACCGAGAGGTCATAGGCGTAGACCTCGGCGGTGACCGTCAGCGGGCCCGTGCACGGCGCGGCGCGCCACCGGTCCTTGCTGGTCTTGGCGATTGCCACGGGTTCGCCACCTGCCTCAGCGCGAACGGCGATGAAGTGGCGGGCGAACTCGCGGATCAGGTAGCTGCCCGGGACCCACGTCGGCAGCACGAACGCTTGGCCCTCGGGCGCCGGCGCGGCGACGGTACACGCGACTTCGAAGACGTGCGCTTGCGGGTCGAGGCAGCGGACGCGGTAGTGGAGCGGGGCGAGGGTCGACAAGGTGGGCGACGGGTGGCGCTGCGGCGCGGGGAGCGACGCAGCCGGGAGGGGGAGAGCGGCGGGAGTTTACCTTGCGGCGGGGCCGGGCTTGGGACAGCCGCAGGCCGCGCGAGTTCACGCGTCGCGGGGCGGCGGGACCGGCCGGACCGGCAGGGCGCCCCGGGCCGGAGTTGAACCGGCGACCTATCGCTTAGGAGGCGATCGCTCTATCCACTGAGCTACCGGGACGCGTGGCCCGCATTCTAAGGCCGGGGCGCGGTGCGCGGGGGACCCCGTACAATCGCGGCGCTTCCGCACGCTGCCCTCGATGACGTTCGACTCGCTCACCTTTGCCGCGTTTCTCGCGCTCGTCTACGTCGCGTACTGGGCCACGCCGGGCTGGCGGACGCGCAAGCAGCTGCTGCTCGCCGCGAGCTACGCGTTCTACGCGGCGTGGAATCCCTTCTTCGTCGTGCTGCTGGTGGCGACGACGTGCTTCGACTGGCTCATGGGCCACAAGCTCGAGAGCGCGACGACCCCGCGGCTGCGCAAGACGCTGCTGGTCGCCTCGATCACCGTGAACCTCGCGGCGCTGGGATTCTTCAAGTACGCGCAGTTCTTCACCGATACGGCGATCGCGCTGTTCGCGCTCGTCGGCGTCCGCTACCAGCCGATGGACCTGGGCATCCTGCTGCCGGTGGGCATCTCGTTCTATACGTTCGAGAGCCTCTCGTACGTGATCGACGTCTACCGCCGGCGTACGGCGGCGTCGAGCAGCCTGCTCGACTACGGGCTCTACGTCACGTTCTTTCCCCATCTTGTCGCGGGGCCGATCCTGCGCTACTACGACTTCAACCCGCAGACCGAGGTGCCCAAGCGCTGGGCCGACACGGCACAGGGCCGCGGGCTCGCGCTGCTGGCGCTCGGCCTCGCGATGAAGGTGTGCCTCGCGGACCTCGTGTTCGCGCCGGTCGTGGACCAGGTGTTTGCGCCCGCGGCGCATCCCGGCGCGCGCGACGCGTGGCTCGGTGCGACGACGTTCTCGCTGCAGGTCTACTGCGACTTCGCGGGGTATTCGCTGTGCGCGATCGGCGCCGCGCTGCTGTTCGGCTTCCGCTTCCCGACCAATTTCGAGAGCCCGTTCGGCGCCGTCGGCATGGCGGACCTGTGGACGCGCTGGCACATCACGCTGTCGTCGTGGGTGCGCGACTACGTGTTCGTCCCCCTCGGCAGCTATCGCCGTGGCCGGGTGCGCGGCTACGCGAACCTCGTCATCATGTTCCTGCTGATCGGGCTGTGGCACGGCGCGGCGTGGACGTTCGTCGTGTGGGGCGGCGTCAACGGCCTCATCATCGTCGCCGAACGCCTGTTCCGCGACCACGTCTGGGACTTCACGCGCGTTCGCGGCATCGCGGGCCGTGCGTTGCTGGCACTGGCCACGTTCGCCGTGTTCGCGGTCGAGGCCGTGTTCTTCCGCGCACACACGCTGGCGCAAGGCGGATCGATGGTGCTCGCGATGTTCGGCGCCGACGCGCCGACGGCACTCGTGTCGCTCGCGCAAGTGAAGCTCGTCATGGTCGTCGGCGCCGCAGTGCTCGCGGCGCAGATCGCAACGGCCAACGTGCGTGGCTGGGACTGGCTGGACGGGACCCCGTGGCCGTGGCTCGCCGCCGGGATCACGGCCGCGCTGGCCGCCATCGCCTTTTCGCCGGGCTTGAGCCCCGCGTTCATCTATTTCCAGTTCTAGCATGCGCAGGCCGCTCCGCTACGTCGTTGCGTTCGTCGTCGCCGTCGTTGCGGTGCTCGTCGCGGCCGCGGGCTTCGAGCATGCGATGCGGGTGCGCGGCTACGTGCCTTCGGTGCAGGACGACGAGGACCTGTGGTCCATCCAGGCGGATCGCCTGTTCACGGCGCCCGACGCGATCGCGCTGCTGGGCGCGTCGCGGATCCAGTTCGCCGTCGACCCCGAGCGCGTCGAGCAGGCCACCGGCCGCACGACGGCGATGCTCGCGGTCAACGGCGAGTACCCGCTCGCCGCGCTGCGCTGGCTCGCCAACGACACGGAGTTCCGCGGCCTCGTGATCATGGGCATCGACGCGCGCGGACTCGACCGCCGGCACTGGGACATGCAGCAGCCGTGGATCGATCACTATCGGAAGCGGTGGACGCTGGCGCGCAAGATCAACCGGCTGCTGGTGACGCCGCTGCAGCAGCACCTCGTCATTGCGCGCTCGCCGTTCGCGCTCGCGAACCTCGTGCGCCGGCAACTCGAGGGCTGGGGCCTGCCGTTCAACGACTACGTCGTCATGCAGCCCGATCGCCTGGGCGCGCTCGACTACCGGCGCGGCGACATCGACCTCATCAGGCGCCACCGGATCGACGACCTCGTCCAGTACTACAAGGACTACCCGCCGGCGTCGCCGCAGGCCTGGAATGACGGCTTGCGCGAGGTCTCGACGTGGGTCGAGCGCATCCAGGCGCGCGGCGGGCGCGTCGTGTTCTTCCGCGAGCCCTCCGGCGGCGAGCACCTCGCGCTCGACGAGAAGAACTACCCGCGCGAGCTGTACTGGGACGCCTATGCGAAGGTGTCACCGGCGACGCTGATTGAGTTCCGCGACGCACCGGCGTTTGCCGGCATCACGCTGCCGGATACTTCGCACATCGACGGCACCGAGATCCCCGCATTCACCGAGGCATTGCTGACGACGCTGCGGGAGCGCGGCGTGCTGCCGCCGTCCGGCGCACCGGCGTCGCCGCGATGAAGCTTCCGAGCGTCGACGGCGCGGTGCCGTTCCCGCCGCTCGCTCGCGCGCTCGCCGAGCCCAACGGCCTCCTCGCGTTCGGCGGCGACCTGTCGGTGCCGCGGCTCGTCGACGCGTACCGACGCGGCATCTTCCCGTGGTACTCGGAGGGCCAGCCGATCCTGTGGTGGAGTCCCGACCCGCGGATGGTGCTGGACCCCGCGCGCTTCGCCCCGTCGCGCTCGCTGCGCCGGCGCATCGCCGCGGGGACGTTCGAGATCCGTGTCGACACCGCATTCGACGACGTCGTTGCCGGCTGTGCGGCGCCGCGTCCGGGCGCGGGTGGGACGTGGATCATCCCTGCGATGCGCCGCGCCTACGGCGCGCTGCACCGCGCCGGGCATGCGCATTCGGTCGAGGCGTGGCGCGCCGGCGAACTCGTCGGCGGCCTGTACGGCGTGGCGCTCGACCGCATGTTCTTCGGCGAATCGATGTTCGCCCGCGAGACCGACGCATCCAAGGTCGCGCTTGCCCACCTGTGCGCCACCTGCGTTGCACGGGGCATTGCGCTGATCGACTGCCAGCAGGAGACGGCACATCTCGCGTCGCTGGGCGCGGCGCCGATGCCCCGGCGCGAATTTGCGGCGCGCCTCGCCGAGTTGATACACTCGACCGCGCCGCAGCACGACTGGGCGGCACGAGCCCCCTGAGGATCAGTGAGCAAGCTCAACGACCTTCCGCTGGCCGCCCTGCAGTTCTACGCGACCGCCCCCTATCCGTGCAGCTACCTGCCGGAGCGGGCGGCGCGCTCCCAGGTGGCAACGCCCAGCCACCTGATCGACGGCAGCGTCTACAGCGAACTCGTCCGCATGGGTTTCCGGCGGAGCGGGGCGTTCACGTACCGGCCGTACTGCGACCGGTGCCGCGCCTGCGTGCCCGTGCGCGTCCCGGTGGCGACGTTTCGCCCGTCCCGGACGCAACGCCGCACCGCGCGCGCCCACGGCCACCTGCAGGTGACGCGACGCGAGCTGTCCTACGAAACCGAGCACTACGACCTCTATCTGCGCTACCAGCGCGCGCGCCACCCGGGCGGAGGCATGGATCAGGACAGCCGCGAGCAGTACCAGCACTTCCTGCTGCACAGCAATGTCGAGACCGACGTCCTCGAATTCCGGGAGCGAGGCGTGCTGCGGATGGTAAGCCTGGTCGACCGGCTGCGCGACGGACTGTCGTCCGTCTACACGTTCTACGACGCGGACATGGAGGGCGCCAGCTACGGGACGTACAGCGTCCTGTGGCAGATCGAGCGGTGCCGGGCGCTGGGATTGGACTATCTATATCTTGGGTATTGGATCGGGGAGAGCCCCAAGATGGCGTACAAGGCGGCGTTCCGACCCGCCGAAGGACTGGTCAACGGAGCGTGGCAGCCACTGTCCTAATTTTTTTAGGCGAGGTTTGTACCCTACAATATGACCGATGATTCTCGATCTTGGGGCAACAGGTGTGCGCAAACGCCAGTTGTCATGGGTCCACCCGGGGCAAGAATTGCGAACGGTCGTGGCGGCGCGCCATTTTGTTTGCCACAATGTGCGTACGGCTTTGTACTGCCGTCCACGTCCCGACACCCCCGGAGCCCACATGAACCCGATCGCCGATGTCCATTTCCTCGCCCAACCCGCAGCGCCGCAAGTCGAAACGCGCTTCGACCCAGCCAACGGCAGCTACTGGGCGTACATGAACCCTTCGCCGCGTCCATGCTTCAACCCGACGCTGCTCGCGCAACTGCACGCCTACATCACGACGATCACCGCGAACCAGGGCACGATCGTCCACGACGGCGAACGGCACGCCATCCGCTACGGCGTGCTGGCGTCGAAGACGCCCGGCGTGTTCAACCTGGGCGGCGACCTCGCGCTGTTCCGCGAAGCCATCCAGGCAGGCGCGCGCGACGCGCTGATCCACTACGGCGAGAAGTGTCTCGATGACCTCTACCCGTGGTATCGCAACTGCGACCTGCCGATGACGACGATCGCGCTGGTTCAGGGCGAGGCACTCGGGGGCGGCTTCGAAGCCGCGCTGTCGGCCACCGTGCTCGTCGCGGAGGAGAGCTCGCGGATGGGCTTCCCCGAGATCCTGTTCAACCTGTTCCCCGGCATGGGCGCCTACAGCTTCCTCGCGCGCAAGGTCGGCCGCCGCGTCGCCGAGCGGATGATCACGAGCGGCAATGTCTACGAGGCGCGCGAGCTGTACGAACTCGGCGTCGTCGATGTGATCACGCCCGACGGCACCGGTGAAGCCGCCGTCGACAGCTTCATTCGCAAGCACGCGAAGGCAGGCAATGGTCGCCGCGCCATCGAGCAGGTGCGCAACGAGATCGAACCGATCACGCGCGAGGAGCTGTCGCGCGTGGTGGCGATCTGGGCGGATGCCGCGCTGCGGCTCGAGGACCGCGACCTGCGGATGATGGACCGGCTGGTGCGCGCGCAGTTGCGCTCGCAGGCACGCGGCACCGATGCGGCGCAGGGCGACGCGCTGCAGCCCACCGCACAAGTGCTGCCGCTGCAGGCTGCCGCCGGCAGCTGAGCCTCACCGTCGGAAGTCTTCGGGTGGCGCGGCGCGGGGTGCGCCGCGCCGCTCGTCGTATCGCGTAGCACCGCGCGCGACAGCGCGGCACGCGTTCATTGCACCAGGGCCGTCCCGTCCACGGGACGGCCTTCCTTTTTCAGGCCGTTGGCGTCGCGCCGCGCGCGTTGGCACGCGCGCTGCGGAATGCATCGAGGGCTTCGCGCGTGCGCGCGAACGTCGCGAGCATGTCTTCGGTGATTGGCGCCGCGCGCAGCCGCAGCGTTTCCGGCGGCAGGCCCTCGATTCGCGCCGCGAACTGCGTCAGGTGCGTGGCACCGACGCTTGCCGCGCCGCCCTTGAGCGCGTGCGCGGCGTCGCGGATGGCGTCGTACTTGCGCTGTGCAAGCGCCTCCGAGATCTGCGCGGTCAGCCGTGTCGCGTCGGCGAGAAAGCCTTCGAGCAGCCGGTCGATGAACGTCGGGTCCGGGGACAGCCGCTCGAGGTCGTGCAGCGCGTCCGCGTCGAGTGGCGGCGTATCGACAACGGTCAGTGCGGGACGTTCGTCCGTGCGCGGGGGCGGCACGTTGTCGCTGGCGCGACCATCGTCGGCGATGACCAGGTAGCGGTCGATCGCCTCGAGCAGGTAGGACGCGCGCAGCGGCTTGGGGATGAACTCGGCGGCGCCGGCCGCATTGCACTCGGCAATGATATCGGTTGTCACGTTGGCGGACAGCACGAGCACCGGGATCGGCCGCGCAACGGAAAAGCGGTACAGCTTCAGTGCTTCCAGCCCCGAGATCACCGGCATCGACAGGTCGAACAGCGCGATGTCGTAGCCGCCGCGTTCCAGCGCGTCCAATGCTTCCTCGCCGTTGTCGACGAGCGTGACGACGTGGCCGCCGCTTTGCAGTATCAGTTGCGCGACACGCTGGTTCGTCGGGTTGTCCTCGGCGACCAGGATGCGCGCGCCGCGCAACTTGCGCACGTTGAGCGATTGCTGGAGCGACTGCGCCGTCGTCGCATGCCGCGCCGAGACGACGAGGTCCTCCGTCAGGTCGATGCCCTGCGGGGCGGCCACCGGCAGCGCAACCTCGAACCAGAACACCGAGCCGGCGCCCGCCGCGCTTTCGAGCCCGATCGTGCCGCCCATCAGCTTGATCAGGTTGCGGGCGATCGTCGTGCCGAGGCCGGTGCCGCCGTACACGCGCGTGATCGAATCGTCGGCCTGCGCGAACGGCTCGAAGATGAGGGCCTGCTTCTCGGGCGCGATGCCGATGCCGGTATCGCGTACCTCGACGCGCAACGTACGGCGCGCGTCGTCGCTGGCCATGACGCGGACGTGGACGCTGACCTGGCCGCGCTCGGTGAACTTGACCGCGTTGGACAGGAGGTTCAGCAGCACCTGGCGCAGGTGGTGCGGGTCGCCCTGGAACCAGCCGGCAGCGGCGGGATCGAGTTCCGTGCGCATGTCGAGGCCCTTGTACCGCGCCTGCGGCAACACGACCTTGACCGTCGACGACACGAGGCGCGCGAACTCGAACGGACGTACCTCGATGTGCACGCGGCCGGCTTCGATCTTCTCGACGTCCAGCACGTCCTCGATCTGCGCTAGCAGCAATTGCGCCGACGTGTTCATCGTGTCGACGATCTCGCGCTGCGACTCCGACAGGTTCGTCTCGCGCAGCACGTCCGCCATGGCGATGACGCCATTGAGCGGCGTCCGCATCTCGTGGCTCACGTTGGCGACGAAGCGGCTCTTCGCCTGGTTGGCTTCGTCGGCGCGCTTCTTCGCCTTCTCCACGCGCTCGGCGAGCACGCCAACATATAGCGGCAGCACGATCAGCCCGATCAGGAACCCGCTGCCGATCGCCGTGTGCTGCGACCAGAATTCGGAGTACACGAGGACCGACGTGAAGCCCGCGATGGCCATCGCCTGGCACATGTGCAGGTAGCGGCGCCCGTAGCGGAAGCCGTTGCCGAACGTGATGAACAGGTACACGCCGATGACGACGGCGCCGCCTTCGCCCATGTTCAGCAGGCAATACGTGGTGACGCCGTTGTCGGCCAGCATGCCGACCATGCGCCGCAGGGGGCTCACGTGCGGACGCGCGAGCGTCCGGCCCACCAGCGCCACCGAGAACAGGAAGAACCCGGCGGCGACCAGCAGCACGTGGAACTCGGACTGCGAGACGCTGCCATCGCGCAGCGCGTAGATCGTCAGGTAGCACATGACGACGAACGCGATGACGATCCGCAGCGTTCCCTGCTCGACCTCGGCGCGATTGCCGGCCTTGGTCACGCGTTCGGTGAGCGTGACGACGCGGGTTTGCAGCCAGCGGTGCAGGGCGGTGATCATCGTTCTAGTCGGCCATGATAACCATTCGTGGTGCGGGCGGCGCCCGGGGCGGCCGCTGGCGATTCCCCTTGGATGCCGGAGGTTCCGGCCCCGGGGCGGACGCCCGCCCACACCTCCCAAGCAAGCTCCGTGCCGCGCCGTGTCGCGCGAGGCCCCACCGCGGGCCGCCTTATAATCAGCGGTTCCCTCCGCCCTGCATACGCCATGAAAATCCTCGTACCGGTCAAGCGCGTCGTCGATTACAACGTCAAGGTGCGCGTCAAGCCCGACGGCACCGGCGTCGACCTCGCCAACGTCAAAATGTCGATGAACCCGTTCGACGAGATCGCCGTCGAGGAAGCCCTCCGGTTGCGTGAGAAGGGCATCGCCACCGAAGTCGTGGCGGTGTCGTGCGGCGTCACGGCGTGCCAGGAGACACTGCGGACGGCACTGGCGCTTGGCGCCGACCGGGCGCTCCTCGTCGAGTCGGACGTGGAGCTGCAGCCGCTCGCGGTGGCCAAGCTGCTGGCCGCCGTCGTGGGCCGGGAAAGCCCGCAGCTCGTCATCCTGGGCAAGCAGGCGATCGATGACGACGCCAACCAGGTCGGCCAGATGCTCGCGGCGCTGCTGGACTGGCCGCAGGCGACGTTCGCGTCCAAGGTCGAGGTCGCCGGCGGCAAGGCGACGGTGACGCGCGAGGTCGACGGCGGCCTGGAGACGGTCGCGCTGGCGTTGCCGGCCGTCGTCACCACCGACCTGCGCCTCAACGAGCCGCGCTACGCGACGCTGCCCAACATCATGAAGGCGAAGAAGAAGCCGCTCGAGACGGTCAAGCCGGCCGACCTGGGCGTGGACGTCACGCCGCGTCTCACGACGCTCAACGTCGCCGAGCCGAAGAAGCGCGTCGGTGGCGGCAAGGTCGCCGACGTCAAGGAACTCGTCGCCAAGCTGCGCAACGAAGCGAAGGTGATCGCATGACGACGCTGGTCCTCGCCGAAACGGACAAGGGCGCGCTGCGCGGCGCGACACTGAACGCGGTCACCGCGGCGCGTGCGATGGGCGGCGACGTCCACGTGCTCATTGCGGGCAGCGGTGTCGACGCCGCCGCCCGGGCCGCCGCGGCCGTCCCCGGGGTGACGTCCGTGCTGGTGGCCGACGCGCCGCAATTCGCACGCCCCACCGCCGAGGCACTCGCGGCACAGGTGCTCGCGGTGGCGCAAGGCGGCGCGTATTCGCACGTCGTGGCGGCCGCCACCGGTGTCGGCAAGAGCGTGCTGCCACGCGTCGCGGCCAAGCTCGATGTTGCCCAGGTATCCGAGATCACCGCCGTCGAGGCCCCCGATACGTTCGTGCGCCCGATCTACGCAGGCAACGCGTTCGCGACAGTGAAGAGCAGCGACGCGATCAAGGTCGTCACGGTGCGCGCGACCGCGTTCGACGCGGCGCCGGCAACGGGCGGCGGCGCGACCGTCACGGCGGTGGCGCCCGTGGCCGCCCCCGCGGGCGCGGAAGTGACGAACCAGTCGCTCACCGAGTCGGAGCGGCCGGAACTCACCGGCGCGCGTGTCGTGATCAGCGGTGGCCGCGGCCTCGGCAGCGCGGAGAACTTCAGGTTGCTGGAGCCGCTCGCCGACAAGCTGCACGCGGCGCTCGGCGCCTCGCGCGCTGCCGTCGACGCAGGCTATGTGCCCAACGATTTCCAGGTGGGGCAGACCGGCAAGATCGTGGCCCCCGACCTGTACATCGCCGTCGGCATCTCGGGTGCCATCCAGCATCTCGCCGGCATGAAGGACAGCAAGGTGATCGTCGCGATCAACAAGGACCCCGACGCACCGATCTTCCAGATCGCCGACTACGGGCTCGTCGGCGACCTGTTCGAGATCATCCCGCAGTTCACGGCCGAGCTGGGCTGACCCGCCGGCCACCGAGGAGGAGCTTGCGATGAGTACGTACCGCGCGCCGCTGGCCGACATGACATTCGTGCTGCACGAGCTGGCCGGGCTCGGCCAGGTTGCCGCGCTGCCGGGTTTCGAGGACGCGACGCCGGACACCGTCGCGGCCATCCTCGAGGAAGCGTCGAAGTTCGCCACCGATGTCCTCGACCCGCTCAACCGGCCCGGCGACCAGCAAGGCTCCGTGCTGCAGGCGGACGGTAGCGTGAAGACCCCGGTCGGCTTCAAGGATGCCTACACGCAGTACGCGCAGAACGGGTGGAATGGGCTCACGAAGGATCCCGAATTCGGGGGCCAGGGCCTGCCGCAACTCGTCGCGACGCCGGTCGAGGAGATGTGGCACGCGGCGAACATGGCATTCGACCTGTGTCCGCTGCTGACGCAGGGCGCGATCGAGGCGCTGGAGCTGTGCGGCAGCGACGCGCTCAAGTCGACGTTCCTGCCGAAGATGGTCGCCGGCGAATGGACCGGCACGATGAACCTCACCGAGCCGCAGGCCGGCAGTGACCTGGCGGCCGTGCGGACGCGCGCGGTGCCGCAGGGCGACGGCACCTACAAGGTCTTCGGGCAGAAGATCTTCATCACGTACGGCGACCACGATTACACCGACAACATCGTGCACCTGGTGCTCGCGCGGCTGCCCGATGCACCGCCGGGCGTGAAGGGAATCTCGCTGTTCGTCGTGCCGAAGTTCCTCGTCAATGCGGACGGTTCGCTCGGCGCGCGCAACGACGTGAAGACCGTGTCGCTGGAGCACAAGCTGGGCATCCACGCGAGCCCGACCGCCGTGCTCGCCTACGGCGACGGCGGCGGTGCCACCGGCTACCTCGTCGGCGAGCCCAACCGCGGGCTCGAGTACATGTTCATCATGATGAACCTCGCGCGCTTCTCGGTGGGCCTCGAGGGCGTGGGCATCAGCGAGCGCGCGTACCAGCGCGCCGTCGCCTATGCACGCGAGCGGGTGCAGGGCCGCGCGGTGGGTGAAGCCGCCGCGGCGCCGCCGATCCTCGAGCACCCGGACATCCGCCGGATGCTGATGACGATGCGCGCGTCGGTCGAGGCCATGCGGGCGATCGCCTACGTGACGGCAGCGGCGCTCGACAATGCGAACCATCATCCGGATGCCGAGGCCCGCAAGCGCCACCAGGCGTTCGCCGAGTTCATGGTGCCGATCGTCAAGGGCTGGTGCACGGAGACCGCGCAGGACGTGACGTACACGGGCGTGCAGGTGCACGGCGGCATGGGCTTCATCGAGGAGACCGGTGCCGCGCAGCACTACCGCGATGCGCGGATCATCACGATCTACGAAGGCACGACCGGCATCCAGGCCAATGACCTGCTCGGGCGCAAGACGGCGCGCGACTGCGGCGCCGTCGCACGCGCCGTGCTGGGCGACATCCGGAAGACGGCGTCCGCGCTGTCGGCGGCGAGCGACGTGCAGCTGCATCCGATCGGGTCGGCACTGTCGACCGCGGCGGACGCTGCGGAAGCGGCACTCGCGTGGATGCTCGCCAACTTCCAGTCCGCGCCGCGCGCGGCGTTCGCCGGTTCGGTCCCGTATCTCAAGCTGTGGGGGCTCGTGACCGGCGGCTGGCAGATGGGGCGCGCGGCGCTCGTGGCGTCCGCCAAACTGGCGAGCGGTGCCGGCGACGCCGCGTTCATGCATGCGAAGATCGCAACCGCGCGCTTCTACGCCCAGGCCTTGTTGCCGCAGGCGGCCGCGCTGTCGGGCCAGGTGACGACTGCAGGCGACGCGACGCTCGCGCTCGAAGCCGCGGCGTTCTAGCGCGCGTCGGCCGGCCGCCGACAGCCACAGGGCGTCGCGACTGACGGCGCCCCCGGCGCGGCCATGACACACTGGCGCACCATGGGTGATCTTCGCATCGTTCGCGCGCGCGTGCTGTCCGCCGCATTGGCGTTCCTCGCCGTCGGGGGCATTGCGCGTGCCGGCGAGGTGGCACCGATCGCGCCGGGCGCCTATCCGGTCGGATGTACCGACATCGAGCAGGATTTCTCGCGCGTCGGCGTGGGCGAGACGGCCGCCTATTACTGGGAAGGCGTGCCCGCGAGCGACGGCCGCGCGCGCTCCGTGCTCGATCTCGCCGTTGCGCCGGCGTCGGTGCCGCACGTCAACGTCACGTTGCCGGCCAACGGCGAGCTGTACTCGGATTTCGCCGGCAAGACGCTCGACTTCCCGCTGCTTGTCTGCTATCCCACGACGACGACGAACGGTCGCGCCAACTACACGCTGCCCAACGGCGCCGTCGTGCCGCACATGCAGAAGGCGGGCGACGCGCCGCTGTTCAACGCGGCGCGCGCGCAGTGGCCGGTGCTGCTGTTCTCGCATGGACTCGAGGGCAGCCCGCTCGACCCCGAGTACGTCGGCGCGATGACAGTGCTCGCGAGCCACGGTTATGTCGTCGTCGCGCCGTTCCACATGGACCAGCGGATCGCGGACCTCGGCATCAGCGACCTCGAGGACCTCGTCAACGCGCTGCTGCAGTTCCCCGACTACACGGCGATGCAGGCGATCCGTCCGCGCACGCTGTCGGCAGCGCTCGACGCAATCCTCGCGCCGCCTTGGGCTGGCCACGTCGACGCGGCGAATGTCGCAGGCTTTGGCGCGAGCCTCGGCGGCGAGTCGCTGGTGCTGCTCGCCGGCGCCCAGTTGACGTCGAGCCTGGGACTCTCGTCGCAGCAGGTGATCGCGGATCCGCGGCTCAAGGCGATCGTCGGCTACGTGCCTTACTTCGGGCAGCCGATCCTGCCGGCCTTCGGTCGCGACCAGAACGGCATCGACGCGATGCTGCCGATCCCGATGCTGTCGATCTCCGGCACGGCCGACATCGTCGCGCCGCTGGAGATGACCTACGAAGGCATGCAGCGGATGACGACGACGCGGATCCTCGTCGCGCTCGCCGGCGTCGAGCACGGCTTCGACGTGCCGTCGACGAACGACATCTTCACGTGGTCGCTTGCTTTCCTGAATGCGCAAACCGCCCGCGATCCCGTGGCGCTCGCCACGCTGCAACGGATGACCAACGTGGCCGGTGGCGGCACCGACAGCGTGGTCATCGACTACGTGGCGCCTTACCCGGCCACTGGCCACGAAGTCGACGTCATCGAGTACTACAACGCGGGCAATGGCCACTACTTCATGACCGCGAGCCCGCTCGAGATCGGGATCCTCGACGCAGGGACGCCGATCGCCGGCTGGGTGCGCACCGGCTATGCGTTCAAGGCCTACGCGGAAGGCAGCGGCATGGGCACGCCGACGTGCCGCTTCTACGGCACGCCGGGCACCGGACCCGACACGCACTTCTACACGTTGTACGACTTCGAGTGCGCGATACTGCTCAAGGAACCGCTGACATGGACGTTCGAGGGCCTCGTGTTCGAGGCCGGGCTGCCCGTCAACGGCACATGCCCGGCCAACACGATGGTCGTCTCGCGCTACTACAACAACGGGCAGGGCGGGGTACCGAACCACCGGTACACGACGAGTCCGGTGATCGGCGCGGAACTCCTCGCCAACGGGTGGGTGCCGGAAGGCCCGGCGATGTGCACGCCGCCCTGAGCTAGTTGACCGCGCGGATCCACATGATTTCGCACGCGCCGGCGCCCGTATCGACACGAGTCAGCGACGTGGCCCACACGCCGCCGTCCATCTGGACGTCGACGAGGTCGCCGCGCAGTGTCACCACCGACCCGGGCCGCAAGTGCGCGAGGCGCGACGCGACAGCCGCGTCGCCCGGTATCGCGTGGATCTGCCCGGCGTGCACGACCAGGTCCTGCGGCTTCAGCGGAAACGTCACCGGGTCGCGCATCCGCCAGTAGAAGAAGCGCCCCATCTGCGTGATGTCGAGCTGGTCGACGATTGCCGCATCCGACATCGGTCCCCAGCCTACGGCAAGGTCCCACGGCGCGATGTCGGCGGTGGCGTCGGCGCGATAGCGCTCCTTCCGCAGGATGCGGGCGGTGATGTCGTAGTGCGCGCGGACGACCAGCGTGTGGCCCGCGGCGATGTGCGTCTCGCGCTCGACGACATTGACCTGGACCGGGTCGGCTGCAGCCTGCACGCCCGCGGGCGTGGTCACCGGCCGTTGGGTCCACCAGTCGTACGCGCCGTACAGCGACAGCACGCACAGCGCGACAAGGATCCAGCGGGCCATCCGCCTATCCTGCGGCTGCCAGCGATGCCGCGGTTGCGCCCGCCGCGCCGCGGCGGCCGAGCCGTCGCTCGCCGACGACGCGCTGGATGCCGGCGACGGCCACGATCATCAGCACGATCAGCACGGCGCAGTAGGCGAGCGCGACGCCGTAGTCGCCGTTGACGACGCGGTTGATGATGTACGTCGTCGACCATTCGTAGCGCGCGGAGATCAGGAAGATCACGGCGGAGACCGTCGTCATCGCGCGGACGAAGCTGTAGGCCAGCGCGGCGACGATCGCGGGCTTCAGCAGCGGGGCCAGTACGGTGCGCAACGCATGCGTGCTGCGGGCGCGCAGTGTCATCGCCGCCTCGTCGAGCGATGGGTCGATCTGCGCCATCGCGGCGACGCCAGCGCGCACGCCCACCGGCATGTTGCGAAAGACGTTGCACAGCACCAGGATCAGCGCGGTGCCCGTCAGCTCGAACGGCGGCACGTTGAACGCGAGGATGTAGGCGACGCCGATGACGGTACCCGGGATCGCGAACGACAGCAACGTCGCGAGCTCGAACACGCCGCGGCCGGCGAAGCGCTGGCGCGCGAGCACCCACGCCGCGAGCAGGCCCAGCCCCGCGGTCAGCGGGGCCGCGAGCGCGGACAGCCGCAACGTCGTCCACAGCGAACCCCATGCGGCCCCGGTCCACAGCAGGCCCTGCGCGGTCCACTCGAGGCCGAACGCCGTCCGGTAGTGGCGCAGCGTCAAGGACCAGTCGCGGCCCCAGGTCTCGACGAAGCCCCCGCCCAGTGCCAGCACGTAGAGGGCGACGGTCAGCAGCACCCACGGCACCGCCAGCGCGACGACGCCACGTCGCACGCGCGACGGCAGCGGCGCCGCGTATCCGCCGTCCCCTTTGCCGCCGAGCGCCACGTAGCTGCGCCGGCCCAGCACCGCGCGCTGCGCGACGAACGCGCCCAGCGCCAGCACGAGCAGCAAGAGGCCCAGCGACGCGGCGCGCCCCGGGTCGAGCTGGGCACCGACGACGGAGAAGAAGATCTCGGTCGCGAGCACGTTGAGGTTGCCACCGAGGATGATCGGGTTGCCGAAGTCGGCGATCGACTCGAGGAAGGCGATCAGGAACGCGTTGGCGAGCCCGGGTCGCATCAGCGGCACCGACACGTCGACGAACGTGCGCCACGGGTTGGCGTGCAGCGTCTGCGCCGCCTCCTCGAGCGACGGCGCCACGCCCTCGACGACGCCGACGACGATCAGGAACGCGAGCGGCGTGAATGCGAACGTCTGCGCGACGAGCACGCCGGTGTAGCCGTAGAACCAGCGCCCGGGCTCGACGCCGAACAGCCCCTCCAGCGCGTGATTGACGACGCCCGCGCGGCCGAACAGCAGCACCAGCGCGAGCCCGATCACGAACGGCGGCGTGATCATCGGCAGCACGGCGAGCGCGCGCAGTGCGCGGCGCCAGCGCGACGCCGTGCGCGTGACGAGCAGCGCGAAGGCAAGGCCCAGCAACGTGCACAGCACCGCGCACGCGAGGCCCAGCGCCAGCGTGTTCCAGACGACACCACACTGCACGTGGCCTGCGATGCAGCCCAGGCCCCAGACCTTGGCTGTCGCAAGACGCGTGACGAGTGCCAGCGGCGCGAACGTACCGTCGCTGGCGGCCAGCGCGGACGCGCCGATGCGCAGCAGCGGATAGAACGTGAACAGCGCGACGAGCGAGGCGATGCCGACGACGGTGCCGGCGACGAAGCCGTCGCCGCCGAAGGCGCCGCGCGCCGCGAGGCCCAGGCTCGCGAACGCGACGTAGGCCGCGAGCAGCATGCTCGCGCCTGCGCCGAAGCCGGGTTGTCCGCCGATGGCGGCGCCGGCGTGCGGGAGCGTGATCAGGAAGCCCTGGACAAGCGTGGCCGCGACGCCGCCCACGCCGGCCGCGAGCCACAGCGCGGCGCGGACGCGCGGCGCGCGGGTCCGCTGCAATCCCCAAGCGGCCAGGGCCAGCCACGGCACGCAGGCCCACAGCCATGGGCGGCCGTGCAGCGTGGCCTGCAGGGCCAGCGGTGCGGTGTCGCGGTCGCCCCAGTGCGTGAGCCATCCGGGATCGAGGATCGATGCCGGCAGCGCGTACCAGGGCAGCAGCAGCACCGCGACGATGGCTACGGCAAGCCAGGCGCTTGCCGCGCGCGAGCCTGGCGCCATGCCGTTCACCGGCCCCGCGCGTCCGCGGTACTCAGTGGGGGAGTGCGTAGACTTCCTTCTCCCACCGCTCGAGCAGGTGCTTGCGCGTTGCCGGATCGCCGAAGCGGACGAAGTCGTAGTCGATGACCTTGATGTCCGTCATCTTGGGCACCTGCGGTGGCAGCGGCACCGCCATGTTGGTCGGGATCGCGTATTCGCCGACGGTCAGGCCCAATGCATTGCCTTCCGGCGACAGCGCCCAGTCGACGAACTTCTTCGCAGCGTCGAGGTTGTGCGTGCCCTTGATGATCGCCATCGATCCGATCTCGTAGCCGACGCCTTCGCACGGCAGCACCGGCAGCACCGGGAAGCCGCGGACGATCTCGTTGATGACCCCGTGCAGCACCGAGCTGCCGATGAAGATCTCGCCGTTCTTGACCGCCGTCATCGGGCCGATGCCCGAGCGCGCATAGCTGACGACGTTGGGGTGCAGCTGCGCCATGTACGTGAACGCCGGATCCTCGCCCATCACCTGCACGAGCGTCGCCAGCATCAGGTATGCAGTGCCCGACGCCGTCGGGTTGCCGAGCATGATGTCGCCCTTGTACACCGGCCTCGTGAGATCGCGCCAGCACGCGGGGATCGGGTAGCCCTTCTTCTTCGCGAGGTCCGTGTTGTAGCCCAGCGTCAGGATGCCGCCGTAGATGCCGGACACGCGATCCTTCGAGATGTCGCTGACGCGGCGCGCCCACGGGTAGAGGTCGGCGACACGCGGCGACCGGTAGGTCTCGAGCAGGCCCTCTGCGGCGGCCTGGATGAACGAGTCGGCGGGGCCCGCCCACCAGATGTCGCCGCGCGGGTTCTGCCGCTCGGACGTGATCTGCGCCAGCATCTCGCCCGTGGCCTTCTGCACGACCGCGACCTTGGTGCCAGTGGCCTTCTCGAAGCCCGTTGCCATCGCCTGGCACCACGCGGTGGACGGCGAGCTGCAGTACAGGTTCAGCGCGCCCTGCGCGGCCGCGGGAAGCGCCAACGCGGCGAGTACCAGCGCGACGCACACGGCCGGGATGCGGCGGATTGCGGGGGTGGACATAGGGTCTCCGGGTGGGTGCCTGTAATATTCCGGCACGGCTTCTCGCGCCGTCAACCGGTTGCCGTGGCGCGCGTCCGGTGACGATAACGTGCGCCGTCCATGACACCATGCATCCGGCGCGCATCGGCATCGACCTGGGCGGGACCAAGACCGAGATCATCGTGCTCGACGGCCAGGGTCGCGAGCTGCTGCGCCGCCGGCAGCCCACGCCACGCGGCGACTACGGCGCGACGCTCGACGCGATCGCGACGCTCGTGCATGGCGCGGAGCGCGACCTGGCGCTGGTTCCGGGCACGGCGACCGTGGGCATCGGCACGCCGGGCTCGGTGTCGCGCGCGACCGGCCTCCTGCGCGGCTCGAACTCGGTGGCGCTCAACGGCAGGCCCATCGTCGCGGACCTGGCGACGCGCCTCGAGCGCCCGGTGCGCCTGACCAACGACGCCAACTGCTTCGCGCTGTCCGAAGCGACGGACGGCGCGGGTGCCGGTGCGCGCGTCGTGTTCGGCGTGATCCTCGGCACCGGCGTCGGTGCCGGCATCGTCATCGACGGCAACGTGCTCGACGGGCCCAACGGCATTGCCGGCGAGTGGGGCCACAACCCGCTGCCGTGGCCGCGCGACGACGAGCGGCCGGGCGCGCCGTGCTTCTGCGGCCAGCACGGTTGCATCGAGACGTTCCTGTCGGGCACGGGCTTCGAACGCGACCACCGTGAGACCACCGGCCTGGCGTTGGGCGGCTTCGACATCGCGCAGGCGGCGCTGTCCGGCGAGCCGCGCGCCGCCGCCACGCTCGCGCGCTACGAAGAGCGGCTGGCGCGCGCGTTGGCGCACGTCATCAACGTCCTCGATCCCGACGTCGTCGTGCTGGGCGGCGGCATGTCGAACGTCGACGCGCTGTACGAGCGCGTGCCGCAGCTGTGGCAGCGGTGGGTGTTCTCGGACCGCGTCGACACGCGGCTCGTCCGCCACGTGCACGGCGACTCCAGCGGCGTGCGCGGCGCGGCGTGGTTGTGGCCCGCGACCGTCGACTGACGCCGTCGCCGGGTCAATCGACGTCGACGTTGTCGATGAGGCGCGTGCCACCCAGGCGCGCGGCGCCCAGTACGACACGCGGCGCGTCGTCGCCTGCACGCAGCGCCGACAGGTCGTCGGCGCGCCGCGCTGCGAGGTAGTCAACCTGCCAGCCGTCGGCGGCAAGCCGGCCGGCCGCGGCGTGCTCGAGTTCCGCCGCCGGCACGCCGGCGCGCAGGCCCGCGGCGATCCCCTGCAACGCGTGGTGAAGCGCTGGCGCACGCGCGCGTTCCGCGGGCGTCAGGTAGCCGTTGCGCGACGACAGCGCGAGCCCGTCGTCGGCGCGCGCCGTCTCCACGCCGACGAGTTCGATCGGCAGGTTGAACTGCTCGATCATGCCGCCGACGATGACCAGTTGCTGCCGGTCCTTCCGGCCGAACACCGCGACGTGCGGCTGCACGGCGTTGAACAGCTTCAGCACGACGGTGCACACGCCTTCGAAGAATCCAGGGCGGAACACGCCTTCGAGTTCCATCGCGAGTGGCGGCGGCGCGACGCGATACTGCTGGGGCACCGGGTAGAGGTCGCGCTCGCGCGGCGCGAACAGCACGTTGCAGCCGGCACGCGCAAGCGCGTCGCGGTCCGCGTCGAACGTACGCGGGTAGCGATCGAAGTCCTCGTGGGGCCCGAACTGCAGCCGGTTGACGAAGATGCTCGCGACGACCGAGTCGCCTCGCTCGCGCGCGACGTCGACGAGCTTCAGGTGCCCTGCGTGCAGGTTGCCCATCGTCGGCACGAACGCCACGCGGCCGGCGCCGGCCAGACGGCGGCGCAACGCATCGAGCGTGCTGACGATGTCCATCAGTAACTGTGGTCGGCGGTGGGGAAGCTGCCGTCCTTGACCGCACGAACATAGGCCGCGAGCGCGTCCTCGATCGACGCGGCGCCCTGCATGAAGTTGCGCACGAAGCGCGGCAGCTTGCCGGGGTAGAGTCCGAGCATGTCGTAGACGACGAGTACCTGGCCCGCACAGCCGGCGCCCGCGCCGATCCCGATCGTGGGCGCCGCGCATTCACGTGTCACCGTGGTGGCGAGCGGCGCCGGGACCATTTCAAGCACCAGGAGGCCGGCGCCTGCGCGGCCGAGCGCCACCGCATCCGCCGTCAGCGTGGCCGCAGCGCCCGCGTCGCGCGCCTGCACGCGATAGCCGCCGAACTGGTGGACGGACTGCGGCGTGAGGCCGAGATGCGCGCACACGGGCACGCCGCGCGCGACGAGGAACTCGACCGTCGGCACGAGCCACGCGCCGCCTTCGAGCTTGACCATGTGCGCGCCGGCGGCCATCAGCACCGCGGCGCTGCGATAGGCCTGCGCCGGCGATTCGCCATACGTCCCGAACGGCAGGTCGGCGACGATCACCGCGCGTTGCGCCGCGCGCGCGACGGCACGTGTGTGATACGCGATGTCGTCCAGCGCGACGGCGAGCGTCGACGGATGGCCACCGATCACCATGCCGAGCGAATCGCCGACGAGCATCACGTCGACGCCGGCTCGCTCCTCGAGCACGGCGAAGCTCGCGTCGTAGCACGTCAGCATCGCGATCTTCTCGCCGCGCGCGGCCATCGCCGCGAGGCCCGGCACCGTGCGCCGTTCAGGAGGGGTAGCCGTCATCGTCACATGTCCACGTAGTTGGGGCCGCCGCCGCCTTCGGGAGGTACCCAGTGGATATTCTGCCGCGGATCCTTGATGTCGCAGGTCTTGCAGTGGACGCAGTTCTGCGCGTTGATCTGCAGCCGCTCGCCGCCGCCTTCGGCGACGAACTCGTAGACGCCCGCCGGGCAGTAGCGCTGTTCGGGGCCCGCGTACTCCGCAAGGTTCACCGCGACCGGGATCGCGGGATCGCGCAACTCGAGGTGCACCGGCTGGTCCTCGGCGTGATTCGTGTTGGACAGGAACACCGAGGACAGCTTGTCGAACGTCAGCGTGCCGTCGTACTTCGGGTACGTGATCTTCGGCATCTGCGCCGCCGGCTTCAGCGAGTCGTGGTCGGGCTTGCCGTGGTGCAGCGTCCACGGCACCAGCGCGCCCAAGCCGACGGAGTTGAGCCACATGTGCACGCCGCCGTGCAGCGAGCCGAGCCACATGCCCCACTTGAGGCCGGGCTTCACGTTGCGGACCTTGTACAGGTCCTCGTGCACCCACGACGCACGATACCGCGCGGGATAGTCGGCAAGCGTGTCGTGCGCGCGCCCGGCGCCGAGCGCCGCGACGACGCTCTCGGCCGCGAGCATGCCGGTCTTCATCGCGTTGTGCGAGCCCTTGATCCGCGGGAGGTTCACGAAGCCGGCGGCGCAGCCGATCAGCGCGCCGCCCGCGAACGCGAGCGCCGGCACCGACTGCAGGCCTCCTTCGTTGATCGCGCGCGCGCCGTAGCCCAGCCGCTTGCCGCCGTCGAATGTCGTGCGGATGGCCGGATGCGTCTTGAAGCGCTGGAACTCGTCGTAAGGCGACAGCCACGGATTCTCGTAGTTGAGGTGGACGACGAAGCCGACGGCAACGAGGTTGTCGCCGAAGTGGTACATGAACGAGCCGCCGCCGGTATTCGCATCGAGCGGCCAGCCCTGCGTGTGCACGACCAGGCCCTTGCGGTGCTGCTCCGGTGCGACCTGCCACAGTTCCTTGATGCCGATGCCGTACTTCTGCGGATCGACGCCGGCACGCAGGTCGAAGCGCTGCATCAGCTCCTGCGACAGCGACCCGCGGCAGCCTTCCGCGAACAGCGTGTACTTGGCGAGCAGCTCCATGCCCGGCTGGTAGTCGGGCTTGTGCGCGCCGTCCTTCGCGACGCCCATGTCGGCGGTGGCGACGCCGCGCACGGCGCCGTCCTCCGTGTACAGGACTTCCGCGGCCGGGAAGCCGGGATAGATCTCCACGCCCAGCGCCTCGGCCTCGCGTCCCAGCCACTTGCAGACGTTGGACAGGCTCACGATGTAGTTGCCGTGGTTGCCCATCAGCGGCGGCAGCAGTGCGTTCGGGATGCGCGTGGCGCCGGTCTCGCCCAGGACCAGGAAGCGGTCGTCGGTGACCGGCGTGTCGATCGGCGCGCCCCGCGCGGCCCAGTCGGGCAGGAGCTCGTTGAGCGCGATCGGGTCGATGACGGCACCCGAGAGCGTGTGCGCGCCGACCTCGGATCCCTTCTCGAGGATGCATACCGATATCTCGCGGCCAGCGGCGGCGGCAAGCTGCTTGATGTGGATCGCGCTCGCGAGGCCGGCTGGCCCCGCGCCCACGATCACCACGTCGTACTCCATTGACTCCCGGCTCATCCTCGTCCTTTTCGCGCAGCGCGCCGCGGCACAGGGTGCCAGGGCGCATACGTTACAATTTTAAGCTTTCCCGGCCGCCGGTTCCCGCATGTCCAGCCAACGCGTCCTCGTGCACACCAGCGTGCAGCCCATCCGCTGGGGCGACATGGACGCCCTCGGCCACGTGAACAACACGGTCTACTTCCGCTACATGGAGCAGGCGCGGATCGAGTGGCTGCACGGGCAGACGGAGCTCGCGATGTACGGCGAGAGCGGTCCGGTGATCGTCAACGCGAGCTGCACGTTCAAGGAAGCGCTGGTGTACCCGGGCGATGTCGAGGTCCGCGTCTTGCTGGGCGATCCGGGCCGGACCAGTGTCGGCAGCTTCTACGAATTGTGCCGCGACGGCCGCGTCGTGGCCGACGGCGCCGCGCGCATCGTGTGGATCGACATGGCATCGCGCCGGCCGGTCGACCTGCCCCCCGCGCTGCGCGCGTTGCTGCCCGCGGCGACGCCGGTCGTCCCGTAGCACGGGCCGCGGTCTCATCTGATTTCGTACCGAAGGTTCGTGGAATGCCGATGAACGAGCAACCGTTGTGGACCCCGTCGCCGTCGCGTGTGGCGGCGGCCAGCATCACCCGGTTCGCGGCCGACGTTTCCGCGCAGCACGGAGTCGCCGTGCCCGACGCGCACGCATTGTGGCGCTGGTCTGTCGACCAACCGGTGGCGTTCTGGCGCGCGTTGTGGACGTTTGCCGACGTGCGTGGCGACATGGGGACGCGCGGCCTCGCCAACCCGGACCGGATGCCGGGTGCGCAGTTCTTCCCCGACGGCAAGCTCAACTTCGCGCGCAACCTGATCGAGCGCGGCAACGACTACCAGGACGCGCTGATCTTCCGCGGCGAGGACAAGGTCCAGCGCCGGATGACGCGCAACGACCTGCGCCACAGCGTCGCGCGCTTCGCGCAGGCGCTGAAGGCCGCGGGCGTGAAGGCGGGCGACCGCGTCGCCGCGTACATGCCCAACCTGCCCGAGACGATCGTCGCGATGCTGGGCACCGCGTCGCAGGGCGCGATCTGGTCGTCGTGCTCGCCCGACTTCGGGCCGCAGGGTGTCGTCGACCGCTTCGGGCAGATCGGCCCGCGCGTGCTGGTGACCGTCGACGGCTACTGGTACAACGGCAAGGCGATCGCGATCGGCGACAAGGTGCGCGAGATCGCGGCGCGGCTGCCGACTGTCGAGAAGGTCGTCGTCGTGTCCTACCTGTACGACGACACGGCGCTGGACGGCGTCCGCGATGCGGTCAAGTGGGACGACTGGCTCGCACCGCATCCCGGCCTCACCGTCGACTACGTCGAGATGCCGTTCAACGCGCCGCTGTACATCCTCTATTCGTCGGGCACCACCGGCGTGCCCAAGTGCATCGTGCACGGCGCGGGCGGCACGCTGCTGCAGCACCTGAAGGAGCACATGCTGCACGGCGACCTGAAGGCCGGCGACCGGCTGTTCTATTTCACGACCTGCGGCTGGATGATGTGGAACTGGCTCGCGTCGGGGCTCGCCGTCGGCGCCACGCTGCTGCTGTACGACGGCTCGCCGTTCGTCGGCCGCGGCCGCGTGCTATGGGACTACGCCGACGACGAGAAGATGACGCACTTCGGCACGTCGGCCAAGTACATCGACGCGATCAAGAAGGTGGGCCTCGTCCCGCTCAAGGACTACAAGCTCGACGCGCTGCGCACGCTGTTCTCCACGGGCAGCCCGCTCGCCCCGGAGAGCTTCGACTACGTGTACCAGTGCATCAAGAAGGACCTCAACCTCGCGTCGATCTCGGGCGGCACCGACATCGTGTCGTGCTTCGCGCTCGGCTGCCCCACGCTGCCCGTGTGGCGCGGCGAGATCCAGATGCGCGGCCTGGGGCTCGCCGTCGACGTCTACGACGAGGACGGCCAGCCGATCCCCCCGGGCAGCGGCAAGCGCGGCGAACTCGTGTGCACGAAGCCCTTTCCGTCGATGCCCCTGGGCTTCTGGGACGACAGCGACGGCGCGCGCTACCACGCTGCCTACTTCGACCGCTTTCCCAACGTGTGGTGCCATGGCGACTATGTCGAGATCACGAAGCACGACGGGCTCGTCATCTACGGGCGCTCGGACGCGACGCTGAACCCGGGCGGCGTGCGCATCGGCACGGCCGAGATCTACCGCCAGGTGGAACAGCTGGACGAAGTCGTGGAGAGCCTGGTCATCGGCCAGGACTGGCCGCCGGACGAGGTCGGCGACGTGCGCGTCGTGCTGTTCGTCAAGCTGCGCGACGGCCTCACGCTGGACGCGGGTCTCACGGACCGGATCAAGAATCAGATCAAGGCCAACACGACGCCACGCCACGTGCCTGCGAAGATCGTCCAGGTGACGGACATCCCGCGCACGAAGAGCAACAAGATCGTCGAGCTCGCCGTGCGCAACGTCGTGCACGGGAAGCCGGTCAGGAACCTCGAGGCGCTCGCCAACCCCGAGGCGCTCGAGCAGTTCCGCGACCGCGCGGAGCTGAAGAGCTGATGCGAGGCCCGCGCCCACCGCTGCGGGCCCGCGCCCGGCGATGAGCTTCGTCGCGCTGGTCGTGGCACTGGCGCTCGAGCAATGGCAGGCGCTCGGCGTGCGCCTCGGCCTCGAGTCGCTGTACCGGCAGTACCTGCGCACGCTCGAGCAGAACTTCAACGGCGGCACGCGCCGGCACGGCGTCGTCGCCGCGCTGCTGGCCGTCGCGCCGCCGGTGGTCGCGGTCGCGCTCGTCTACGGGCTGCTGGCCGCCGTCCATCCGCTGCTCGCGCTGGTCGTCGACATCGTCGTGCTGTACTTCATCATGGGCTTCCGCCGGTTCAGCCACGCGCTGTCCGATGTCGTCGCCGCGTTGAAGGCGCACGACGTGCCTGGAGCGCGGCGGGCGCTGGCCGCGTGGCAAGGCGGGTCGACGTTCGACTGGTCGTCGGAGGACATCGCGCGCGCATCGATCGAGCGCGGACTCGTCGACGCGTACGCCCAGGTGTTCGGCGCGATCTTCTGGTTCGTCGTGCTGCCGGGCCCGATCGGCGCAGTGCTCTATCGCGCCGCGGCGCTCGCGGCCGACGAGTGGGCGGCCCCGCGCGCCAGCGCCGACGTCGGGCCGCTCGTCCGCGACCGTGCCGCATTCGGCGCGCCGGCGCGCCGCTTCCTTGCCGTGCTCGACTGGATCCCGGTGCGGCTCACGGCACTGTCGTTCGCCGTCGTCGGCGACTTCGAGGACGCCGTCGCGTGCTGGCGCACGCAGCCGGTGCTATGGGCGAACGAGGCGGGGGGCACGACCGCCGGCATCCTGCTCGCCGCCGGCGGAGGCGCGCTGGGCGTGCAACTCGGCGGTCCATTGCCCGGGCCCACGGGGGAACGCGAATTCCGGCCCGAGATGGGAATGGGCGACGTCGTGGAACCCGAGCTGCTGCCGTCCGCAATCGGCCTCGTCTGGCGTGCCCTCGTGCTGTGGCTGGGCGTGATCCTGCTCGCGACGGTCGCCAACCTCGCGCCCTGAGCGCGAGCATCGCCGCACGCACGTCACCCGTGCAGCGACTCCGCGACCATTTCGCGCAACAGCTCGAAGCGCTGCGGTGATACTGCGCCGGCGGCAACAGCGGCCACCAGCGCGCAGCCGGGTTCCGCACCGTGCCGGCAGTCGCGAAAGCGGCAATGGCCGAGGTACGGCCGGAACTCGACGAACGCCTCCTCGATCGCGTGCGGCGTCGCGTGCCCGAGCGCGAACGACTTGACGCCTGGCGCGTCCACGATCCACGCGTCGTCGAGGGCCGGCAGCCGGTACAGCGTGCTCGACGTCGTCGTGTGACGGCCAGAGCCGAGCGCCTCCGACACGTCGCCGGTGCGCGCGGCAGCGTCGGGGACGAGCGCGTTGACCAGCGTCGACTTGCCCAT
>JAFEDG010000080.1 GCA_018241745.1 Pseudomonadota bacterium
CGCCGGCCTGCGCGTGCTGGCAACCCGACGCGATCGCATCGACGGTCTGCGTCGGATAGTTGATGAAGTCGCCGCCCTGGTCGGGCAGTGCGGCCGTGCCTTCGTGCAGCGAGCGCAGCATCAGGCCGACACCCGGGAGGATGACACCGCCCTTGAACTGGCCGTCGGCGGCGAGGAAGTCGATCGTCGTCGCGGTGCCGCAGACGACGACCATCGCGGGTTCCGGTCCCAGCAACGCGCGTGCGCCGATGATCGCGGCCCAACGGTCGCTGCCGAGCTGCGCGGGATTGCGGTACGCGTTGCGCACGCCGCATTGCTCGGCCTGCGGCACGAGCCACAGCGGCGCGGGCGCGTCGGGCCACGCTTCCAGCAGGCGGATCGTCGCGGCGCGGGCGCGCGTGCCGGCGACGTTGGAGATGACGATGCGCGCCGGTGACGGCAATGCGGCGAACGAAGGCGACAGCGTCGGGATCTCCTCGAGCAGTGCATGTCCCGATTCGACGCGGTTCGCGCGCGCGGACCCCGTCCCCGTCTGGAACAGGCCCCATTTGAGGAACGTGTTGCCGACGTCGATCAGCAGGTCGAATTCGCGGCGGGTGGGCATGGGCATGACCGAACGGTGGACCGGTCGGTGCGGACGTGGCGTGATGGCGGGCGTGATGCTACCGCGGATCGGAACGGCTTGTCGCTTTCGTGCGGACGCAGGTACGCTCGGTGCCGGCCGAACTCGCGCGAATGGCATGAACCGGTACTTGCTCCTGCTGTTGGTCTGGATCGCGCACGGCGCTGTCTTCGCCCAGAAGCCGCCCGACCCGCTCACCCTGTGCCGCGAGACCAATGCGAGCCGCAGTGCATGGGGCCTCGACACGGTCGACGCGCGGCTCGCGCGCGCCGATCCCGCGCCGCTCCGCGTGCTGATCTCGTTCAATGCGGGGCGCAGCATTGACGACGCCGTTGCGTGGGCGACGGCCAATCACCTGACCATCCTCGGGTTCGGGCATCAGTCCGCCGACCATTTCGGTGCGTACGTCATTCCGGACGGCGTCGCGCTCGACGATGCAATCGTCGCGTACCGGCAGCAATTTCGGGCCTTCCATCAAGCCGCGCTGCCTTCGCAGCTGGGAGAAATCGCGAATTCGGAGGGCGTGCCCGACGAAGTGAAGGCCAGTGCGCGTCGCCAGTTGCAGGCGCTGCCCTCGGGCAGCAAGGCGACTGATCCGCAGGTCACGGGGCTGTATGCGCAACTGTCCGCGCAGGACGCGGTTGCGCTACGCCAGAAGGTGGTCGCGGAGCGGATGTCCGTCGAGATCTGGAGTCCGTCGCGCACGTCGATGCCGCTCATGTTATGCGACGAGTACGCACGCGCGTTGCATTGAGGCCCATTCGAGCAACGCCCGACGGCGTCACGTGCGGTGGAACGCCGGCCCCAGCGGCGACAGCCGCAGTCCTTCGCGCAAGCGCGTCCAGCGGAACGCGGCGGGATCGGCGAGCGCCGGTCCCGGCGCCGCGACGATCAGGATCTCGCGCGCAAGCGGCTCGAAATCGGCGCGGAAATGCACGGAGCTCTTGAGCGCGAGGATGCGTTCGCGGATGGGCTCGATCCCGACGTGCCGGAACATCGCCTGGTCGCCCGCCTGCACCTTGCGTGACGCGAGCACGACACGCACGCCGCCTCGCCGCAACACGGCCATCGGGCCCAGCTTCATCGCAAAGCCCTTGAACATCGATCCCGTGCACGTGAACGTGCCCTCGGCCAGCGTCTCGACGGTGAATTCGTTCGCCAGCGGCACGTGGCCGGCGACACCGGAAGTCTCGCCGAGATGGAACACCGCGCGGGCGCCGACGCCCAGCGCGTGTGCCTGCTTTGCCGACGCGGCATCGATCAGCAGGCCCAGCGTCGCGTCGCGCGCGTCGGCGGAGAGCAGCGCCGCGAGCAGGCCGGTCGTGTCGCCGTTGCCGCCGGCACCGGGGTTGTCCTGGGTATCAGCGAGCACCGTGGGACGCCCGGGCGAGCCCGTGCGCATCGCGCGCGCGACGCCCGCTTCCGGCGTGAAGAGATCCATCCGAAAGCGTGGCTCGGCGTCCGCGATGTCGCGCGTCAGCGCATCGGCGGCGCGCGCGACGGCCTCGCCATCCGGGCCGACGCCGACGACGGTCATCCCGCAATCGGGGATGTCGGCCATCGGGAAGCCCGGCGAGAACGACAGCGTGCACCCGTATTCGCGCTCGAGCACGGCGAGCCGCTCGTAGAGCGTCTTGCCGGGTTCGATGAACGACGACTGCGCGGGCAGGCCGGTGAGGTAGTCAAGCGTCCGCAGCACCTGCGCGTGCGGCTTGCCGTTCCGCAGCGTGGCGTCGAGCACGCGCGCCGCCCGCTCGCCCGTCTCGGCCATGTCGATGTGCGGATACGTGCGATACCCAACGAGTCCGTCGGCGCGCTCGACCATCGCGCGCGACACGTTGGCATGCAGGTCCAGGCTCGCGACGACAGGCACGCGCGGTCCGACGAGCGCGCGGACGCGGCGCAGGATCTCGCCTTCGCCGTCGTCGAGCGCTTCCGTGACCATGGCCCCGTGCAGATCCAGGTACACGCCTTCGACCGGTCCGGCGGCGGCGAGCCGCGACGTCAGCGCGCCGACGATGCGCTCGAACGCATCGGTCGTGACGTGCGCGGACGGCGACGTCGCCGCCCACGCGAGCCCGACGGTGCGATGCCCGGCGGCGTGCAGCGCGCGCACTGCGCCTGCTGCGGGAATGTTGGCGCCTTCCAGCCGCGGGACGATCGCGTCGCCTTCGGTGAACGGCGGCCACCCGCCGCCCTGCGCGAAGGCTGCGAAGTCCGCCTTGGAAGGCGCGAACGTGTTCGTCTCGTGCTGGAAGCCGCCGACTGCGATGAGGGCCATGGCTGTTGCGTCCTGCCGCGCGGGAAGCGCGCATTGTCGCAAGAATGGCGCCGGCCGCGACCGCCATTACAATGGGCGCCCTTTCCCTTGCGGTCCGAGGCGATGATGCGTGGAGCATGGAGCAGGCTGGCGGGAGCGCTCGTCGTGGGCATGGCGTTGGCGACGGGCAACGCTGCCGACGCGCAGACGGTGCGCGCGGTGATGAACTCGGACCTCAAGATGGTGGATCCGATCTGGACCACCGCGTACATCCAGCGCAATTACGGCTACATGGTGTACGACACGCTGTTCGCCACCGACGCGAACGGCGACATCAAGCCGCAGATGGTCGACCATTACACGGTCAGTCCCGACCAGCTGACGTGGACTCTTACGCTGCGTGATGGCCTGCTGTGGCACGACGGCACGCCGGTGACGGCCGCCGATTGCGTCGCGTCGATCCGGCGCTGGGCCGCCAAGGACACGATGGGCCAGAAGCTCGCGACGCTGGTCAAGGACATGCCGGTCGTCGACGCGAAGACGTTCCGCATCGTACTGGCGGCGCCGAGCGGCCTCGTGCTGACAGCGCTCGGCAAGCCGTCGTCCAACGTGCCGTTCATGATGCCGAAGCGCGTCGCGGAGACGTCGCCGAACGAGCAGATCACCGACACGACGGGCAGCGGGCCGTTCGTGTTCGTCAAGGACGAATGGAAGCCGGGCAGCAAGGCGGTGTTCGTCAAGTTCGACCGCTACAAGCCGCGCGCGGAGCCGCCGTCCGGCCTCGCGGGCGGCAAGGTCGTCAACGTCGCGCGCGTCGAGTGGCTCGCGATTCCGGACGCGCAGACGGCGATGAACGCGCTGATTGCGGGCGAGGTCGACTACATCGAGCAGCCGCCGCACGACCTGCTGCCACTGCTGCGCGCCGACCCGTCGATCCGGCTCATCGACTACACGCCACTCGGCAACCAGTACGCGCTGCGCTTCAACCTGACGGCCAAGCCGTTCGACAATGCCAAGGTGCGGCAGGCCGTGCTGTATGCGCTCAACCAACCCGACTTCCTGAAGGCGACGATCGGCGACCCGCAGTACTACAAGACGTGCAAGGCGCTGTTCGTCTGCGGGACGCCGTTCGCGTCCACCGCGGGCACCGACGGGCTGCTGGAGTCCAATTTCGCGAAGTCGCGCGCGCTGCTGAAGGAGGCAGGCTACGACGGCACGCCGATCGTGCTGCTGCATTCCACCGACCTGCCGGTGCTCGCCAACCTGGGACCGGTTGCCAAGTCGCTGCTGGAAAAGGGCGGCTTCACCGTCGACATGCAGTCGATGGACTGGCAGTCCGTCGTCGCGCGGCGCGCGAAGAAGGATCCGCCGGCGCAGGGCGGCTGGAACCTGATGCTGACGTCGTGGGTGTCGGCCGACGTGCTGAACCCGGTGGCCACGGCCTTCCTGAACGCGAGCTGCGACAAGGCGCCGTTCGGCTGGCCGTGCGACCCGGAACTCGAGAAGCTGCGCGACGAATTCGCGCGTGCGCCCGACCTCGCATCGCAGAAGAAGATCGCGGAAGCGGTGCAGGTGCGCTGGACGCAATACCCGACGCACGTCATCCTGGGCCAGTGGTACCAGCCACTCGCCGTGCGCAAGAACATCCAGAACGTCGTCGTCGCGCCGGTGCCGGTGTTCTGGGGCCTGACGAAGACGTGGAAGTGAGGGCGCCGCGCGTCCGCGGCTGAACGCAGGTCGGGCGCGACGCGATGCTCGCGTACACCGCCAGGCGCGTAGCGGCGGCGTTGCCGGTCCTGCTGGTCGTCGCGCTCGTCGCGTTCCTGCTGCTGCGGCTCGCGCCCGGCGATCCCGCGGCCGTCATCGCCGGCAACG
>JAFEDG010000081.1 GCA_018241745.1 Pseudomonadota bacterium
GCCGCCTCGAGCAGGTGGGCCGCGATCTTCTTGCCCTTGGCGATGATCTTGTCCATCGCCTTCACGATCGCCGTCCCGCCCACCGACAGCGAACGCGAACCGTACGTGCCCATGCCGAACGGGACGCGGCCCGTGTCGCCGTGCACGACGTCGACGTTCTCGACCGGAATGCCGAGCTTGCTCGCCACGACCTGCGCGAATGTCGTCTCGTGGCCCTGGCCGTGGCTGTGGGAACCCGTGAACACGCTGACGCTGCCGGTCGGGTGCACGCGGACTTCGCCCGCCTCGTACAACCCCGCACGTGCGCCCAGCGCGCCGGCGATGTTCGACGGTGCGAGACCGCAGGCCTCGATGTACGACGCATAGCCCAGCCCGCGCAGCTTGCCCTTGGCCGCGGACGCCGCCTTGCGCGACGCGAAGCCGGCGACGTCTGCCATCTTCCTGGCGCCATCGAGGCAGGCGTCGTAGTCGCCGATGTCGTAGGTCAACGCGACGGGCGTCTGGTAGGGGAACGTGCGGATGAAGTTGCGCCGGCGCAGTTCGTCCTGCGCGATGCCCATCTCGTGCGCCGCCTGGTGGACGATGCGCTCGACCACATACGTCGCCTCGGGCCGCCCCGCGCCGCGGTACGCGTCAACGGGCGCGGTGTTCGTGAACACGGCCGTCACCTCGCAGTAGATCGCCGGCGTCGTGTACTGCCCCGCGAGCAGCGTCGCGTACAGGATCGTCGGGATGCACGACGCGAACGTGGACAGGTACGCGCCCATGTTCGCCGTCGTGGTGACGCGCAGCGCGAGGAACTTGCCGTCCTTGTCGAGCGCCAGTTCCGCATGCGTGACGTGGTCGCGGCCGTGCGCATCCGACAGGAACGATTCGCTGCGCTCCGCGACCCACTTGATCGGGCGGCGCACGCGCTTCGACGCCCACACCATCGCCGTCTCTTCCGGGTACAGGTAGATCTTGGACCCGAAGCCGCCGCCGACGTCCGGCGCGATGACGCGTACCTTGTGCTCGGGCAGCCCCAGCACGAACGCCGTCATCAAGAGGCGCTCGACGTGCGGGTTCTGGCTCGTCACGTGCAGCGTGTAGGCATCGTCGGCCGCGTTGTACGACGCATTCGCGGCGCGCGGCTCGATCGCATTGGGGATCAGCCGGTTGTTGACGATGTCGATCTTCGTCACGTGGGCCGCCTTGGCGAACGCGGCATCGACGGCCGCCTTGTCGCCCAGCGCCCACGTGTAGCAGCGGTTGCCCGGCGCCTCGTCGTGCACCTGCGCCGCGCCCGGCTTGAGCGCGTCGACGCTGGCGACGGCGGCCGGCAGCACTTCGTAATCGACATCGACCATCTCCGCCGCGTCCTTCGCCTGCGCCAGCGTTTCGGCGATGACGAGCGCCACGCCGTCGCCGACGTAGCGGACCTTGCCCTTCGCGAGCACCGGATGCGGCGGCTCGTTCATCGGCTTGCCGTCGGTCCCCGTGATGAGCCAGCCGCACGGCAGGCCGTTGACGCCGTCTAGGTCGGCGCTGGTGAAGATCGCGACGACGCCCGGCGCGGCCTTCGCGCGCGCCGTGTCGATGCCGCGGATCCGCGCATGCGCATGCGGCGAGCGGACGAACGTCGCGTACGTCTGGCGTGGCTCGACGACGTCGTCCGTGTAGCGCCCCGTACCCGTCAGGAAGCGCCCGTCTTCCTTGCGCCGCAGCGCGCTGCCGATCGCACCCGTTTCGTTCGCACCCATCGCGGCCCCCTACTTGCCCATCGCGGCCGCGCCTTCGCGCACGGCCTTGACGATGTTGTGATAACCGGTGCAGCGGCACAGGTTGCCGTCGAGCGCGGCCCGGATCGTCGCCTCGTCGGCCCCGGGATGGCGCTGGACGAGGTCGATGGCGCTCATCACCATGCCCGGCGTGCAGAAGCCGCATTGCAGGCCGTGGCATTCCTTGAACGCCGCCTGCATCGGGTGCAGCGAGCCGTCGGCCGCCGTGATGCCCTCGATCGTGACGACGTCCGCGCCGTTGGCCTGCACGGCGAGCACGTTGCACGACTTGACCGCGACGCCGTCGACGTGGACGGTGCAGGCGCCGCATTGCGCGGTGTCGCAGCCCACGTGCGTGCCGGTGAGGCCCAGGTGGTTGCGCAGGAATTCGACCAGCAGCGTGCGCGGATCGACGACGGCGTCGACGGCCTTGCCGTTGACGTTCAACGTGAGCTTGACGGACACGGGTTCTCCTCCTCCAGGCGCGGCCCTGGGTATGCGGGTACCGGGCTCGAGCGCGCGAGCGCATCATAAGCTTCCGGTTCGGGACCGGCAACGCGGCGCCGCAGCATGGCGGGCCGGTGCGTGCGCCGTCAGTCCAGCGGAGCGCGGACGATGCCGAGCGGCGCGACGTCGTCCGGGAACGCCTGGCTGGCGCGCCCGGGTACCGCGCGTTGCAGCTCGACGATCCACTGGAACCCGCGGACCGCCGGTGGCACGACGCGCGTGACGACGAGCCCCGCGGCGTGGACCTGCTCTCGCAGCCAGTCGACGTCGAAGATCACCGCGTTGGTCGGGTCCACCGTGTTGATGTACAGCGCGTTCTGGAACGCCTGCATCATCGGGAAGCCGCGCTTGTCGAACAGGAACCATGTCGTCAGCGCGACGCCGTCGTCCGCGAGCACGCGCGCGGTCTCACGCACGTAGTGGACGGCGTCAGCCTCGAGCAGGTGCGTGAACACGGACCACGCGACGACCAGCGTCACGGAGCGCTCGGCGACCGGGAACGGCACCCCCGACCCGGCACCGGCGGCGTTGTAACGCTCGTGAAACGCATCGTGATGCTGGAACTCGAAGCCGGGCGCCCGCGGCGACAGGTGCTCGCGGCACCACTCGATCATGCCGGCATGGCGATCGAGCCCCAGGTAGCGCGCGGGGCGCGGCTCCTGCTGGATCATCCGGCGCGCGATGCGTCCGCAGCCGCAGCCGAAGTCCAGCACGGACGCGTATGCCGCAGGCGGCAGGTGCGCGAATACGGGCGCACCGGTGGGATTGTCGAACGCGTCGAGGTCCGTCGGCCCGACGAGCCGCCGGTACTCCTCGGGCGGGAACGGCAGCGCGGCGTCCGGCGTCCCGTGGCCGGGTACCGGCGCTACGTCAGTCGCCACCGCGCGCCGCGACGGGTTCGGCGACGGGCTCCGCGCGTCCGTCGCCTGGCGTACCGAGCTTGCGCGCATCCGGCAATGCGAGGATCGCGAGGAACGTGATCGAGGACGCTGCCGCCATCACGAGCAGCAGCGTCGAGAATCCTGCGGTCTTGACCAGCGGTCCCAATGCCCAGACCGCGAGCGAGCTGGCGCCGAACGCGACGGTGAGGCGCATCCCGGCGACGCGCGAGCGGATGCGGTCGTCGACGAAGCGGACGATCGTCGCGTCGGTGAACGGGATGGCGCCGAAGATCAGGATCATGAACGCGATCATCAGCGCGTACAGCCACCAGCCGTGCGCCATCGACGCCGCGACGAGCATCGGGACCTGCAGCAGCACGATCGCGCCGTAGAGCACCTTGAGGGGCACGCGGTCGATCAGCGAACCCACGATCACCTGCGCGAACGACGCGACGACGTATACCAGCGCAAGCAGTGCACCGAGTGTCGCGGGATCCGAGATGATCCCGTCCATCCGCTCGCGCAGGAACTCGCCGTTGCCGTTGGTCGCGAAGTTGAACAGCAGCGTCGCCGACGACGACGTGATCGTGATGACGAGCAGGAAGCGCGCGAGCGCGCCCGTGGGCAACGACACGGCGCCGGATTTGCGCCGGGCCGGGGGCTCGCCTTCGTGCGGCGCGACGCGCGCGAACACGAAGCCCAGCGCGATGGTCACGATGCCGGGCACGATGAACGCCCAGCGCCAGCCCGCGTACTTGACCAGGAAGCCCGTGATCACGGCCGCCAGCGCGACCCCGAGGTTGCCGACGAGCCCGTTGATACCGATCGTGAGCCCGGGCCGCGTGCTGTGCCGCACGAGCATCGGGATGCCCACCGGGTGGTAGATCGCCGCGAACGCGCCAACCAGCGTCAGCGCGCCGGCCAGCTGCCACGCATTGCGCGTGAGGGCCACCAGCAGTGCGGACACGCCGATGCCGAAGAAGAACACGACCATCATCCGCCGCCGGCCCCAGTGGTCGCCGAGCCGGCCGGCCGGCAGCGAGCCGAGCCCGAACAGCGCGAACGCGCCGACGCCGTAAGGCATCAGGTCTTCCCAGCGGTCGACGCCAAAGTCCACCGCGATGCTCGCGACGGCTGCCGCGAAGATCAGCATGAACAGGTGGTCGACGCCATGCGCAACGTTGAGCAGGATGGCAGTCGCGCGCGGCGTGTGCTCGGGCGCGGCGGTGGGGGCGGGCGTTGGCATGGCCGGATTATGCCCGGGGACGCCAGTGGACGAAACGCGCGACGGTGGCCGGGATCCGCGGAAGTGGGACATTGCTGCCGGCGCTCAGGTCGCGAACAGGCTGTTCATGTTGGCGAAAGCCTTGAACTCGATCGCGTTGCCGAACGGATCGAGGAAGAACATCGTCGCCTGTTCGCCGGGCTCGCCCTTGAAGCGGACGTAGGGCTCG
>JAFEDG010000082.1 GCA_018241745.1 Pseudomonadota bacterium
CGCGTGCGAGCGGCACGCCTTCGCGGACCAGCGCCGCCGTGGCGCGCGCCGCCGCCTGCAGCGGCAGCATCCGCACGACGTCGGTGGCCGCGTCGAGTGCGCGCAGCAACGGCGTCCCGGAGCCGACGAGGATCGCGAGCGTGTTCGCGAAGCGTGCGCTGTCGAGGCTGCGCGTGAGCCGCGCGACGACGGGCGTCGCCAGCAGCACACGGTGCACGCGCTCGCGGAACGCCACGCGGCGCCACGCGAATGCAAACGCGACGACCGCGGCCACCAGGGCCAGCGCCCACCACGCGCCCGTCGCCCGCAGGAAATCCGACGTCGCGATCAGCGCGCGCGTGAGCCAGGGCAGCGTCTGGTGGCTCTGCTGGTAGACCGAGACCACCTGCGGCACGACGTAGACCAGCAGCACGCCGACGACGGTCAACGCGATCACGGTCACGAGCACCGGGTAGATCAACGACGTCACGATGCGCTGGCGCAGCGCCTGCCGCGCCTCGAGGTAGTCGGCGAGCCGCCGCAGCACGTCAGGCAGCGTGCCCGATTCGACGCCGGCCGCCACCATGCCGCGGTACAGCGGCGAAAAGGCGCGCGGGTGGCGCGCGAGCGCCTCGCCGACGGACGTGCCTGCCATCACGTCGGCGCGCACGGCGTCCAGCAGCGAGCGCACGTGCGCAACGTCGGCCTGCTCGGCGGCGGCCGCGAGCGCCGCGTCGAGCGTCATCCCGGATTGCGCGAGCGTCGCGAGTTGCCGCGTCGCCAGCGCGAGTTCGCCGGCGCCGAGCGTGAGGCTCGTCGCGCGGCGCTCGACGCCCGCGTCGACCGCCGTCGGCGTCAGGCCGCGCGTGCGCAGCAAGTCGCGGGCGCCGCGCGCCGTGTCGGCGTCCACGATGCCGCGCGTCACGCGGCCCGTGGCGTCGACCGCTTCGTACTGGAATGCGCTCACCGGCGGGCTCGGCGGGACGTCACGCGTCGCTGCGCGTGACGCGCGTCAGCTCGGCGAGCGACGTGGTGCCCGCGGCGAGCCAGCGCGCGCCGTCACGGCGCAGCGTGCGCATGCCGGCGTCGCGCGCGGCGGCGCGCAACGCGGGCTCGCCGCTGCCGTCGTGGATCGCGCGACGGATCGCGTCGTCGACGACGAGCAGTTCGTAGATCCCCGTGCGGCCGCGATAGCCGGACTGGTTGCATGCGTCGCAACCGTGGGGCCGCCACAGCGTGGCGGGCACCGGCACCCCGAGGTCGGCGAGCAGCGCGCGCTCGCCCGCCGTCGGCGGCGCGGAGGTCCGGCACGCGGGGCACAGCGTGCGCACGAGCCGTTGCGCGAGCACGCCCAGCAAGCTGGACGACAGCAGGTAGGGCTCGACGCCCATGTCGGCCATCCGCGTGATGGAGCTGACGGCGTCGTTCGTGTGCAGCGTCGCCAGCACCAGGTGGCCGGTCAGCGACGCCTGCACGGCGATCTGCGCCGTCTCGAGGTCGCGGATCTCGCCGATCATCACGACGTCCGGGTCCTGGCGCAGGATGGCGCGCAGTGCGCGCGCGAACGTGAGGTCGATCCGCGGGTTCACCTGCGTCTGCGCGACGCCGTCGAGCGCGTACTCGATCGGGTCCTCGACGGTCATCATGTTCGCGCTGCCGCGCGGCAGCCGCGACAGTGCCGCATACAGCGTGGTGGTCTTGCCCGAACCCGTGGGGCCGGTCACGAGCAGGATGCCGTGCGGCTCGCGGATCAGCGCGTCGATCGCGGCCAGCGTGTCCACGTCCATGCCCAGCGCAGCGAGGTCCAGCTGCGCCGCTTCCTTGTCGAGCATCCGCAGCACGACGCGCTCGCCGTGGCCGGTGGGCAGCGTCGATACGCGGACGTCCACCGCCTTGTCGCCGAGTTTGAGGCTCATGCGTCCGTCCTGCGGCAACCGCTTCTCCGCGATGTCGAGGTTGGCCATGATCTTGAGGCGCGACACGAGCGCCGCGTGCAACGCGCGCGGCGGCTCGAACACGTCGGCCAGCACGCCGTCGACGCGGAAGCGGACGACGGCGCGTGTCTCGTAAGGCTCGAAGTGCAGGTCGGACGCGCGTTCGCGCAGCGCCTGCAACAAGAGCGCGTTGACGACGCGGATCACCGGTGCCTGCGTGCCGGTGTCGAGCAGGTCCTCGCTCGTCGGCAGGTCCTGCAACAGCCGCGTGAGGTCGCCGTCGCGCGCCAGGTCCTCCGTCATCGCGGCGGCCGCGCTGCCGCTGTTGTACGTCCGCGCGAGCGCGGCCGCGAACGCGGCGGCGTCGACGTCCTCGCAGACGAGCGGCCGCTGCAGCACGCGGCGCAGTTCGGCGAGCCCGTCGGCCGTGGCGTCCTGGCGCATCCAGACGACGAGCTCGTCACCCGCCTCGCCGGCGACGAGCACGCCGTGGGCGCGGGCGAACGCGTACGGGATGCGCGTCGCGTAGTGCGCCGCGCGCGAGCTGTCGTAGGGCGTGGCCATCGGCGCCTCGTGCGCGTCGCGGGCGGCGCGCGCTACTGCGCCGCGGGCGCCGGGGGCGCCATCGTCGGCGGGGCGGGCGGCCCGACGATGTCCGGCGATTGCGGCGGCACCGTCGCGCCGGCCGGCGTGTCCATCATCGTGCCCATCGGCAACGGCAGCGCCGGCTGCGTCGACGGGTCGGTCCAGAAGATCCGCTTCGCCATGCCCTGCAGCTCCTGCTGGCCGCGCAGGTAGTCGTAGCGTTCCGAGGTGAGGCGCTGGCCGTCTTCCGCCGTCCGCAGCACCACCGGCCGCAGGAAGATCATCAGGTTCGTCTTCGTGCGCTGGCGGGTGTCGTAGCGGAACAGCGGTCCCAGCAGCGGCAGGTCGCCGGCCACCGGCACCTTGCTCGAGCCGTCGGTCAGCTGGTCCTGGATCAGGCCGCCGAGCACGGCGATGCTGCCGTCGTCGACCGTCACCGTCGAATCCATCGCGCGCTTCTGCAGGATGGGCCCCGACGCCGTCTGCGATTCGACGCGCGACACCTCCTGGTACAGGTTGATGCGGATCGCGCCGCCTTCGGTGATCTGCGGCTTCACGCGCAGCACGAGGCCGACGTCGCGGCGCTCGATCGTCTGGAACGGCGTCACCGTGTTCGTGCTGCCCGTCGTCGCGTACTGGCCGGTGATGAACGGCACGTTCTCGCCGACGATGATGCGCGCCTCCTCGTTGTCCATCGTCAGCACCGTCGGCGTCGACAGGATGTTGGCGTTGGTCGTGTTCTCGAGTGCGCGCGCGAGCAGCGCGAGGTTGAGGATCTGGCCGACACCGGGGATCGTCAGCGTGCCACGGATGATGCCGAGGTTGAGGCCGTTGGCGGCGGACAGCGGGTTGGCGGCGATGTCGAGGATGTTCGTGCCGCTCGTCGCCGTGCCGAAGTTCGTGCCGCCGATCACGCGCGTGTTCGACGAGTTGGTGCCGGACAGCGATTGCCACTGGATGCCGAACTCCGCGGCCTTGTCGGCCGACACTTCGGCGATCAGCGCCTCGATGTAGACCTGCGCGCGGCGCACGTCCAGCTTCTCGATGATCGTGCGCAGGTTGTTGTAGACCGGCTCGGGCGCCATGATGACGAGCGCGTTGCTCGTGGCATCGGCTGCGATCGTCGCGCCGCCGGCGGTGAACGTGGAATTCGCGGTCGCCGGCGAGAACGGCAGCGCCTGGGCGGCGGTCATCAGCGAGCCGCCCCCCGCCGCGCCGTTGTTCGCGGCGCCGTTCGCGTTCGTCGAGCCCAGGCCCGCCGTCTGCGGCGTCAGCGTCGAGCCCTGGGACGTCGGCGTGCCGCTGTCCGAACCCGTCAGCATCGACCGCAGTGTCGCGGCCACCTTCGTCGCATCCGCATTGCGCAGGTAGACGATGAACATGTTGCCGCCGGCGCGCGTCGGCGTGTCGAGCTGCTCGATCAGCTGGCGCGCCCGCGCGGCACGCGCCGGGTTGTCGGCGCGCAGCAGCACGCCGTTGCTGCGCGGGTCTGCGACCATCAGCACCTTCTGCGTCGCGTCCACCGGCTGGCCCGGGCCGCTGCTGTCGTTCAGCAGCTTGTTGAGCGTGGCGACGAGGTCGATCGCCGACGCGTTCCTCAACGGCACGAGCACCGGCTCGCCGGACGGCGGCAGGTCCAGCGACGCGACGATCCGCTCGATGCGGCGGAGGTTGTCCGCATAGTCGGTGATCACGAGCGCATTGCTGCCGGGGAACGCGGCGATCGTGTTGTTCGGCGGGATCAGCGGCCGCAGCACGGCGACGAGCTGCGTGGCGGATTCGAACCGCAGCGGGATCACTTCGGTGGTCAGCGCGCCGCCGGTGGCGGTGCCCCCGGCGATCACCGGCCCGGCCTGGGTGCGGGCGTCCGTCTCGGGCAGCAGCTTCACCACGCCGTCGCCCTCGACCGCCACGATGCCCTGCATCCGCAGCGCCGAGACCAGCGTCGGGTACACGAGGTCGCGCGGCACGGGCCGCGACGACACGATGTTGATCGTGCCCTTCACGCGCGGGTCGACGATGAAGTTGCGGCCGGTGATGTCCGCGGCCGCCTTGACGACCGCGTC
>JAFEDG010000083.1 GCA_018241745.1 Pseudomonadota bacterium
CTGCGCGAGGTCGATGCGGTCGTTGAGGAACGCGCGTTGCGTGAACTCGCCGGGCTCCGCGAGCCGCGCGCCCAGCTCGACGCAGCGTGCGAGCACCGCATCCGATACGGCGCGGCCGCCGTGACCCTGCAGCTCGAGGACGTCGTCGCCGGTGTACGAATGCGGCGCGGGAAAGTGCAGCGCGATGCCCTCGTCGATCACGCCACCGGCCGCATCGACGAAGCTCGCGAGCGTCGCGTGGCGCGGCACGAGCGCGCGGCCGACGACGCCCGCGATCAACGCCGAAAGGTCGGCGCCCGCGACCCGGACGATGCCGATGCCGCCGCGCCCGGGCGGCGTGGCGATGGCCGCGATCGTGTCGGTTCGCGCGCGCATCGCCCGGCGGTCATGCGGCTAGCGCCGCTTCTCGGCCTTGGCGGCCGCTTCCTTCGTCAGCATGCGGTTCACATGCCACTGCTGCGCGATCTGCAGCAGGTTGTTGACGAGCCAGTACAGCACGAGGCCCGACGGGAAGAACAGGAACATCACCGAGAACGCGATCGGCATGATCTGGAACATCTTCGCCTGCATCGGGTCGGTGACCGGCGTCGGCGACAGCTTCACCTGCAGCCACGCGGTGATCGCGTACAGCACCGGCAGGATGTACAGCGGGTCCGGCGCGGACAGGTCGTGGATCCAGCCGATCCACGGCGCGTGGCGCAGCTCGACGGCCGACAGCAGCACCCAGTACAGCGAGATGAACACCGGGATCTGCACGAGGATCGGCAGGCAGCCGCCCAGCGGGTTGATCTTCTCGGTGCGGTACAGCTCCATCATCCGCTTCTGCAGCTCGACCTTGTCGTTGGCATAGGTCTCCTGCAGCGCCTTCATCTTCGGCGCGACGATCTTCATCTTCGCCATCGAGCGCGCGGCCGCGGCGTTGAGCGGGTAGAACACGCCCTTGATCATGATCGTCATCACGATGATCGCCCAGCCCCAGTTCCCGAGGTAGCCGTGCAGGAACTTGAGCAGCGCGAAGAGCGGCGCGGCGATGATCGTGAAGATGCCGTAGTCGACGACGCGGTCGAGCCCCGGCGCCAGGCCCTTCAGCACGTCCTGGTCCTGCGGGCCCACATACAGCGGCATGCGGATGTTGCCGGTGGCACCCGGCGCGATCGCCGGCCCGTCGACGACGACGCCCGCGGCGTAGAGGCCGCCGTCGAGCTTGCGCGTATAGAACTCGCGCGACACCTTGTCCGGCGGCAGCCACGCGGTGACGAAGTAGTGCTCGACCATCGCCACCCAGCCGTTGTCGTTGCGTGCCGTGTACGTCTTCTTGCGCTCGGGATCGGCGGCTTCCTTGTCGAGCTCGCCGAAGTCGACCTTCTTGTATTTGTCCGCCTCGTCATAGACGACCGGGCCCACATACGACGACGGCCCCATCGTGCTGGTCGCGCCCACGTGCTTGGTGTCGCGCGTGAACTGGAAGTACGCGGACGGCGTCAGCGGGGCGGTACCCGCGTTGGTGATCGCAAAATCGGTGTCGATCACATAGCTGCCACGATGGAACGTGTACGTCAGCACGACCTTGTCGCCGTTGGGCATCGTGGCTGCCAGCTGCACCGGCAATGCATCCTGGCCCGCGGCCAGCTCGCGCGCGCCTGGCAGCACTTCGAACACCGTGTGGTGATTGGCGAGGCCTTTCAGCAGCCCGGCCTGGGCGATGAACGTGCGGTCCGCGTTCTTCTGCAGCGCGAGGTAGGGCTCGTTGCTGTCGCCCGCGGTCTTGTGATGCAGCAGCGCGACTTCGGTGATGACCCCGCCGACGGGGTCGATCCGCGCCGACAGCAGGTCCGTGCGCACGGTAATCGGTTGCGCCGCTGGCGCCGCGGCGCTGGCGGCCGGCGCGGACGCTCCCGGGACATCCGATTTCGTAGCGCCGGCTGCGGCACCGGCCGGGACGTCGGCGGGCGCCTTGGGCGCGGCACCGGGCACCGAGGGCGCCGGCGCGACCACCGGCTGCGGGTGCGAATACGCCTGCCAGCGCTCCCACAGCATGAACGCGGAGAGACCGAAGATCAGGAACAGGATGAGGCGCTGGGTTTCGGATTTCATTCGGGCACGGGATCGTGGCCACCGGGGTGGAACGGGTGGCATTTGCAAAGACGGCGGGCGGCAAGCAGCGAGCCGCGGCCGGCGCCGTGGCGTGCGATCGCGTCGCACGCGTACTGTGAACAACTCGGGAAGAAACGGCAGCGTGGGCCCAGCAGCGGGCTGACGACGAGCTGGTAGCCGCGCAGCAGGGCCAGCAGCACCCGGCTCATCGGGCCTCCGCGGCCACGCGGCCGATCAGCGCGGCAGCTTCGAGCGCCGCGGCCGGCAGGTCCGCGCGGACGACCTTGCGCTTGACGCGGACGATGACGTCGGAGGCGCCGAAGTCGGAACGGTGGGCGCGCAGCATTTCGCGTATCTGGCGACGCAGGCGGTTGCGGTCAACAGCGCGCGGCATCTGCTTGCGGGCGAGGATGTAACCGACGCGCGCGGGCGACTGCGGGCCGGGCGCCAGGACGATCTGGAGGTAGTGTCCCTCGTAGCGCCTGCCGGCGCGGAACACGGCCTCGAACGCCCGGTCGCCTGTCAGCGGAGGCAGCGGCGGACCGGACGGGCGCGGCAGCAAGGACAGCCGCCGCGGGACCGGTCAGACAGCGACGCGGGCGCGGCCCTTCGCGCGGCGCGCCGAGATCACCTTGCGACCGCCGACGGTCTTCATGCGGGCACGGAAGCCGTGCACGCGGGCGCGCTTGATCTTGGAGGGCTGGAATGTGCGTTTCATGGCGTGGTTATGACCGATCTGACCAATCTGGGTCTGGGCGCTAAAAAGCCTTTCATTAGAACACGTTGTGCGAGGCGATGTCAACGTGTCGCGGCGACGCAACGCCGGGACGGATCGACGCGAGCATTCACTATCGCGCGACGCCTGCCGATACTTTGCGGCGTCGCAGGCGCCCCGTTTTGGGCCTCGGCAACTGTGGATAAACCCCGCGAACGCCCGCTAAAATGTGCATAACCAAGGCGCCGGACCCGTCAGTTTCGAGGATGGTCACCGGCGCCTCGGGCTTTTCCGGGCCACCGGAAGGGCCCGGCGAGAGGGCCGGGGGAGGACTTCCGGGTACACCAAAACAGCAGAACCAGAAGAAGACGCATGCCCGAGCCATCCGTTGCCGCCGCCGCCTGGATCGCCTGCCTCGACGCGTTCGCCCGCGATCTGACGCCCCAGCAATTCGCCACTTGGATCAAGCCGCTGGCGCTCGATGCGGAGGGTGACAGGCTGCGCGTCGTGGCTCCCAACCGCTTCGTGCTGCAATGGGTCAAGGAGCGTTTCGGCGCCCGAATCGAGGCGCGGCTGCGCGAGACGCTGGGTCCCGACATCCCGGTCGAATTCTCGATCGGGGACCCTGCCCCCGAGCCCGCGGCGACTGTCGTGCCTGCCGCAGCGCCGGCCGTGCCGCCACCGGTTCTCGCGCCGCGCGCCGTCGTCGAAGTCGCGGCCCGGCTCGCGCCGGCGGTGGCGACCGCCTCGGTCGCCCCACGCCGCCCCGACGGCCCCAATCTCAATCCCGCGTTCACGTTCGAGAGCTTCGTGACCGGCAAGGCCAACCAGCTCGCGCGCGCGGCTGGCATGCAGGTGGCGGACCACCCGACGTCCTACAACCCGCTGTTCGTCTACGGCGGCGTGGGCCTCGGCAAGACGCACCTGATCCAGGCGATCGGGCGCCAGATCCTCGAGCACAACCCGGAAGCAAAGATCCGCTACATCCATGCCGAAACCTACGTGTCCGACGTCGTCCGCGCCTACCAGCACAAGGCATTCGACGAGTTCAAGCGCAACTACCGGTCGCTCGACCTGCTGCTGATCGACGACATCCAGTTCTTCGGCGGCAAGAGCCGCACGCAGGAAGAGTTCTTCTACCTGTTCAACACGCTGATCGAGGCGCACAAGCAGGTCGTCATCACGTGCGACACCTACCCGAAGGAGATCGAGGGGATCGAGGAACGGCTGATCTCGCGCTTCGGCTGGGGCCTCACGGTGGCGCTGGAGCCGCCCGAGCTGGAGATGCGCGTCGCCATCCTGCTGGCCAAGGCGCATGAAGGCGGCGTCCATCTGGACGAGCAGGTCGCGTTCTTCATCGCCAAGCACATCCGCAGCAACGTGCGGGAGCTGGAAGGCGGCCTCAAGCGCGTCCTCGCCTACGCCAACTTCCATCGCCAGGAAATCACGCTGGCGGTGGCCAAGGAAGCGCTGCGCGACCTGCTGGCCGTGCAGAACCGGCAGATCTCGGTCGACAATATCCAGAAGACCGTTGCCGAGTACTACAAGGTCCGCATCTCGGACATGCACTCCAAGAAGCGCTCGCGCGCCGTCGCGCGGCCGCGGCAGGTGGCGATGGCGCTCGCCAAGGAGCTGACGCAGCTGTCGCTGCCGGAGATCGGCAGCCATTTCGGCGGTCGCGACCACACGACCGTG
>JAFEDG010000084.1 GCA_018241745.1 Pseudomonadota bacterium
ACGCTGCGCTTCGTGCTGCTGGACGCGCTCGGCGCGGCGCGGGTCCGGGATGACGTTGCCGAAGACGCGTTACGCGCGACGCTCGCACGCTACGGCGCTGCGTGATACGCCGATCGTCGCCACGCCCAGCGCCGGCCCAATGAAAAAGGCGGGGAGGTCCCCGCCTTTTTTGCGCCCGCTACTGCCGCGCCCGCGCGGGCCCACCCGTCACGGGTTGGGTCCGCAGAGGATCAACGACTTGGCGCTCTGGCCGTCCGACGACGTGATCGTGAACGTATAGGTGCCTTGGGACGTGGTGTCTCCCGACGGGAAGCCGACGTTCGTGATCGACAGCGTTCCAGGAGCCGACAGGATGCTCGTGTAGATCGGCGTGAGCCCGTTGGTCGGCTTGGTGTTCGTGATGGCATACGACGGGTTCGCGCCGCTGATGGCAATCTGATACGTGGCGCCCGCGTTGCACGTCGTTGCCAGCGCGCCCTGCGTCGTCGGCGAAATCGACAGCGCCGTTGGCGGCGTGGCGGTGCCGGGCTTGTTCGTGATCGTCGCCGTCGTCTGGCGTCCCGCAGCGTCGACGATCGAGAACGTCAGCGGATCGACACACGAGCCATTCGTGATGACCTGGAACGCGTCGCCGGCGTTTGCGACCGTCGGGTTGACGATGTTGATCGCTTGCGGGAACGACGCGGTGACATGGTAGGGCGGCGTGCCGCCGAACACGCGATAGTCGACCGCGACACCTGACGAGCACGTCGCCGAGTCGGGACCCGTGATCGTGGCCGTCGACGGAACGATCGTGATGATCGTCGAGCCGTCCTGGTTGCGGACAATCGTGAAGTTCGCGACCTGCTGCTGCCCGGAGGTGAGGTCGGTCGCGCGTACCTGGGCGGGTTGCGTGTCGACGTCGACGAGCGCCTGGATGCCCACCTGCGCGACGCCTGCGATGTCGGTAGCGACGGTGATCGTCTGCACGAGCGGCGTGGCCGGGTTGGTGCTGATGAACCCGAACGCGCCGTACACGACGTCGAACCGGATCTGCCGGCCCGCGAGCGCGGACCCGCCCGCGCCGGTTGCCGTGACCTTGACCGTGCCCGTGCCGCCCGTGCACAGCGTCGAGGAACCGCACGTCGATTGCGTTGCCGTCACCGTCAGGCCGTTGGGGAACAGCTGGGCCGGCGCGACAGTTACGGACGCCGTGCTTGTCTGGCTGGCCGAATCCTTGACCGTGATCGTCACGCCGGTCGTCGTCGACACCGAGTTGGCGGCCAGCAGGATCTCGTTCGTGGACGTCGGCACCGCGCTGCCGACGGGCAGCACGGCCGAATTGCTGGAAAACGCCGTGTAGGGCGGGACACCGCCGGACACGCTGATCGACGCAACCGTGCCCGGGTAGACCGTCTGCGATATCGGCAGCACCTGGATCGCCGATGGCACCACCGGTGGCGTGACGGGCGCGTTGACCGCGCCGCCGCCGCCACCGCAGGCGGCGAGCGACAGGAGGCCCGTCAAGCCCAGGGCGATGAGCGCCGGGCGCAGCCAGGCGGAAAGGGGCGGTCTCTGCATGTCGAAATCCCTGATGATGTTGTCCTAAGACTGTCGGCCAGCTCGTGTTTTGATGCTGCAACAAACAGATAGCGGACTTTGTTCAGATTAAAGCCCAAGAAGCGCAGGGGCGCAAGCCTGCCCCTCGGGAATTGCCCACCGTCCGGCGGCGAATGTTGCGCGTCTGCCCGGCGCGGGGTCCGTGTTGCCGCAATGCAGCATCTTGCGTACCATGAAAAGGTTTCGCTGCGAGGATCGGAAGGCGTGGACGAGTCGAGGCATTTCCCTGAATTTGCCGGTGCGGCGGGGCCCGGCGACCCGGCATGGCCGCACGTGCAAGGTGCGCGGCCGCCCGCGGCCCAGGGGATGTACGACCCCCGCAACGAGCACGACGCCTGCGGCCTGGGCTTCATCGCGCACATCAAGGGCCGCAAGTCGCACGCGATCATCACGCAGGGCCTCGCGATCCTCGAGAACCTGACGCACCGCGGCGCCACCGGCGCCGACCCGCTGCAGGGCGACGGCGCAGGCATCCTGATCCAGATGCCGGACACGTTCTTCCGCCGCGCCTGCGGCCGGCTCGGCATCACGTTGCCGGCACCGGGCCAGTACGGGGTCGGCATGGTGTTCCTGCCGCAGGAGCCCGCGTCGCGGATGGCCTGCGAACAGGAGATCGAGCGCGCGATCGCCGACGAAGGCCAGGTGCTGCTGGGGTGGCGCGACGTGCCGGTGGACAACAGCGGGCTGTCCGAGCGGACGAAGGAAGTGGAACCCGTGATCCGCCAGGTGTTCATCGCACGCGGTGCCCGCGACATGGACGCCGATGCGCTCGAGCGCAAGCTGTACGTGATCCGCAAGCGCGCGGGCCACGCGATCCAGGCGCTGGCGTTGCGCCACGGCAAGGAGTTCTACATGCCTTGCTGCTCGACGCGCACGATCGTGTTCAAGGGCATGCTGCTCGCGCATCAGGTCGGGCGGTACTACCTGGACCTCGCCGACGAGACGATGGTCAGTGCGCTGGCGATGGTGCACCAGCGCTTCTCCACCAACACGTTCCCGACATGGGACCTCGCGCACCCGTTCCGCTACATCTGCCACAACGGCGAGATCAACACGCTGCGCGGCAATTTCAACTGGATCCGCGCGCGCGAAGGTGCCATCGCGTCGGAAGTGCTGGGCGACGACCTCAAGAAGCTGTTTCCGCTGATCTACGAAGGGCAGTCGGACTCCGCGTCGTTCGACAACGCGCTGGAACTGCTCGTGATGGGCGGGTACCCGCTCGCGCAGGCGATGATGATGATGGTGCCGGAAGCGTGGTCGGGCAACGAGGCGATGGACGCCGACCGCCGCGCGTTCTACGAGTACCAGGCCGCCGCGATGGAACCGTGGGACGGCCCGGCCGCGATGGCGTTCACGGACGGCCGCCAGATCGGCGCCACGCTCGACCGTAACGGCCTGCGGCCCGCGCGCTTCGTCATTACCGACGACGACTTCATCGTCATGGGGTCGGAGGTCGGCGTGCTCGACATCCCCGAGAAGAAGATCGTCCGCAAGTGGCGGCTGCAGCCCGGCAAGATGCTGCTCGTCGACCTCGAGGCCGGGCGCATCGTCGACGACGCGGAGTTGAAGCAGGCGATCGCCACCCGGAAGCCCTATCGCGAGTGGATCGCGCAATGCCGCCTCGCGCTCGAGGAGATGCCGGAGCCCGCGCCTGCGGAAGAATCCGCGGTGCCGATGCTCGACCGCCAGCAGGCGTTCGGCTACACGCAGGAGGACATCAAGGTGATCCTCGCGCCGATGGCACAGAACGCCGAGGAAGCCACCGGCTCGATGGGCAACGACGCGGCGCTGCCCGTGCTGTCCAACCGGCCCAAGGTCTTCTACAACTACTTCAAGCAGCTGTTCGCGCAGGTGACCAACCCGCCGATCGACCCGATCCGCGAGGCGCTCGTGATGAGCCTCACGTCGTTCATCGGTCCGCGGCCCAACCTGCTCGACGTGAACCGCCAATTCGACCCGCCGATGCGGCTCGAGGTCGAGCAGCCGATCCTGACGTCCGACAGCATGGAGAAGCTGCGCCACATCGAGCTCTTCTCCGGGGGCGCGTTCCACGCCGAGGAACTGGACATCTGTTATCCGGCGGCGTGGAAGGCCAACGGCATGGAAGCGGCGCTCGCGTCGCTGTGCGCACACGCCGTCGACGCCATCCGCAAGGGCCGCAACATCCTGATCCTGTCGGACCGCAGCGTCGGCCCGGACATGCTGCCGATCCCCGCGCTGCTCGCGACGGCCGCCGTGCACGAGCACCTCGTCAAGATGGGGATGCGCACGAGCACGGGCCTCGTCGTCGAGACGGGCTCCGCGCGCGAGGTGCACCACTTCGCGCTGCTGGCAGGCTATGGCGCCGAGGCGATCCATCCGTACCTGGCGCTGGAAACGCTCGCGCACCTGCAGCGGGAAGTGCCGGGCATCGGCGCGAAGGAAGCGCAGAAGCACTTCGTCAAGGCGATCGGCAAGGGCCTCATGAAGGTGATGTCGAAGATGGGCATCTCCACCTACCAGTCGTACTGCGGCGCGCAGATCTTCGAGGCCGTGGGCCTGCAGAAGGCGTTCGTCGACAAGTACTTCACCGGCACCGCGAGCAACGTCGAAGGCATCGGCCTGTTCGAGGTGGCCGAGGAAGCCGAGCGCCTGCATGCGCTCGCGTTCGGCGACGACCCGCTGCTCGAGGAGATGCTCGACGCAGGCGGCGAGTACCAGTACCGGATCCGCGGCGAGGACCACATGTGGACGCCGGACTCGATCGCCAAGCTGCAGCATGCGACGCGCGCGAACAGCTTTGCGACGTTCCGCGAGTACTCGGCGCTGATCGACGACCAGGGCAAGCGGCTGAAGACGCTGCGCGGGCTGTTCGAGTTCAGGACCGCGGGACGCACGCCGGTG
>JAFEDG010000085.1 GCA_018241745.1 Pseudomonadota bacterium
ATCCATGATCCGGCTACGGTCGTACTCATCGAATACACTTGCGGAAGCCTATGTCGCAATACCACCTGGGCCGTCTCATCGATCACGTTCACCTCCGCGTCGCCGATCTTGACGCGAGCTTTCGCTTCTACCTCGCCGCGCTGGAGCCACTCGGAATGGCGGGGCACGTGACGCGCGGAGACGCCCATTTCTATGTCGATGAGCTGTACGTCGACAAGGCCGACGGACCGGTGTCGCGCGTGCACCTGGCCTTTCAGGCCCGGGATGCGCCGTCGGTAGCCGCTTTCCATCGCGCGGCCATTTCGGCCGGTGGAACGGACAACGGGGCTCCCGGCCCCCGCGCTTATCATCCTGGCTATTTCGGCGCCTTCGTGCTGGATCCGGACGGGAACAACATAGAAGCCGTCTTTCACGGCGAGGGCACCCGCAGCGCAGAGTCGGTCGTCGTGAACTCGGCGTAGGCGAGGGCGTCATTCCCGCGATCACGCGCGACGCCTCTACTCGCGTCAACGCAAGGAGCAGCCATGTCAGGCGACACCAGCATCATCGTCGGCGCCCAGCCGCTGGAGCGGCGACTTCCCGGCATCGACCCCTTCATCTTCGGTGCCTACCACCTGGACTTCTATCCACGTGGCAATGGCAGGCTGGGCCCCGATCCTGCATTGCTTGCGGGTCGCGACATCGGCATGGACTTCAGCGGCCGGGACGGATTCAGCATGTACCACGGCGACACGGTGCCAGGGTTTCCCGCGCACCCGCACAGCGGATTCGAGACGGTTACGATCGTCCGCAAGGGTCTGGTCGACCACGCTGACTCACTGGGAGCCACCGCCCGCTACGGCGACGGAGACGTGCAATGGCTCACCACCGGCAGTGGCGTGCAGCACGGCGAGATGTTCCCGATGGTGCACGAGGACAAGGACAATCCGCTCGACCTGTTCCAGCTATGGCTGAACCTTCCCGCGAAGCGCAAGATGGCGGCGCCGCACTTCACGATGTTCTGGGCGCACGACATCCCGCACGTCGTGCAGGTCGATGCACAAGGTCGTCGGAGCGAGGTGGAAGTCATCGCCGGCGATTACGCTCCGCTCGACCCGGCCGCCGCAGGTGGCCAGTCGCTGTACAAGGCCTTGCCTCCGCCGGCCGCCTCGTGGGCCAGCGAACCCGGCGCAGACGTTGCGATCTGGATCATTCGGCTCGAGCCGGGCGCGCGACTCGTCCTGCCTGCAGCCAGCGGTGCGGCGCGGCGCGCGCTTTACCTCACGACGGGGAAGACGCTGACGGTGGATGGCCACGCCTTCAACGAAAGTGTCATGGTCGAAGTTCGCGCCGGGTCCCCGGCGCCGCTGCTCAACCACGGCGGGGAAGTGGTGGAGGTGCTGATGCTGCAGGGCAAGCCGATCGGCGAGCCTGTCGTCGCGCACGGACCCTTCGTGGCGAACTCGCAGCAGGAACTGGTCCACGCGATCGAGAAATACCGGCGTACCGAGTTCGGCGGCTGGCCCTGGCCGTCGCCGGGCCATACCCACGGGCGGTCCGGCCGATTTGCCCAGCATCCGGACGGGCGGGTCGACAAGCCGGCGGCCTGAAGCGTCGTCGCGGGCGATCCGGTGCTACGCTTGGCGCGTGATCCATCGGCAAGCTGACGAGGTAGCGATGCACATCCACGGCGGATGCCACTGCGGGAACATCACGTTCGAGCTCGCCTGGGAGCCGGACCCCGTGGAGATCCCGGCGCGAGCCTGTACCTGTACGTTCTGCGCCAAGCATGGTGGCGTCTGGACGTCCTGCCCGACGGGCGCGCTTTACGTGACACTCGCCGACCCGGCGCGGGTGTCGCGGTACGCGTTTGGCACCCGGACGGCCCGCTTCCACATCTGCGCGACGTGCGGCGTTGCCCCGGTGGTAACGAGCGACATCGAAGGGGAGACGTATGCGGTTGTCAACGTCAATGCGTTCCACGATATCGATCCCGCGATGTTCAAGCGCGCGTCTGCCACGTTCGACACCGAAGACGAGGCAGCTCGCCTTGCGCGCCGCAAGCGCAACTGGATACCCAGAGTGCACATGACCAGCGGCGCTGCATGACCGCTACGCGGGAGGTTGGTGCGTGGTCGCGTTCCTCGCCTTGTCCTGAACTGAAACCCACTCCTGAATCATGCGTGACAACGACTACTACAGCGTACCGACGCGCGTGTTGCACTGGGTAACCGCCATCCTGGTGCTCATCGCGTTCATCTACGGGCCCGGTGGATCGGAGCAGCGCGTCTACTCGGCCGCGCGCGATTTCGACCGGCAACTGCACGAGACGCTCGGCATGACGGTGCTTCTGCTAACCGTCATCCGCCTGCTGTGGCGCATCTTCGACACACGACCGGCACCACCACCCGCCGCCGCGTGGATGCGGGTGACCGCCAGTGCGGTCCAGGCGGCGCTGTACGTGCTGCTGTTCGCGGTGCCGCTGACCGCGATCACGGGTGCATGGCTGGAAGGGCATGACCTCACGCTGCTCGCCGGCATCGTCATTCCGCCGCCGATTGCAAGCGCGCACGACCTGGGCGCGACGATCGCCGAAATCCACGGCTGGCTCGGCGATACGATCCTCTGGCTCGCCGGCGCCCATGCGGCGGCGGCGCTGCTTCATCATTTCGTACTCAAGGACGCGACGCTGCGGTCGATGCTCGTGCGTACCGCCCCCCGCCCGTCAGCCATGCCTGGGGCGCCGGAATGAAAACGTGGATCGCTTGCGTGGGCCTGGCGCTGGCGTTGGCGCAGTCCGCGGCAGCCGCAGCGCCCGCAGCATCGTGCACCGCGCCGGAATACCGGGCCTTCGACTTCTGGGTCGGTGACTGGACCGTCACCACGCCGACGGGGAAGGTCGCGGGGACCAATCACGTCACGCGGGAATACGACGGATGCGTGGTCCACGAACACTACGACACAGGTCGCGGCTACAGCGGCGAAAGCCTGAATATTTACGATGCCGGGCGGAAGCTGTGGCACCAGACGTGGGTCGACACGATGGGGACGCTGCTCGTGCTCGAAGGCGGCCTGCGTGACGGGAAGATGGTGCTCGAAGGGCAGACGGTCGGTACGGATGCGCAGGTGACGAAGCACCGCATCACATGGACGCCGCTTGGCAACGGCAGCGTGCGGCAATTCTGGGAGTCGACGGACGCAAAGGGCAACTGGACCGTCGCATTCGACGGCCTGTACACGCCGAAATCGCGGCCATGAAGCTCCTCCTGACGTCTGCCGGCATCAAGAACGGCAGCATCCACGATGCGTTGGTGCGCCTGCTGGGCAAGCCCATCCACGACGCGACGGCGCTGTGCATCCCCACCGCAGGCTACGGACACCCGCACGGCAGTCCCCAGGGCGCATGGCGCTTCGTCGCCGGGCAGGAGCCGCGGTGCCCGATGACCGCGCTCGGCTGGAAGTCGGTGGGCCTGCTCGAGCTCACCGCGTTGCCGACGATTGGCCGCCACCGCTGGGAACGCTGGGTGCGCGATACCGACGTGCTGCTCGTCAACGGTGGCGACGCGGTCTTCCTCGGCTACTGGATACGGCAATCGGGGCTCGCGGAAGTGCTCCCTTCGCTGGACCGTACCGTGTGGGTCGGCTTGAGCGCCGGGAGCATGGTGATGGCGCCGCGCATCGGCGAGGAGTTCGTCGAGGCCAAGCCTTCGATCACCGGCGACGACGTTACGCTCGGTGTCGTCGACTTCTCGATCTTCCCGCACCTGGACCACCCCGAGTTCGACGAGAACTCGATGGCCGGGGCGGAAAAGTGGGCGGCACGCCTGGGCAACCCGTCCTATGCGATCGACGACGAAACCGCCATTCAGGTCGTCGACGGTCACGTCGAGGTCATATCGGAAGGCCACTGGCGCTACTTCGGGCCCGGCGCCTGAATCGCGCCAGGCTTCGGCACGCGTCTGCCTGCCGCCGCCCCCCGTGAACGAATTGCATGCCCGCGGCATCACGCTGGTGCCGCAATGCGCCGCGCACGCGGACGCGATGTTCACGGTGCTCGCGGACCCGGCCATCTACGAATTCGAGAACGCGCCCCCGACGTCGCTGGCGGCGCTGCGCGCGCGCTACACCCGGCTGGAGACGCGCCGCTCGCCCGACGGTACGCAACGGTGGCTGAATTGGGTCATACGCTTGCCGGACGACGTGCTCGCCGGTTACGTGCAGGCGACGGTTCTCGCGTCCGGTGACGCCTATGTCGCCTACGAGCTCGGCAGCGCACACTGGCGCCAGGGCATCGCGAGCGCAGCCGTGGAGGCGGTCCTTGCCGAACTGGCGGCCACCTACGGCGTGCAGCGTGCGCACGCCGTGCTCAAGGCAGCCAATTACCGGTCGCG
>JAFEDG010000086.1 GCA_018241745.1 Pseudomonadota bacterium
ACGGTGACGAGTGGCATGCCGGCACCTCTTTAGTAGTACGGCTGCTGGCGCGGGGCGGAACGCAACAGCCAGCCGGCGAACTGAGTCCACGGGTGCACGCCGGGCGCGGTCCCGCGGGCGCGCTCGAAGGCGCGGCCCAGCGCGCGGAAGCTCGCGTCGTTCTGCGCCTCGATCACGGTCAGGCCGTCGCGTTCCACCATCCAGACGTCGCCGGGACGGAGCACAACGTCCTGCGCATCGTTCTCCTGCGTTACCCACAGCGTGCCGCGCGTGACGGCCAGCGCCGTGCCCCCGATATCGGCCAGCGCCAGGCTCTGGCGGCCGGGAAGCTCCACGTTCGTTGCATACATCGGTGTCTCCTTTTAACATGCGCAGAATTCAGGCTTGAACATCCGGTGATTCGTGCGGCGTGGGCGAATTCTCAATCTAGAGAGGTTCCAGCACAAACGCTGATTTGGCATGACTAGCATGAGCCACACGCATGCATAAAACGCTGCGCAAGCTGCCGTCGCTGGACTTCCTGCGGGGCTTCGAGGCGGCCGGCCGCACGCTGTCGTTCACGCGCGCCGCCGAGGAGCTGTTCCTCACCCAGTCCGCGCTGTCCCGCCAGGTCAAGGCGCTGGAGGACGCGCTGGGCACGCCGCTGTTCACGCGCCGGCACCGGTCGCTGGCACTGACGCCGGCGGGCGAGAGCTACCACCAGGCGGTCACCGAGGTGCTGCGCCACCTCGCCAACGCGACGGACATCGCGGGGGCGCGCCCGCGCGAGCCGGGGCTGACGGTCACCACGTCCGTTTCCTTCGCGTCGCTGTGGCTGATCCCGCGCCTCGCCAATTTCCGGGTGCGCGAGCCCGATGTCGAGGTGTACGTCTCCGCCGACGACCGTACGGTCGACCTCGCGCGCGGGGAGGTGGATCTCGCCGTCCGCTATCTCGCCGAGCGGTCGGCGCCGGACGGTGCGCTGCGCCTGTTTGGCGAGCGGATGATGCCGGTCGCGAGCCCGCGCCTGCTGGCGGACCCGCGCACCCCACTGTCGAAGCCAGCGGACCTCGCGCATCACGTCCTGTTGCACATCGACGACGTGGACGGGCGGCTGCCGTGGCTCAACTGGAATGCGTGGCTCGCGGCGAACGGCGAACCTGCGTTGAAGCCGGCCGGTTCGGCGCGCTTCCGCCTCTACGACCAGCTGATCCAGGCTGCGGTGGCGGGGCAGGGCGTCGCGCTCGGCCGCCTGCCGCTGATCGCCGAACACGTGCGCGACGGCCGGCTCGTGGCGCCGTTCGCGCAGCGCTACGCGTCGACGCGCGGTTACTATGTGCTCGTCGCGCCGCACGCGGTCGAGCGCCCGGACGTCATCGCTTTCGTGCACTGGCTCGACGACGAAGCACGGGCAACGCGCGAGGCCGCATGAACCTGCCGTCCAATCCCCACTTCAGGCGCGAGCCGGCGCCGTGGATCGTCCGTTTTGCGCACCTGGTCGCCGCGGGTGGCCATGTGCTGGACGTCGCGTCGGGTTACGGGCGGCAGGCGCTGTTCCTGGCGCGCGCCGGCTTTCGCGTGACCGCGGTCGATCGCGACGCGGATGCGCTCGCCACGCTCGCGGGCACCGGCATCGACACGCGCGTCGCGGACCTCGAGGACGGTCCGTGGCCGCTCGCCGGCCAGCGGTTCGACGGGGTCGTCGTCGTTCACTATCTGCACCGGCCGCGTTGCTCCGAACTCGTCGACGCCGTCGCCGACGACGGCGTGCTGCTGTACGAAACCTTTGCACAAGGGAACGAAGCCTACGGCCGCCCGTCCAACCCCGCATTCCTGCTCGCGCCGGATGAGCTGCTGCAGCGCGTCGAAGGTCGGCTGCGCGTCGTCGCGTTCGAGCAGGGGACCGTCGAGCATTACGGCGGCACCGCGGTCGTGCAACGGATCGCTGCCGTCGGGCTCGCGCGGCCCTGGCCGCCGGCGCTCGCCGCGCTGCCGGACGGTGCGCGCGGCGCCCCGTGATGACGGATGGATCAGGTAAAATGGCGAGTTATGCCGCAGCTGCACCTCGGAACCAAGCCCCTCACCGGTAGCCTCGTCGCCGTCGTCACGCCGATGGGCGCGGGCGGCAGCCTCGATCCGGCCGGGCTGGATGCGCTCCTCGACTGGCACGTCGCCGAAGGCACGTCCGGCATCGTGATCGTCGGCACCACCGGCGAATCGCCGACGGTGACGATCGACGAGCATCACGCGCTCATCGCGCAGGCGGTGCGCCACGTCGGCGGCCGCATCCCCGTCATCGCCGGCGTCGGCGCCAACGCGACGGCGGAAGCGATCGCGCTCACGCGCCATGCCCACGCGGTCGGCGCGGACGCGGGCCTGTCGGTGGCGCCTTACTACAACAAGCCGATGCAGGAAGGGCTCTATCGCCACTTCCGCGCCATCGCCGAGAGCTCGCCGCTGCCGATCATCGTCTACAACGTGCCCGGTCGCACGGTCTCGGACGTCTCCACGGACACGCTGCTGCGCCTCGCGGAGATTCCGAACATCGTCGGCGTCAAGGACGCCACCGGCGATCTCGTCCGGCACGTCGACCTGATCCGCCGGCTGCCCACGGACAAGCCGTTCGCGCTGTTCTCCGGCAACGACGACACGGCGCTGCCCTACATGCTGCTCGGCGGTCACGGCGTGATTTCCGTGACGGCCAACGTCGCGCCGCGCGCGATGGCTGCGATGTGCGCGGCGGCGCTCGCCGGCGACGTCGCCACCGCGCGCGCGCAGAACCAGCGGCTGATGCCGCTGCACACGAAGCTGTTCGTCGAGGCCAACCCGATCGCCGTCAAGTGGGCGCTGGCCGAGATGGGCAAGATCCGCAACGAGTTGCGGCTGCCGATGACCCCGCTCGCGGCAGCCAATCAAGACGTCGTCCGCAGCGCCTTGCGCGAGGCGGGGGCGCTCGCCTGACGCAGGACATCCCCATGGTCGCTCTTTCCGTTTTCGCGCGCCGCGTGGCGCTCATCGCGCTGCCCGTCGCGGCAGCCGCACTGGTCGGCGGTTGCGAGTCCACCGCGGTCGGCAAGCGCATCGACTACAAGTCGGTGTCCGACGCCCCGCGGCTCGACATCCCGCCGGACCTGTCGACACCGCGCTTCGACGATCGCTATGTCGCCAACAACACGGCCAGCGGGATGGCGCAGCAGACGGCGGCGAAGCCCAAGACGGACCTGCTGCCGCAGAATCCGGACGCCCGCATCGCGCGCGCCGGCAACGAACGGTGGCTCGTCGTCAAGGCCACGCCGGACCAGGCGTGGGCGCAGACGCGCCGGTTCTTCGAGAGCCAGGGCTTCGTGATCGCCAGCGAGAACAAGGAAACGGGCGTCATCGAGACGGACTGGGCCGAGAACCGCGCCGAAGTCCCGCAGGACACGATCCGCAAGTACCTCGGCAAGTACCTCGACGTCTTCTACAACACGTACAAGCGCGACAAGTTCCGCGCGCGGATCGAGCGCGGCACCGACCCGGGCACCAGCGAGATCTACATCTCCCACCGCGGCATGGAACAGGTGCCGACGACGAAGATCGACAACTCGTCGCCGGCCGCGTTCGCGTGGGCGCCGACCCCGGAGGATCCGGAAGCGGAGTCCGACATGCTGACCAAGCTGATGGTGAGCTTCGGCGCGCCGGAACCGCAGGCGCAGGCCGCGATGGCGCAGGCTGCGCAGCAACCGGATCGCGCGCGGCTCGAGAAGACGGCGGACGGCGCGCCGCAGTTGATCGTCGACGATTCGTTCGACCGTGCATGGCGCCGCGTCGGCCTTGCGCTCGACCGCAGCGGCTTCACCGTCGTCGACCGCGACCGCTCCAAGGGCCTGTACTACGTGCGCTACGCGGACCCCGAGACGGACATGGCCAAGAAGGACAAGGAGTCCGGCTTCCTGTCGAAGCTGATCTTCTGGAAGACGGATCCCAAGGACCTGCCGGAGAATTACCGCGTGCTGGTGGCGGAAGCCGCGCCGAAGAGCATCGTCAGCGTGCAGGACGCGGACGGCAAGGTCGACAAGTCGCAGGCCAGCAACAAGATCCTCGCGCTGATCCAGGATCAGCTGAAGTAGTGCGCTTCGCGTCGCTGGGCTCCGGCAGCGAGGGCAACGCGCTGGTCGTCGAGGCCGGCGGCTCGCGCATCCTGATCGACTGCGGCTTCGGCGTCCGCGACATCACGCAGCGCCTCGCGCGCGTGGGTCTCGCGCCCGCCGACATCGCCGCGATCTTCGTCACGCACGAGCACAGCGACCACGTCGGCGGCGTGCCGGCGTT
>JAFEDG010000087.1 GCA_018241745.1 Pseudomonadota bacterium
GGCGCATGAGGGTTCCGGGTGCCGTCGGAACGCGAAGAATACGCCGCCGAAGCGGGCACTCGTGGGGCGCGGCGATGGATTTCTGCGGGCGGTCGCGCGACTATCGGCGTCGTGTCGAATATTCGACGGCGGCGGACGTGCGAAGATGGCCGCGACACGTTTCCCCGACGCCCGCGCATGGCCCTACGCTCGATCCTCGCGCTGTCGCTGGCGGCCTTCTGCATGGCCGCGCCGCCCGCGCAGGCGGACCTGTCCGACCTGCTGCACCCCGACACGTCGGTGTTCTTCGATCCGCAGGACGGCCAGTTCGACCTGTCCCAATGGCTGCTCGACCGCAAGGGCTTCCTGCCGGTGCCGATCGTCATCACCGAGCCGGCGGTCGGCGTCGGCGGCGGCATGGCCGCCGTGTTCTTCCGCCAGTCGCTCGCGGAGACGGGGCTGCGCAAGGGGCCCTCCGGCGAGAACGTGCCGCCCGACATGTTCGCCGTCGCCGCGGCGGCGACGAGCAACGGCACCAAGTTCGGTGGCGTCGGCGGTATCGCGAGCTTTGCCGACGACTACTGGCGGTACCGGGGCGGCATCGGCAACGTGTCGGCCAACCTCGACTTCTACGGCCTCGGCGGCCCGCTCGATGGCGCGTTCAAGGTCGGCTACAACCTCGAGGGCTGGATCAGCATGCAGCAGGTGCTGCGGCGGATCGGCACCACCAACTGGTGGATCACCGGCCGCTGGATCTACATGGACCTGTCGAACAGCCTGCACACGAACCTGAACCTCGACCTGCCGACGTTCGCGTTCGCGCAGCGCAATTCTGGCATCGGCCCGACGCTCGAATACGACTCGCGCGACAACATCTTCACGCCCAATCGCGGCTGGAATGGCAGCGTCGACGCGACGTTCTACGATCCCGCCTGGGGCAGCACCCACACGTTCCAGGCCTACCGCGCGCACGCCTTCATGTACTGGCCGGTCGCCGACAACGTCGTCATCGGCGGGCGCATCGACGGGCGCACGGCGCGCGGCGACGTCCCGTTCTACATGTACCCGTTCATCGACATGCGCGGCATTCCCGCCGCGCGCGTGCAGGACGAGAACACGGCGCTCGTGGAGGCGGAAGTGCGCTGGAACGTGACGCCGCGCTGGGGTCTGGTCGGCTTCGTCGGCGCGGGTCGCGCCTGGGGCCTGCGCGACACGTTCAGCCAGGCGCCGACGGCGGTCGCCTCCGGCGGCGGATTCCGCTACCTGATCGCGAGCCGCTTGGGGTTATGGGTCGGCGTCGACTACGGCCACAGCCAGTACGACCACGCGTTCTACCTCGAGGTGGGCAACGCGTGGCGTTGACGGCTCGCGCCGCGCGGGGTCAGTGCAAGGGCCACCGCCACGCGATGAGCGGGGTGCCGACGACGAGCACGATGAGCGTCAGCGGCAGGCCCAGGCGCCAGTAGTCGCCGAAGCGGTAGCCGCCGGGCCCCATGACGAGCGTGTTGTTCTGGTGGCCGATCGGCGTCAGGAAATCGCACGCGCAGCCGAGCGCGACGGCCATCAGGAAAGGGTCGGTCGCATAGCCGAGGTTGTGCGCGAGCGCCGCGGCGACAGGCCCCAGTACCAGCACGGCCGCAGCGTGATGCAACAACGGTGTCATCAGCATCGCGAACGCGACGACGAGCCCCAACGCGAGTGTCGCCGGCAGCGCGGCCGCCGCGTGCGTGAGGACGTCGCCGACCAGCGCGGCGGCGCCGGTGTCCTTCAATGCCTCGCCGACGGGAATCATGCATCCGAGCAGTACGATCACCGGCCACTCGACCGCTTCGTACGCGTCCTTCAGCGACACCTGGCGCAGCACGATCGTCAGTACCGCGGCCGCGAAGAAGCCCGCTTCGACCGACACGACGCCAGTGCCGATGCCGACGAGCGCGGCGGCGAGCAACCCGAGCGGTACGAGCCCCGACACGTGGCGGCCAAGTGTCAGCTTGCGATCGGCGAGCGGCAGTACGCCCAGCTCCGCGATCGACGCGGCGAGCTGCTTGCCCCAGCCCTGCAGCAGCACGACGTCCCCGGGCGCGAAGCGGTGCGCGCGCAGCCGCGTGCGCGTGGCGCGGTCGCCGGTGCGCACCGCGAACAGGTTGATGCCGAAGCGATGCCGCAGCTCCAACGTGGCGGGCGTGCGGCCGACCAGCAGCGAGTCGGGCGTCACGATGACCTCGGCCACTTCCATCTCGTCCGTCTTCTCGCCGGCCGCCAGCTTGCGCGCACCGACGAGCTGGAACCCGGTCTTCGCGACGACCTTCTCGACCGCGGTGGGGTCCGCCAGCACGACGAGCACGTCGCCAGGATAGATGCGCCAGTTGGCCGACGGCACGTAGCGGCGCGTGCCTTCGCGGACGATCGCGGCGACGGTCAGCGGGTCCTCGATGCTTTCCTCGAAGCGGCCGACCGTCAGCGTCGCATCGGCGAAGTCTGCGGGCACCGTGAGCTCGGTCGTGTACGACTCGATCGCGAACGCTTCCTCCGCGGACTTGCGGCCTTCGCGGTGCGGCAGCAGGCGCCAGCCGAACGCGAGGAACACGACGGCGAGCGTCGTCAGCGGAAGGCCAACGGCGACGAAATCGAACAGCGCGAACGGCGGCGAGCCGAGTTCCTCGCGCACGCTGGAGATCAGGAGATTGGGCGACGTGCCGATCTTGGTGATCGTGCCGCCGACCAGCGACCCGAACGCGAGCGGCATCAGGTAGAGCGAGCGCGGCCGGCCGGAGCGCTGCGCCGTCGAGATCGCGAGCGGCATGAAGATGCCCAGCGTGCCGACGTTCTTGATGAACGCCGACAGGTAGGACACCGCCGCCGTCAGGATGCCCACCTGCAGCGACGTCGACTTCACGCGCCGCAGCAGGCCGCCGACCCACGCTTCCAGCACGTTGGACTGCGCGATCGCGCGGCTCACGACGAGCACCGACGCGATGATGACGATGACCGGATTGGCGAAGCCGGAGAAGCCCTTGGCGGCGGGCACGACGCCCAGCAGCAGCGCCGCGAGCAGCGCGAGCATCGCGACGACGTCGTAGCGCAGCCAGCCGCCGACGAACAGCGCCATCATCGCCGCGACGATGGCGAACGCCTCGATTTGTACGACTGTCATCGCGCCGGCGTCCTGGTGCGGCGACGCCGGGCGCGATGCATGCGGATGCTTACATCCGTTCCAGGATCGCGGCGATACCCTGGCCGCCGCCGATGCACATCGTGACGAGGCCGTAGCGCTTGCCGGTGCGCTGCAGCTCGTACATGCACTTGATCGTCAGGATGGCGCCGGTGGCGCCGATCGGGTGGCCGAGGCCCACGGCACCGCCGTTCGGGTTCACCTTCGCGGGATCGAGGCCCAGCTCCTTGCTGACGCCCAGCGCCTGCGCGGCGAATGCTTCGTTGGACTCGATGACGTCGAGGTCGGCGACCTTGAGGCCCGCCTTCGACAGCGCGCTCTTCACGGCCGATACCGGGCCGAGGCCCATGATCTTGGGGTCGATGCCCGCGTGGCCGTACGAGACGATGCGCGCCATCGGCGCGAGGCCACGCGCCTTGGCCGCAGCGGCTTCCATCAGCACGACGGCAGCGGCCGCATCGTTGATTCCCGAGGCGTTGCCGGCGGTGACGGTGCCGTTCTCCTTGACGAACACGGGCTTCAGCTTGCCCATGCCTTCGACCGACGCGTCGGCGCGCGGATGCTCGTCGGTGTCGAAATGCGTCGGGCCCTTCTTGCTCTTCAGCTCGATCGGCAGGATCTGGCTCTTGAAGTGGCCTGCCGCGATGGCGGCGATGGCGCGCTTGTGGCTTTCGACCGCGAACGCGTCCTGCACGTCGCGCGTGAGGCCGCACTGGTTGGCGACGTTCTCGGCCGTGATGCCCATGTGCACGGTGTCGAACGGATCCGTCAGCGCGCCGACCATCATGTCGACCATCTTCGTGTCGTTCATCCGCGCGCCCCAGCGCATGTTCAGCGACGCGTACGCGCCGCGGCTCATGCTCTCGGCACCGCCGCCGATCGCCGCGTCCGTCTCGCCGAGCAGGATGTACTGCGCGGCGCTGACGATGGCCTGCAGGCCGCTGCCGCACAGGCGGTTGACGCCGAACGCGCCCGACGTGACGGGCAGCCCGCCGTTGACGGCCGCGACGCGCGACAGGTACATGTCCTTGGGCTCCGTGTGGATCACGTGGCCCATCACGCATTGCCCGATGTCCTTGGCGTCCACCTTCGAGCGGGCGATGG
>JAFEDG010000088.1 GCA_018241745.1 Pseudomonadota bacterium
TACCCGGCATCCTGCTCTGCGGAGCCCGGACTTTCCTCTCCCGCCACGAGGGCGGCAGCGGCAGCCTGGCTGGCTTCGGGACGGGAAGGATACAGGGTCCGACCCTAATTTCCTGGCGGCGGCTGGAAAATAGGGTCGGACCCCAGCGTCGCCTGCCAGCGCAGCGTCTCGCCGGCGCGCAACGGCACGATCGTCGTGTCGCCGAACGGGAGCTCCGCCGGAACCACGTGGTCGCGCCGCGACAGCGTGACGTGCCCCGTGTTCCGCGGCAAACGGTAGAAGTCGGGTCCGTGCAGGCTCGCGAAGCCTTCCAGCTTGTCCAGCGCGCCTGCGCCCTCGAACACCTCCGCATACAGCTCGAGCGCGGACGGCGCCGAATAGCAGCCGGCACAGCCGCACGCGTTCTCCTTGGCGCCGCGGGCGTGCGGCGCGCTGTCGGTGCCCAGGAAGAACTTGGGCGAGCCCGACGTCGCCGCTGCCACGAGCGCCTGCCGGTGCGTTTCGCGCTTCAGCACCGGCAGGCAATAAACGTGCGGCCGCAGGAAGCCGCCCCCGAACAACGCATTGCGCGAGTACAGGAGGTGCTGCGGCGTCAGCGTCGCGGCGACGTGGGGACCGCAGGCGCGGACGAAGTCGACGCCGTCGCGCGTGGTCAGGTGCTCGACGACGATGCGCAGCTCAGGAAACCGCGCGACGACGCCGGACAGGTGGCGCTCGATGAATACGCGCTCGCGGTCGAACACGTCGACGTCCGGGTCGGTGACCTCGCCGTGCACGCACAGCACGACACCGGCGCGTTCCATCGCCTCCAGCGCCGGGTACGCACGCTCGATCGCCGTCACGCCGGACTCCGAGTTCGTCGTCGCGCCGGCCGGGTAGTACTTGATCGCGTGCACGAAGCCCGAGTCGCGCGCACGTTCGATCTCGGCGGCCGCCAGCGTTTCCGTCAGGTACAGCGTCATCAACGGCACGAAGCTCGCATCAGGCGGCAACGCAGCCACGATGCGGTCGCGGTACGCGCGCGCGGCGGCGACGGTAGTCACCGGCGGCTTCAGGTTCGGCATGACGATCGCCCGCGCGAAGATCCGCGCCGTGGCACCGACGACCGCGGCCAGCGATGCGCCGTCGCGCAAGTGCAGGTGCCAGTCGTCGGGCTGGAGGATGCGCAGCGGAGCGGGGTTGGCGGGCATAGGCAAGCTGCTTTCGGCACGAATTATAGGCGGTGCCTCGCCGGTCATTCGCGGCGCGCGGCGGTCCGGCCGGGCGGGTGGCGCAGCGGCCCGCCGAAACGCTATAATCCCGCGTTTTTCCGGCTCGGCAGCCCAGCGTCCCAATCGCGGCAGCCCGGCACGGTCGGCAGCTTCACGCAGGGGGTGGTACAGCATGGCCAAGACAGCAGCAGCGGCGCCCGCGGCGCCCAAGAAGGCCCGGGTCCTGACCGAGGAGGAAATCCTCAAGGCGCCGGAGAAGGACTACATGAACGAAGCGCAGCTCGCGTTCTTCCGGCAGCGCCTCATGGACCTGCGCGACCAGTTGCTGCAGAACGCCGACGACACCGGCGAGCACCTGCGCGAGAACGAGGTGACGACCGATCCGTCGGACCGCGCGACGCTCGAGGAGGAGTACACGCTCGAGCTTCGCACGCGCGACCGCGAACGCAAGCTGCTGAAGAAGGTCGAGAAGTCGATCAAGCAGATCGACGACGGCTCGTACGGCTTCTGCGAGGAAACCGGCGAACCGATCGGCGTGCCGCGCCTGCTGGCGCGCCCGACGGCGACGTTGTCGCTCGAGGCGCAGGAACGCCGCGAGCGCGTCCAGAAGCTGTACGGCGACTGATGTCCGGCAGGATGCCGCCGCGCCCGTGGCGGTGACCCCCCAGCCGCGCACAGCGCGGCGCGGTGTCGGCGTCTGTCCGACACGGATGCAGGTAAGGCACCGATCGGGTCCCGGCCCCGCAGGGGTCTAAACTCCGGCCTCTTCCCGTTAAACCTGCCACGAGGAACGCCGCCATGTTCACGCTGCCGCCGTTGCCGTTCGCCGAGGGCGCGCTCGCCCCGGTCATTTCCGCCAACACGCTGTCGTTCCACTACGGCAAGCACCACAAGGCCTACGTCGACAACCTGAACAACCTCGTCAAGGGGACCGAGTTCGAGAACGCGAGCCTCGAGGACATCATCAAGGCCACCGCGGGCAAGCCCGACAAGGCCGGCCTGTTCAACAATGCCGCGCAGATCTGGAACCACACGTTCTACTGGCATTGCCTGAAGCCGGGCGGCGGCGGCAAGCCCACGGGCAAGATCGCCGCGATGATCGACAGCGATCTCGGCGGCTACGACAAGTTCAAGACCGATTTCGCGCAGACCTGCATCACGCAGTTCGGTTCGGGCTGGGGTTGGCTGGTCGCCGAAGGCGGCAAGCTCAAGCTCGTGAAGACACCGAACGCGGAGACGCCGATGACCAAGGGGCAGACCGCGTTGCTGACGATCGACGTCTGGGAACACGCGTACTACCTCGACTACCAGAACAAGCGTCCCGATCACGTCAATGCTGTGATCGACAAGCTGCTCAACTGGGACTTCGCCGCCGAGAACCTGGCCAAGGCGGGCTGAGGACGGGCAGTCGCGGCGATTGATGCACCGCGATGACGGCGGCATAATCCCCGGGATGGACCGCGGGGCAGTTGGGGGACTCGTGGTGTGCGGCGTCTTCCTGACGCCGCTCCGTCGACCAGGATCCCATTGATGGCGTTGTTCCAGAAGCCGACCCCGAAGCGTCCCGAGCCCGCGCCTGAGATCAAGCGCGGGCCGTCCGCGCGCGATGTCGCCGCGCAGGCGGCGCGGCAGGCGCCGCAGCGGCGCAGCGCGGAGCCGACGGCGCGCGACATCACGCTGACCGGGGCAAGCCTGATGGGCGCGATGCCGGTCTCGTCGGCCATCGAAGTGCAGCAGGCCAATCCAGGCTTGTGCGCGATCCTCGAGAACGCCGCGCTGCTCTACGCGAGCGGCCAGGCCGGCCCCGCGCGCATCCTGCTGGAGCAGGGCGTGCAGACGGACGCCGATGCGAAGACGTCGCCGCTCGCGTGGCTTGCGCTGTTCGACGTGCTGCAGCGCGCAGGCGACCGCGCGGCATTCGACAACCACGCGCTGAAGTACGTCGTCCAGTTCGAGCGCTCGGCGCCGACGTGGGACGCCGACAAGGACAAGCCGCAGGCTGGCACCAAGCCGGTGGCGGGAGGCTATCTCGCGCCGAGCGGGAAATTGTCCGCCGCGAGCGCGCCGTCGCTCGACATGATCAAGCGTGCGGCCGACCGCAACCTCGAGCACGCGCGGCTGGACCTTGCGTCGGTCACCGGATTCGACGACACCGGCGCGCGTATGCTCGCCGACGCGCTCGCCTACGTGCGCAAGAAGCAGTTCGCGCTGCAGGTCCAGCGCGCCGACAAGCTGCGTGCTGCGGTCGAGGCGATGGTCAAGCGCGGCAAGGATGCGGGCGAGGGCGTGTGGCTGCTGTCGCTCGAGCTGATGCAGGCGCTGCATGACGAGGCGGGCTTCGACGACCGCGCGATCGAGTACGCGATGGCCTTCGAGCTGTCGCCGCCATCGTGGGAACCGGGCCCGCAACCGGAAGTGCCGGCGGAAGCGGCCGCGGCCGCCCCGGACGTCGCGGCCGACGACGGTACGCCGGCGGCGCGCGGCGAGATGCTGACGTGGACTGGCGTGCTCGCCGGCGCGTCGGCGCCGCAGCTCCTGCAGCTCAACGAGTTCGCGCAGGGCCGCCAGATCGTGCCCATCGATTTCTCCGGCGTCGATCGCGTCGACTTCGTCTGCGCCGGCGCGCTGCAGAACCTGATCAACCGCATCGAGGCGCAGCGTCGTGCCGTGCAGATCGCGGGCGCGACGCCGATCGTGCGCGCGCTGCTGCTGCTGATTGGCATCTCGCCGCGCCACTTCGTCAAGAAGGCCGCCTGACGTCGGCGTCACGCGCCCATCGCGCGCGACGCGCACCCTCACGCATGGAATCCTTTCACGGCACGACGATCCTCTCGGTGCGTCGCGACGGGCGCGTCGCGCTCGGCGGCGACGGCCAGGTGACGCTCGGCAACATCGTCGTCAAGGCCACGGCGAAGAAGATCCGCCGCCTGTACCACGATCGCGTGCTCGCCGGCTTCGCCGGCGCCACGGCCGACGCGTTCACGCTGTTCGAGCGCTTCGAGGCCAAGCT
>JAFEDG010000089.1 GCA_018241745.1 Pseudomonadota bacterium
ACGGTATCGGCGTGTGGCTGACGTTCGGCACGCTCGACGCGTGTGCCGGCAGGTTCGACGGCATGCCGCGCGTCTACGGGTTCGACAGCCACGACACGCTGGTGGTCGGCGACCTCGAGATCCGCCCGTTCCCGGTGCCGCACGACGCGCGCGAGCCCGTGCAGTTCGTCGTCACCGACGGCGCGCACCGGCTGGGCGTGCTGACCGACATCGGCATGGTGACGCCGCACGTCCGCGCGAGCCTGGACGGCTGCGACGCGCTCGTGCTCGAATGCAATCATGACCTCGGCATGCTGATGGGCGGCGCCTATCCTGCGGCGCTGAAGGCGCGCATCGCGGGCCGGCACGGCCACCTGTGCAACGACGACGCCGGCGCGCTGCTGGCGGCACTCGACACGTCGCGGCTGCAGCACATCGTTGCGGCGCACCTGTCGCGCGAGAACAATACGCCGCTGCTGGCGCGCGCCGCGCTCGCGGCTGCGCTGGGGTGCGCCGACGACTGGATCGGCGTGGCAGCACAGGACACCGGATTCGAGTGGCGGGCGTTTGCCTGACCGCGACCAACCAGGGAGCATCGCGATGGAAAAGCGTCAGGAACTGTACCGCGGCAAGGCGAAGACCGTGTACGCGACGGACGACCCGAACACGCTGGTCATGCACTACCGCGACGACGTATCGGCGTTCGACGGCACGAAGGTGGCGCAGCTCGCGCAGAAGGGCGAGACCAACAACCGCTTCAACGCCTACGTGATGGGGCGGCTCGCGGCCGCCGGCATCCGCTCGCATTTCATCCGCGTGCTGAACGAGCGCGAGTCACTGGTGAAGGCGATGAAGATGCTGCCGGTGGAGTGCGTCGTGCGCAATGTCGTTGCCGGCTCGATGGCCAAGCGCTATGGCATCGCCGAAGGCACGACGCTGCCGGAGCCCATCTTCGAATTCTTCCTGAAGAGCGACGCGCTGCACGATCCCCTTGTCAACGACGACCACATCCGCATCCTGGGCTGGGCCACCGCGCACGAGATCGGCGAGATGAAGGCGCTGACGCACAAGGTCAACGACGTGCTGAAGCCGCTGTTCGCCCACGCGGGCATCACGCTCGTCGATTACAAGCTGGAGTTCGGCCACCCGACGGACGACCTCCGGGGCGTGCTCGTGCTGGGTGACGAGTTCACGCCGGACGGCTGCCGGCTGTGGGACGCGCAGTCGGGCGAGAAGATGGACAAGGACCGCTTTCGCCGCGACCTGGGCGACGTCATCCCCAAATATCGCGAAGTCGCCACGCGCATCGGCGTGCCGCTCTGACGCTCGCTCGCCTGCGCGTCGCAGGCGTCCGCTGCCAGGCAAGAGGGGCCGCGCGCGAGGCGCGGCCCAGGTCGGACCCGCCCGCTATTGCTTCGGCGGCGGCAACGTCGACGGCGGTGCCGCCGACTGGTCAGGGTTGGTCGTCGGGTTCTGGGTCGGCGACGTGCCCGGCGGCGGTGGCTGGGTGCCGGGCGCGGGCGCCATCGTCGAGGGCGGCGGCGTATCGGGCGCAGGGGCGTTCATCGCGGGCGGCGGCGGCGCGGGCGTGGGTGCGACAGGCGCGGGCGGCGGGGGCGGAGGTGGCTCCGATTTGCTGCATGCGGCAAGGCCGGCGCCGGCCAGCAACGTTACGAGCAGCGCTTGCTTGGTGTTCATGGGTTCTCCCGGTGGCGTAAACATCGAAGAGGCGAGGGCTGCGAGTTAATCGCCGCCCCACGTCGCCCCATCACTTTCCACTCGCGCGCGCCCACCGCCTGTCGGCGCGCCACCGATCCGGCTGTCAGAGGCCGAGCGTCGAGCTGGTGAGCCCCGGTTGGCCGGTGGCCCAGATCTCGTCGAAGCGGGCGGCCAACGGCTTGACCAGCGCGGGGGACGCCACGACCAGCGCACCACGCGGCTGGTCCGCGTGGAAGCGGTGGACGCTGTGCGCGCGATCGACGATCACGAGCGGGTCCATTGCCGCGCGCGCCTCGGGGCCTGCGCGATAGACCGTCATCGCGTGCGGGAACTGGCGCAGCAACTGCATGAAGCGCGCGCCGTGGGCCTCGATCCAGCGCGTGTCGTGGACGACGACGTCCAGGCGTGCGGTGCGGGCGCCCCGCAGGAAGCGCGACAGCGCGTCGGCGCGCTGGGCGCTGCCCCACCCGAGCGTCGACAGGTCGACGTCGAAGACCTGAACCTGCGTCTTCGCATACCCGATGACCTCGTCGATCGCGCGCACGATCGACGATGCGTCTGGCAGCGCCTCTTCGCGTGGCGCGGGGACAGTCGGGTCAGAGGAGGGAGTGGGCGGCGTGGAGGTAGCCATCGCGATACCAGTCGTGGAGCAGGGCAAGCGTGGGCGCAGGCAGCGCGGCGACGCGCGCAGCGGGCAGCGCACGACGGTTGGCAAGCTCGCGCAATGCCGTCGCGGCGTGCCCGCGCAGCGGCGTGACCATGCCGTTGACGTACGCCGCGTGCCCATCGTAGAGCATTTGCGTGCGCCGATCGAGCGCCACGCCGTGGCGGGCGGCGACGCGCGCGAATGCGGCGGCCGCGAGTGCCGGCGCTGGCGGGGCGAAGACCACGGCGGGCTTGGGCTCGGACAGCCATGTGCCGAGGAAGCGCGCGAAGTCGCGCGGGGTGCGGCGAAAGCCGCGCAGCAGCGCCGCGAACCGTGCGACGCTGGCCGCGTCCAGCGCGGCGGGGGTGCGTGTCGCGGTGAGGTCCGGATCGCGATAGCGACCCTGCAGGTCGACGCTGTCGCGCACGGCGTCGAGCCACGCCTCGGCGAGCTCGGTGGCCGCCGCCGCGCGGAAGCCGATCGAATACGTCGTGCACGGGTCGACCGCCACGCCGTCGTGCGCGATCGACGGCGGCAGGTACAGCATGTCGCCCGGGCCGAGCGTGGCCGCGTGGCGCGGCGCGAAGCGCGCGAGGATCTTGAGCGGCAGGCCGGGCTTGAACGCGTGGTCGCGCTGCGCGCCGTAGCGCCAGTGGCGGCGACCCGTGCCCTGCAGCAGGAACACGTCGTAGGAATCGAGGTGCGGGCCGACGCCGCCGCCGGGCGCCGCCAGGCTGACCATCACGTCGTCGAGCCGCGTGAACGGGAGGAAGTCGAAACGCCGCATCAGCGCGTCGGCGCGGTCGTCATGCAGGTTCAGGCCCTGCACGAGCAACGTCCAGTCGCGCGCGGGCAGCCGGTTGAGCGCGCGCGGACGGAACGGCCCATGCTCGAGCGTCCACCTGTCGCGGCGGCCGTCGCGCGTGCGCACCACCAGCCGCGACTCGACATCGTCGCGCGCCGCCAGCGCGAACAGCTCGCGCGTGGAAAACAGTCCGCCAAAATCCGGCAGCGCCGCACGCATCAGCAGTGGCCGCTTGTGCCAGTAGCGGCGCACGAACGCCGCGGGGTCGAGCGGTGGCGGCAACGGAGGCGGGGTGGCGTTCATCGGCGGATCGACGTGGCGCGCGCGTCGAAGGGCCGAGTATAGCGGCGCGCTACAATGCGGCGAACTCCTCACAGGGCTGCCCATGAACGTCTTCGCCAACACGGTCGTCACGCTGAACTTCAAGCTGTTCGACGCGCAGAACAAGCTGATCGAGGAGACGGACGAGCCCATCGCGTACCTGCACGGTGGCCATTCCGGCATCTTCCCCAAGGTCGAGGAATCGATCAATGGCAAGGGTCCGGGCGACAAGGTTTCGGTGACGCTCGAGCCGGACGATGCGTTCGGCGAATACGACGCCAACCTGATCCGCATCGAACCGCTCGCGAGCCTGCCGCCGGATCTCGCTGTCGGAGGCTACCTGTCGGCCGAGAAGGACGGCCAGGAACAGGTGTTCCGCGTGACCAATATCGCGGACGGCAGCGCGGTTCTGGACGGCAATCACGAGTTGGCGGGCCAGCGCCTGCGCTTCGACGCGACGATCGTCGACGTGCGGCCCGCGACGCAGGAAGAAATCACGCACGGCCACGTGCACGGCGCACACGGGCACCACCACTGATGGATCGCACC
>JAFEDG010000008.1 GCA_018241745.1 Pseudomonadota bacterium
CCACGTTGTCGTCGTCGAGAAGGATGACGAACGTGGTCCCGGCCGCGCGGATGCCGGCGTTGCGCGCGGCACCGACATAGCGATTCGCCTGCCGGATGATGGTCGCCCGGAGGCTGGGGTAGCGCGTTCCAACGTCGTCCAGGTACTGCAACGACTCCGCGCTTGCGCTGCCGTCGTCGACGATCACCACCGCAAAGCCCTGCACCGTCTGCCGTGCCAGTGCCGCGAGGTTCTGGTCGAGCAGGCGCGGCTGCTCGTGGTGCGTGACGACGATCGTCACGTCGGCGGCCGTGGCGACGCGCGCTGGCGGCGCCGGGTCGTTGGGAGGCGACGTGCGCGCCAGCGCGTCGGCCAGAGCCGCGCCCGCGGCCGGCAGCGGCTCGATCCGGAGATTCCAACCTGCCGCACGCATCCACCGCGCCACGTCGTCGTTGGCGGCGATGACGACGTCACAGCGTTCGGCGGCGCGTTGCTCGATCCATTCGGTGGCAACCGTGGCCAACGTCGCGGGAAACTCGCCGCGGGCTTCGCGCCGGGCGCGCGCACTGCCTGTCGCCAGCACGGCGAATTTCGCATCCGCAAAGGCGAGGCCGGCGGCGCGCGCCACGGTGCTGGCGAATGCGAGACCTTCGGCATCCGGGAAGACGATGGCCGCAAACCCCCGGCCGCGCAGGCAACGATAGAGCGCAACCGTCGCGCGCAAGAATGCGGGATGTATGGCGGGGCTGTCGATGTCGCAGCATTCGACATCGGCTCCATGGGACGATGCGAGGACCGCGACGTCCGGATCGACAGCGATCCCGCGGGCGCGCGCGACGACCAGCGTGACGGCGTTGCCGGCGGCGCGCGCCGCAGCGACGATGGCCGCGAGCGCGCCGTCCACGGCATCGCCGCCTGTCCCGCCGACGACTACCGCCCACCGGGTGTCGCTAGCGTGTGCGCTCACGGGCGTCGGATGTGAGGAACCCATGCTGTCGATGATAACGTCGGTCCCGTCGGCGTTTTGCGCGCCAGGGCGTCAGCGCGCGAATGCGGCAATCCCCATCAGGACGCCGATCGCAAGATAGACATAGCGGTAGACACGCTGCAACGCCAGCAGGCTCGGACGCGCAAACCCGGCACGCCATGCCCGGACGGCGGCCGCCGCATGGACCAGGCCCAGCAGCGGCGTGAAGGCCAACACGCGCGGAACATACCCCGCGATGGCCAGCCCGGCGAGCCACGCGTACGCGAGCGCGAACAACGCACACCCCGCGACGAACGCACGCCGCGGCCCGAACGCGACGGCGCTGGTGCGAATGCCGTTGCCGCGATCGGCGTCGTAGTCGCGCATCTCGTGCATCAGGTGGCCGGCGGCGAACACCAGCCCGAAGAATGGCGCGATGACGCAGGCGGCGCGAGCGAGCGGTGAGAACGACACGTAGCCGAGCAGGAAATGCAGCGTGCCGCCCATGAGGTGCAGGACCGAGGCTGCGACCGGCATGCCCTTCCAGTGCAGCCCCGGCGCGGAATAGAGTCCGCTCAGCACGGCGATGCCTGCGGCGCAGGCCAGGGCCTGCGCGCCGATCCACGCGAACAGTGCCAACGCGATCGCAAGCAGCACGACGGCGGCAACGCCGGCATCCGCGCGTTCGATCCCGCGTGCGCGGAACGTCCGCCGCGCGCGCCGTGGATCGCGGAGGTCCCCGTCGATGCCCGCCCAGTCGTTGAACACGAACACGTGCGCGACAAGTGCGGTGCTGGCAACGACGAAGCGCACTGCGGCCACGAGCACGTGCGCATCCAGCGTTCCCGCCGCCCACAGGAATCCGAGCAGTGGCGCCCCCTGCAGCACCAGCACCTCGTCGTAGCGGATCGATCCGAACAGCGCCAACGCACCGCGGGCGAGCCGGTGCCGGCCGCGGAAGCGGGACGTGGCGGGCTGCCTCATCGTGTCATGCACCCGTCGCCGCCATGGCCGGGCGGGCAGTGCGCCATCAGGGCTGCAGACCGCGCCACCGCGTAGTGAAGGCGCAGCCAGAGCGCGTAGCCGAATTCGGGCGACCAGTAGTAGCGCCGGACGTGCGCGCTCAGATCGTTGTGATACAGCAGAGGCGGGTCGCGCGACAGCGCTGCGAAGTCGTCCGCGGCGAGCGAGCGCAGCAAGGCCTGCGCCGCAGCGGGGTCGACGGGCGACCCGTCGCCGCGGGCCCGGCGCAACAACGCGGCGGCCTCGAGCCAGCGCGTCTGTCCGGGGATCGCGGTTGCGAGGCGGCTCGATGGCACTGCGAGCGCACAGCCCGCGTCGCGCGCGTCGGTCGCGCGCCACGCGATCAGCAGTGGTACCAGGCGGTAGTAGACCCACGCGCGGTCGTCGTCGAGATGCGCGCGCAGCGCGGTACACAACTGGCGCGCCGCGGGCGGGTCGGCGGTCGCGAGCAGCATCAGCAGGTGGACCTGGATGCCGATGTCGGCGGGATTCGGGTCCGCGCCCGGGTCGATGCAGCGATACTCGGCTTGCGGCGCGAGCCACGTGCGGTAGAGGCCGTCCGCGGTCCGGAATCCGCGCATGGTGGCCAGCGCGCGGTCGCGGCGCGCCAGTGGCTGCGCGGGCGCGATCCGCCACGCGAGCGCGGTGTCGTCGGTGTCGGGCGTGATGATGCAGCCGAGCGTGCCGATCGTCGGCGCGTCGGGCAGGCCGTGGTAACGGACGAGGCCGTCGGCTTCGATTTGCCGGGACAGGAACGCGCGAGCCCGCGCCGTCGACTCCAGAAGCCCGGCGGCATCCGCGACCGGGTCCAGCATGTCCAGCAGCGCCGCGTTGGTGAACGTATTGAGTTCCGCGACCGGCCCGGCATACCGCGGCGCGCTCGTGTACATCGTCAGCCAGTAACCGCCCGGTTGCTCGCCTTGTGCGATGCGCGCAGACGCGAGGCGGGCGGCGGCCGCGAGATCGGCCGGTATCGCCGCATCGTCGTCGAGCGTGATCATCCGTTGCGCGAGCAAGCGCGGCTCGCTGCCAGCCTTGACGCGGACCATGACGGCGAGCGCATGCGTGCCGGGCTTGACGTCGCGCAGCGATGCCGTCAGCTTCCAGCCGCTGGCGGCGGGCACGCCGAGCGCGGCGGCGACGTCGTCACGCGCGAAGAATGCAGCCGTCGTCGCGACGAGCCGCCCGTCGATGCGGAGCGCGGCCTCGGCAGGCGTTGCAGCGCCGGCGAGCGCCCAGCCGAGTACCTGGACCTGATGGCCGCCGGCGTCGCCTTGCAGCACGTCCGCACGGTCGATGTTGCCGCGCAGCGAAACGAAGAGGTCTGCCGGTGCACGCGCGTGGCGGAGCTCCGCGACGAACGGTGCGTTCTCGAGCTGCCATGCGGCGCGGAGCTTGCCAGGCGCCGCGGCCAGCACTGGCAGCGCGGATTCGCCGGTGTACCAGAACGCGCCGATCGCCTCGAGGGCGATCGCGGCCACGACCGCCGTCGCGAACGCAACACGCCCGGGCAGGCGCAGCGGTGCAAGCGCCGGCGGCAGCATCCAGAACAGGATCGGGAGCGAATCCGTGAGCCAGCGGGGACCCCACGACATGCCTTGGCGCCAGTCGCCCAGCGAGTACAGCGCGAGCTGCAGCAGGGCGGCGCCGCCCGCGGCCAGCGTGAGACCGCGAAACCGCGGCTCGCGCACGATCGACGCGGCGCCGGCCACCAGCGCGAGCAGAAACGGTGAGAAGACGAACAAGCCGTGCGTGGGGCTCAGCAACAGACCCGCGAGCCCGCCCGCCGGGTCGAGCGTCATGAACGTCTTCAGGCTCTTGGTCTTCAGCAACGCGTATCCGCCGAGCAGCGGACCGACGACCGCGAGGTTGTAAAAGATCAGCAGCAGCGCAGGAACCGCGGCACCCACCACCCAGGCCAGCCGCTCCCGCCCGCGCGCCCAGCAGCACAGCGCGTAGAGCGCGAGCCCGGCAGCCAGCACCGCATCGGGCTGCCGAATGCAGGGAATGAGCGCGCAGACGGTGCCGGCCGCCCAAGCGCGCCCCATGCCGCGCGGGCCCGACAGCAGCCACATCGCCACGGTGATCGCAAGCGAGCCGGCACCGTGCTGCCAGAGTGCCTGGCTGCTGACGACCCACGTCGTCGTGCCAAACGCGTACGCGATCGCGAGTGCGAAGGCGATGCCGCGCGGAGCCCGGCGGCGCAGCAACAGATAGAGCATCGCGACCGCGGTCGCCGCAAGCGCCGAGGCGGCGAGCTTTTCCATCACGCGCGCAACCTGGTCGCGCATCTGTGCGTCCAGGCCGTGTCGATGCACGTAGGCGGCGATGGGTGCGTAGAGCGGCGCGACGAGCAACGGCGTCGTTACCGGATAGAACGAGACCAGCGCCCCGTCGACGCCAGGGAGGATCCACCATGCGCGATAGACGGAACCTTCCTTGGCATCGATGGCGCGGCCCTGTGCGACGACCGTGGCAACCGGGTCGAGCGTCAGCGTCCGGTGCTCCCACAGCGACAGCGGCAGGTAGCGCGCGCCAAACGTATCGGCCGCGGGGATGGCGCGCAGGTTGGCGTTGAACACGACGAAGGCGAGCAACGCGAGCGCCAGCGCGATGGCGATGTCGCGGCCCCGCAGGTGGCCCGTCACCGTGTCGATGCCATGGCCGGCCGGATGCGCCGGTTGCCGGACACGTCGAGTCGTCACGGCTTGCCGGGCCGGGGCGCGGATAGCTGCGCAAGCGCACGCTCGAGCGATTCCGCGTAGGCCCTGGCACTGTCCAGGCTGCGGTCGCGCTGGGCCACGATGGCCTCGAGCGCACGCGCATGCGCGATGGCGTCGCGGCGCTCACCCTCGTCGACGGCTGCGCGCACGGCCGCCACGGCGCACACGAGGTCGATGTCGAGTGCGGCGCGGGGGCCAGGGTTGGACGCGTGTTCCGGCGCGGCGATGCCCAGCGCGGCGCACGTGGCGCCGTACGTGTGCGCTACGTTGTCGAAACATGCGGTGTCCAGCCGCTCACCGAGGATGGCGCGCCGCGCGGCTGTGTAGACGGGCGCGACCCACCGTGCCCATATGGCCCCGCCATCCGCGAGCGGCGTCGTGGCGCGCTGATGGCAGCGCTCCACCGACAGGAAGCCATCGACGTCGCGCGCCGATGCGGCCGTCGCGTTGGGCCACGCGATCTGCAGCTCGCGGCTGATGCGCGCCGTTTCCGCGCGCCAGTCGGCGACCACGTCCGCGTAGTCACAGAACACCCGAGGCATGCCGCGCGTATGCGCTTCCGCCGCGAGCGTGTAGCGCAGCCACAACAGGCCGCCGCGGTCGCAGGGCCACGCCGACTCGGGTTGGGCCGCGACCTGGCGTTCCGCCAGCGACCGGGCAACCGCCAGCGGATTGCGCACCGCGATGATCGCGACGCAGTGGACACCGGCTTCCGCCAATGCGCGGCGCCACAGCGGGAACGCGAGCGCCATGCGTGGCTCCTTGAGCACGAACAGCGGCGCGGCGCCGAACTCGGCGGCGAGGATCGCCTTCATCGACGGCACGAATGCCTGCGCTGCGGCCGTGGCGAACCAGGCATCATCCGGCCCCGCGAGCGCATGGGTCGACGAGCCCGCCGCGGCGAGCAGCTGCTCGTCGACGGCCAGCGCCTCGGCAGATTCCCAGTGGCCCAGCTCGTTGCCGGGCCCGGGCGGGACCAGGTGGCGCGGCAACGCCGCGCCGAGCAGGTTCGCCGTCCGCGCGAGCGCCGACGTGCCGGAGCGATGCATGCCCAGCACGACGATGGCCGTGCGCGGCGTCATTGCGGAGGCGCCTTGCGCGGCCTGGCGGTCGGTGGCGCGGTCGACGACATGCGCGCTCGATCATCCTGGCGGTGGGGGGTGTTGGCGCGATGCGCGCTGTCGTCGTGGTTCTTGGCTTGCTGCGCGGTGCGTTGCACGAGCCCGCGCATGCCTTCCCGCGCGACCAACGCGGGCACCCGATGCAGCCGCTGCGCATAGTGCCCCGGGCGCCGGAGGACGTCCCGCAGCACAGTGCGCAGCGCGCCGAGCGGATCCAGTGGCGAGCCCGGATGCGCGGCAGTCACGTACGCCTGCGCACGGCGCGACGACGTTTGCCGGAGGCGCTCGAGGCGCGCATGCACGTGCGCACCGACGACCGCCGGCGCAAGGCGCTCGCGAATCGTCGCCGCCCCGGCGCGGGCAATGGCGGTGCGCCATTCGGCGTCGCGCCATACCCGGCGCATCTGCTTCGCCGCATCGGCCATGTCCGGCTCCGCCCATTCCGTCCCTGCGGCGTACGGACCATGCGCCTGCGTGCCGCGGACCAGGTCGAATGCCACCAGCGCGGCGTTGTCCGCAGTCGTGAAGTCCATGTTCCCGCTCCACGCGGTCACGACCACCGGACGCGCGAGCGCCATGGCCTCGGCGATCACCAGGCCGAACCCTTCGGAGCGGTGCAGCGACACCACCGCATCCGCCGTGGCGAGCAGGCGGAAGCGGTCGGCATGATCCAGCGCTGCGTCCAGGATGGAGACGCGGTGGCCTGCGGCGCGGGACACGAGCGCCGTGATCACGTCCGGTGCGCGCTGCCCATTCAGCACCTTGACGACAAGGCGCACCGGCTCGTCCGGCGCGAACGCGCGGACGAAGGCATCGACGGCACCGTGCGGATTCTTCCGGAACGGCACGGAAGCGACGTCGAAGAACGAGACGAATACGAACTCGTCGTCGCGCACGTCGGGGCACACTCCCGCGAGCCAATCCCGATCGGCCGCCACGCCCTCGGGCACGTTGATCGCATAGGGCACGACGACGACCGGCACCGTCGCCTTCGCGCGCAACGCGTCGGCGACGAACGTCGACGCCACCCAGACTTCGTCGACGAGCGCGAAGCGGTCGCACCACGCGTCGGGAAATTCCCCGGTTTCCCAGGCCCAGCTGCCCACGAGCGTCGTACGCTGCACCGCGCGTGGCAACGTGGCGAGCACCCGCGGGGTCTCGTCCGCGTTGACACCCAGCACCGTGATTGCGTGCTGCGCACCGCCGGGCGCTGCGTCGTGGATGTCGTAGTCGCCCACCGGCGCGTCCGCGAGGTGGGAGATATCGTGCGTCGTCACCACGATGCCCGCGGCGCGCATCGCCACCACGGCGTTGCGCGCAGCCTCGCCTATGCCCAGGTGCGAGCGGAAATACCCGACGTAGGCGACGCCCGGCGCGGCTGCCGGAGCATCGCGCGCCGCGCCTGCATCGCCGCCGTCGTCGTCGGCAAGGCCTACATAGGGCAACAGCGCCGGATCGACACCCATTTGCGCGACGCCGTCGGTCGCAAGCCAGCGTGCGAGCCCCAGGCGGTTGCGTCCATCGTCGTACGCGGCCACGAGATCCTCGCGCTGCGCGAGGATGGCGCGTGCATAGCGCGATACGTGGTCGCCGAACGCGGGCGCCGATGCGTAGGCCAGGAACCTGCCGTCGGCCAATGGGTCGCCGTAATCGTCGTGCATGGCGACGACGCTGCGATACAGCACGCGGCAGGCGCTATCCCATGCCGGTCCGGACGCAAAGCGCGGTGGCGCGACCGTGCGCTCGACGTGCGCGGCATACCCGGCCGCCTCGAGTCGCGCAGCATAATCCGCGAGCAGGAGACTGGTCGCCCCCGGGGGGCGCAACCCGAAGCGCGTCTCGTGGCGCGAAAGCGTGCGCCTGGCCGGTACGTAGCCGCTGAAGTGGTAGAACGCGAGCGGGTGGCGCGTACCGTCGACGAAGTCGACGTGCCAGCCGTCCGCGTCGTGGCCCGGAATGCGCTCGTGCAGGTTCCAGTACGCGACGTTGCAGCCGGGGGCGCGCAGCACGCACGTGCGCGCGCAGAACGCGGTGGCGAAGTCCATCCATTTCTGGTCGGTGAACAGTCCCGCTGCGACGTCGGCCGTGCCCTGCGTGCGCAGGCGGCCGCGCCACCACGCGAGGTATGCGCGCGCGGCGGCGGTGTTGGCAAAGGCGGCGAAGCCAAGGTTGTAGATGCCCGCCCGCATGATCGCCAGGTCGTCGGGCAGCTTGCCGTCGGCGGGCAGCGGCGTGAGGATGTGCGGCGTGACCACCAGGTCGTGCGCCGCGAGCGCGGCCAGGACGTCGGTGAACGGCGCGTAGGCGACGACGTCCGCGTCCAGATAGATTGCCGCGTCGCACCCGGTACTCAGCACTTCCAGGAAGCAATGCGGCTTGACCCCGGTGGCGAGTTCCAGCAGCGTGTAGTAGCACTGCAGGTGGTGCCAATCGGCTTCCGGCATCGACGAGGCGACGCTGATGACGTCGATCTCGTCACGGCCCTCGCAGTCGGCCGGCATCGCGTCGAGCAGGAACACGATGAGCCGGGCACCACGCTGCGTCGCCGCCAGCGACCGCGCCAGCACCAGCGCATGAGCCAGGTAGTTCGACGCGCAGATCGTGAAGAAGCGGGCGCGGGGGAGGGTTGCGGGGCTCGACATCGGTGCTGGCGATCGGCGCGCGTCACCGTGTTGCATCGCGCATGCCAACATCATAGCGTCGGCGCATCGTTGTACGCATGTGCGATAGTGACCTTCCACCGCAAGGCGCCATTGACTCATCATGGGCGCGGTGCTGCCGCGCGCCACGACGCGCTCCCTCGATGACGCCTTCCCCTCCGCTTTCCCCAGCGCTACGCGACCTCGCGGGCGCCATCGACTGGTCCGCCACGCCCGTGGGCGTGCCGGGCCAGTGGCCGTCCGCGTTGCGTCATGTCGTCGACACAATCCTGGGCTGCCCGGTGCCGATGATCGTGCTGTGGGGCGACGAACTCGTGCAGATCTACAACGCGGGCTATGCGGTGATCGCCGGTGGCAAGCATCCCGCCGGGCTCGGCCGGCCCACGCGCGACGTCTGGCCCGAGGTGTGGGATTTCAACGGCCCGATTTACGCAAAGGTACGCGCGGGCGAATCGTTCGCGTTCGCGGCCCAGAAGCTCGTGCTGACGCGAGGTGCGGCGCCAACGGATGCATGGTTCGACCTTTCGTACAGTCCAGTCCGCGACGACGACGGGAACATAGGCGGCGTGCTGGTGACGGTCGTCGAGATCACCGAGCGCATGGAGCTCGAGGCCACGCTGCGCCGGCAGCGCGAGCATACGGCCGAGATGTTCCGCCAGGCGCCCAGCTTCATTGCCCAGCTCGACGGGCCGGAGCATCGTTTCGCATTCGTCAACGACGCCTACCAGCAGCTGATCGGGCATCGCGACGTCGTCGGCAAGACGATCCGCGCGGCATTGCCCGACCTCGCGGGGCAGGGCTTCTACGAATTGCTCGACGACGTCTACGCGAGCGGAAGGGCGTTCGTCGGGCGCGGGGTGGCGGTCAAGCTCGAGCGCTTCCCGGGAAGTCCGGCCGAGGATCGCGTCGTCGATTTCGTCTACCAGCCGGTGCGTGCGCCGGACGGCACCGTGAAGGGCATCTTCGTCGACGGCTACGACGTCACGGACCAGAAGCGGGTCGAGGAGCACGCGGCGGTGCTGCAGCGGCTCAGCACGCTGCTGCGGGAGGTGGACGACCCGGAGGCGCTTGCCTTCGGCGCGGCGCGGCTGCTGGGCGAGACGCTCGGCGTCAGCCGCGCGGGCTACGGCACGATCGACACGCGCAACGAGACGATCACGATCGAGCGCGACTGGAACGCGCCCGGCATCCAGAGCCTCGCGGGCGTCCTGCACTTCCGCGACTACGGCACGTACATCGAGGACCTGAAGCGCGGCGAGACCGTGATCGTCGGGGACGCGCGCGCCGACCCGCGCACCGTGGAGACGGCGGCGCAACTCGAGGCGATCAACGCGGCGTCGTTCGTCAACATGCCGGTAACCGAGAATGGCGGCTTCGTGGCGCTGCTCTATCTCAATCACGCGGTGCCACGCGAATGGTCGGCCGACGAGCAGGCGCTGATACGCGAGGTGGCGGAGCGCACGCGTGCGGCCGTCGCGCGGCGAACCGCCGAGGCGCGGGTGCGGGAAAGCGAGACGCGATTGCGCTTCCTCGACCAGCTCGGGCGCGAGATCGCGCGGAGCGAGCGGGCCGACGACATCCTGGCGACGACGACCCGGATGCTCGGCGAGTACGCGGGCGCGACCGTCTGTGCGTACGCAGACATGGATGCGGACGAAGATGGGTTCACGATCCGCGGAGACTGGCACCGCGAAGGCGCCGCCAGCATCGTTGGCCACTACCGGCTGCGCGATTTCGGCGAGCTGGCCGTGCGCAACCTGCGGGCCGGGCGGCCGCTGGTACTGAACGACAATCGCGCCGGGTTGCCGCCGGAGGCGGCGGCCGCCTTCCTCGATATCGGGCTCGCCGCGACCATCTGCATGCCCTACGTAGTCGAAGGTCGTCTGCGCGCGCTGATGGCGATGCACCAGGACGTGCCCCGCGAGTGGCGCGCCATCGAGATCGCGCTCATGCGCGAGGTAACCGAACGCTCGTGGGCGCACATCGAGCGCACGCATGCGTTCGAGGACGTCAAGGCGAGCGAGGCGCGCTTTCGTGCGGTGACGGAGGCGATGCCGGGCTTCGTCTGGACCGCCAGCGCCGACGGCGCGCTCGACTATGTCAGCCGGCAGTGGTTGGAGTATTCGGGGTCGTCAGCGGCCGAGAGCCTCGGCAGCGGCTGGGCCGACTTCGTGGCGCCCGAGGACCGGGCGTACGCCGCCGCCACCTGGGCCACGGCACTCGCGCAGCAGACGCCGTACGCGACCGAGTTTCGATTGCGGGCGCGCGACGGCACCTATCGGTGGTTCCTCGTTCGTGCCCAGCCGCTACGCAACGACCAGGGCGACGTCATCCGCTGGGTGGGGACGGGCAATGACATCCACGACAAGAAGGACGCCGAGGCACTGCTGGAGCGGCGGCTCGCCGAGCGCACACGGGAGCTCGAGCATGCGGAGGAATCGTTGCGCCATGCCCAGAAGATGGAGGCGGTGGGCCAGCTGACGGGTGGCATCGCGCACGACTTCAACAACATGCTCACCGGCATCATCGGCAGCCTGGACATCGTGAGCCGCCGCATCGCCGCTGGCCGCACCGACGGGCTCGAGCGATTCATGGAGGCGGCGACGTCGTCCGCCAACCGCGCAGCGGGCCTCACGCAACGGCTGTTGGCGTTCTCGCGGCGCCAGTCGCTGGACCTGAAGCCGCTGGACGTCAATGGCCTGCTGATGCAGACCGCCGACCTGCTGCGGCGCACGCTGGGCGAGCAGATCCGGCTCGACGTCGTGCTTGCTGACGACACGTGGCCGGTCAGCGGCGACGCGAACCAGATCGAGAGCGCCTTGCTCAATTTCGCGATCAACGCTCGCGACGCGATGCCTGATGGCGGGACGCTGTCCGTGTCGGCGACCAACGTGCGCGTCGGGGCCGGGGACACGTGGGCCAAGGCCGGTGCCACGCCGGGTGATTACGTCGTGCTGCGCGTCACCGACACCGGCATTGGCATGGAGAAGGCCGTGCTGGACCGCGCCATCGACCCGTTCTTCACGACCAAGCCGATCGGGCAGGGCACGGGCCTCGGCTTGTCGATGGCCTATGGGTACGCCACGCAGGCGAAGGGCCATCTGCACATCGACAGCGCGCCGGGGATGGGCACGACGGTATCGCTATTCCTGCCGCGCGCCGCAGACACGGCCGTGGAGGCTGTGGCTCAAGGGCCGCGCGCCGCGCGTACCGGTGCCGGCGAGGTGATCATGGTCGTCGAGGACGATCCCGCGGTCCGGATGACCGTCGTCGACGTACTGGACGAGCTCGGTTACACGACGCTGGAAGCGGCCGATGGGCGCGCGGCCGTGCAGGCGCTGGAACACGCCGGTGCGATCGACCTGCTGGTCAGCGACGTCGGCCTGCCGGGCATCAACGGGCGCCAAGTAGCCGACATCGCTCGCCAGAGCAGGCCCGACCTCAGGGTATTGTTCATGACGGGCTACGCGGAAAACGCGCTCGAGCGTAAAGGATTCCTCGCGCCGGGTATGGAGATGATCACGAAGCCTTTCGATCTCGACGCGTTCGCCGCGCGGATCCGCGAGATCCTGGAGCGCTAGCCGCGATCCGGCCGGCACCTCCGGCATCCACCCACTGAACCTCGGGCCAGTTCCCCGGATTGGTCATTGCGTCTACGATCGGCGGCGGCGCCCCTGCCGCAACCGCCGGGGTACCATGCGTGCCGCGCGGGCCCTGCGAGCGACAGCGTGGTTGCGCTCGGTCAGCCGTTGAGGTCATCCGTTCGAGAACGAGGAGAGGAGATCAGCATGGCAACCAGGAAGTCTGCATCCAGCAAGCCTGCGCCCGCGAAGCCGGCGGCCGCCAAACCGGCGTCGGCGAAGCGCAAGCAACCCAACATCCTCGTGATCTGGGGTGACGACATCGGCCAGTCCAACCTGTCGTGCTACACGCATGGCCTGATGGGCTACAAGACCCCGAACATCGACCGCATCGCCAAGGAGGGCATGCTGTTCACCGACAGCTACGGCGAGCAGTCGTGCACGGCGGGACGCTCGTCGTTCATCACGGGCCAGAGCGTCCTGCGCACCGGCCTGTCGAAGGTGGGCATCCCGGGCGCGCCGATCGGCATGAACGACAAGATCGTGACGACTGCTGCGCTGCTGAAGGAACAGGGCTATGCCACCGGCCAGTTCGGCAAGAATCACCTGGGCGACCTCAATCCGATGCTGCCCACCAACCACGGCTTCGACGAATTCTTCGGCAACCTGTACCACCTCAATGCCGAGGAAGAGCCGGAGATGGAGAATTACCCGACCAGGGAACAGCTGCCGCATTTCAAGGAGCGCTTTGGCCCGCGCGGCGTCGTCCATTCGTGGGCGACCGACAAGGACGACCCGACGGTCGAGCCGCGCTGGGGCAAGGTCGGCAAGCAGAAGATCCAGGACACGGGCCCGCTGACGAAGAAGCGGATGGAGACCTGCGACGACGAGTTCGTCGCCGCCGCCAAGGATTTCATCAGGCGCCAGGAAAAGGCGGGCAAGCCGTGGTTCGTGTGGCTCAACACGACCCACATGCACCTGTTCACGCACACGAAGGCCAAGAGCCGCGGCCAGGCGGGCAAGTGGCAGTCGAACTACCACGACACGATGATCGACCACGACAAGAACGTGGGCGAGATGCTCGACTACCTCGACGAGCTGGGCGTGGCCGACAATACGTTCGTCCAGTACTCGACGGACAACGGGCCGCACCGCAACTCGTGGCCCGACGGCGGCATGACGCCGTTCCGCAGCGAGAAGAACACGAACTGGGAAGGCGCGTTCCGCATCCCGATGCTCGTGCGCTGGCCCGGCAAGGTCCCGGCGGGATCGGTCGCCAACGGCATCGTCCAGCACCACGACTGGTTGCCGACGTTCATGGAGATCGCGGGCGCGCCGGACGTCGTCGACAAGCTGAAGAAGGGCTACAAGGCCATCGGGCGGACGTACAAGAACCACATCGACGGCTACAGCCTCGTCGACTACATCACCGGCAAGACGGACACCTGCCCGCGCAACGTGTTCTTCTACATCAGCGACGACGGCGACATCCTCGCGATGCGCTACGACAACTGGAAGGTCGTGTTCCTCGAGCAACGCTGCCACGGCACGCTGCAGGTGTGGGCCGAGCCGTTCACGCGCCTGCGGCTACCCAAGCTCTTCAACCTGCGCACCGACCCGTACGAGTTCGCGGACGTGACGTCCAACACGTACTACGACTGGTTCCTGCACAACTGCTTCCTCATCTATGGCGCGCAGGCCGGCGCGGCCATGTTCGCGGAAACGTTCCGCGACTTCCCGCCGATCCAGAAGCCCAACTCCTTCACGATCGACGACGCGATCTCCAAGATGCGCGACGCCACGCACGGCGCCGGCTGACCCTGGGGAGCGCCCGCCTCTGGCGGGCGGGAACGAACGCGCGACGAAGCCGGCCATCCTCGACTTCGTCGCGCGGTGGACGGGCGCGCGTGCCGCCCGGGCGGTGCAGTCTGCACCAAAGGGCGTGGCGCTGCGCGTCGATCACGACGACAATGCGCGCGAGATCGCTTGCACGGACTGAAACCGACGGGACGTCGATGGACCGACAACAGCTTCTCCTGCTCGCGCTGCAAAGCAGCATCATCCTGACCGTCATCAGCTTCGGGCTGACGGCCACGTTCTCCGATGCGGCGTTCCTGTTCCGGAATCCGGGGCTGCTGCTGCGCACGATCCTCGCGATGAACGTCGGCATGCCGCTCGTCGCGGCGGCGATCGCCGCGTGGTCCGACGCCGCGCTGGCCGTCAAGTTCGCACTCGTCGCGCTGTCGCTGGCGCCGGTGCCGCCGATCGTGCAGAAGAAGCAGGTGGCCGCAGGGGGTCGCAAGGGCTACGTGCTGAGCCTCATGGTGACGATGTCGGTGCTGTCAGTCGTGCTGATTCCCGTGACGCTGGGCATCTTCAACCGTGCATTCGATGCGCACGGCGACATTTCGCCCGTGGCGGTCGGCAAGATCGTCGCGACGACGGTGCTGGTACCCATCCTGCTGGCGCTGATCGTGCGGCACCTGTTCCCGGCCGCGGAGAAGGCGGCGCGCCCCATCGGCCTCGTGGCGAACATCGTGCTCGCCGTGGGGGTCGTGCTGCTGCTGGTGGGACTGTGGCCGGCCATGCAGCCGTTCATCGGCAATGGCGTGGTACTGAAGCTCGCGCTGATGGCGGTGGCAGGGATCGCGATCGGGCACGCGCTGGGCGGCCCGGACGGCGAGGATCGCGAGGTGCTGGCGACGTCGACCGCGTCGCGGCATCCTGCCGTCGCCATCGCGATCGCGTCGGCGTTTCCGCTGGCGGAACGGCCGAACGAGGTCGCCGTGATACTGCTGTACGTGATCGTGGCCTTCGTACTGACGGCCGTGTACCAGAAATGGCAGGCGGGGCGGATCACCGCATCCCCGCCGGCGGCCTGAGCGGACCGACAGCGAGACCCACATGGAAGAACTGCTCCACACCGCCGCGCATGCGATATCCCTGCTGGTCGAGGCCATCGCGATCGGATGCGTCGCGTTCGGCGCGTTGGAGGCGCTCGTGCGCGGCGTGCCGACGCTGTTCCGCGGCGATGCCACCGGCATGGACCGCCGCGACGTCTGGCTTCGTTTTGCGCGCTGGCTCGTCGCGGCACTCACGTTCCAGCTCGGCGCCGACATCGTCAGCACGTCGTTCTCGGCCACCTGGGAGGACATCGGGCGCCTTGCCGCGATCGCGGTGGTCCGCACGTTCCTGAGCTATTTCCTGGACCGCGAAGTGGACGAGACGCGCGAACTGCAGTACGCGCGCGCCAGGGAACGTCGCGCCGAACGTGCGGACGGACGGCCGCCGGCATCCGCGCCTGGGGACGAGCCATGACTCCTCACGACAAGCTTGCTGCGGCGTCGCCGGTCCTGCCGCACGTGACCGCGGCATCCGATACGGACTCCATTTCCGTCGAGCTGTCGCGCCGGCGTACCGGCATGTCGTTCCAGCGCACGCGGATGAGCGCCGACCGCACGCTGATGTCGGTCATCCGGACGTCGCTGTCGTTGATCAGCTTCGGCTTCACGATCTTCCAGATCTTCCAGAAGCTGCACGACGCGAACCTGGTGACGGCAAGCGGATCGACGCGCAATTTTGGCGAACTGCTCGTCATCCTGGGCATCGGCATGCTGGTGGTCGGGATCGCGTACCACGTGATGTTCATGCTCGAGTTGCGGCGTGAGCGCAACGCGATGAAGCGGGACGGCCTCGTGCACGCGGATAGCGCCTACCCGCTGTCACTGACGCTGGTCGTCGCGGTGCTATTGCTGGGCCTCGGCATTTTTGCGATCTACAACATGATGGCCGGATCGGGTCCGCTCGGCTGACCGCGCTGTCCCGGGGCGCCACGTGCGTCAGTGCGTGGTCCCGATGAAGCAGGAAGGAATCAGACGATGACCGCCGGGCAATTGCGAGCCAGTCACCTGTTAGTGCTTGCCTGCGCTTGCCTGGTGGCGACGCTGGCTTCCGCGCAGCCGCTGCCGTCCTGGAACGAGGGCCCGGCAAAGTCCGCGATCCTCCGGTTCGTCGCGGCGACCACGACGGCCGCCTCGCCCGACTTCGTGCCGCCCGAGCGGCGCATCGCGGTATTCGACAACGACGGCACGCTGTGGGTCGAGTACCCGCTCTACACGCAGCTCGTGTTCGCACTGGACCGCGTGGTCAGGGAGGCGCCCGCCCACCCCGAATGGAAGGACGACCCGGTGTTCAAGGCGATCGTGGCGCACGACGCCAAGGCGCTGCTTGCGCACGGCAAGGACCCGGTACTGAAGCTGCTGGGCACGGCCAACACCGGGATGACGGTGGCCGAATACGACCGCGAGATCACGGCCTGGATCGCGAGCGCGCGGGACCGCCGCTTCCACCAGCCGTACACGAGCCTTGTCTACGTCCCGATGCAGGAGCTGCTGGCCTACTTGCGCGACAACGGGTTCCGCACGTTCATCGTCTCCGGAGGTGGCGTCGAGTTCATGCGGCCGTGGACGGAGAAAGCGTATGGCATCCCGCCATCGCAGGTCATCGGTTCCGTCGTGGACGTCGAGTTCCGGATGATCGACGGCAGGCCTGAACTGCTGCGCTTGCCCAAGGTGGAGTTCGTCGACGACGGTCCGGGGAAGCCGGTGGGCATCTACCGCGCGATCGGGCAGCGGCCGATCTTCGCATTCGGCAACTCGGACGGTGACCTGCAGATGCTGCAGTACACGGCCGGTGGCGACGGGCTGCGCTTCATGGGCCTCGTGCATCACACGGATGCGGTGCGCGAGTACGCATACGACCGTGCTTCGCAGGTGGGTCGGCTCGACCAGGCCCTCGACTGGGCGAGGGCCCACCATTGGACGGTCGTCGACATGAAGGCGGACTGGAACCGCATCTTCGCGTTCTAGTGAGCGCGCACGTGGCGCGACGTGTCGGCAGCCCGCGGGCCGTCGTCGCGGCGGGCGTACGATAGGGCCTGTCGGCCGCTGAAAGGAACGCAGCATGGAGCACCCGGGTACCTCATCGTCCGCCGCGCCCGCCGCGGTGCGGGGCACAGCCCACATCGACGCGTTGCAACGCGTGCCGGACGAAATGGTCCGCATCCCCGGCGGCACGTTCCGCATGGGATCCGACAGCCACTACGCGGAAGAAGCGCCGGCGCACAACGTCCGCGTCGACGGTTTCCTCATCGACCGCTACGCTGTCACGAACGCCGACTTTCGCAAATTCGTCGATGCTACCGGTCACGTCACGCTTGCCGAGCGCCCGGCGGACCCGTCGCTGTACCCGGGCGCGCTGCCGGAAATGCTGGTGCCGTCGTCGGTGATGTTCGCGCGTCCCGCCGGTCGCGTGGACATGCGCAACCACTACAACTGGTGGACGTACGTCGCGGGCGCCGACTGGCGTCATCCGCGCGGTCCGCAAAGCTCGCTGCAGGGCCTGTGGAACCATCCCGTCGTGCACGTCGCCTACGAGGACGCCGAAGCCTATGCGGCGTGGGCCGGCAAGTCGCTGCCGACGGAAGCCGAATGGGAGTATGCCGCGCGGGGTGGCCGCGAGGCGACCGAATACGCGTGGGGCGACGAGCTGATGCCCGGCGGCAAGCCGATGGCCAATTTCTGGCAGGGCGAGTTCCCGTGGCAGAACACCGAGCTGGACGGCTATGAATGGACGGCGCCGGTCGGTTCGTATCCCGCCAACGGCTACGGTCTGTTCGACATGATCGGCAACGTCTGGGAATGGACGTCCGACTTCTACCAGGACCACGGCAAGATCAAGAAGGCGTGCTGCACGCTCGAGAACCCGCGCGGGTGCGACCTCGAGGCCAGCCTCGACGCCCGCACGCCCGACATCAAGATCCCGCGCCGCGTGATGAAAGGCGGGTCCTACCTGTGCGCGGAGAACTATTGCCGGCGCTACCGGCCGGCGGCGCGGATGCCGCAGACGGTGGACACGTCGACGTGCCACCTCGGCTTCCGCTGCGTCGTGCGGGATCCGGCGGCGCCGTCCGTGTGACGCAGGGGGCGGGCTAGACTACGCGCGTCAGCACCGCGACGAACGCGAACAGCCCGATCAGCACCAGCGCCACCGCGATGTACACGAGCGGCGTGCGCTTGGCCACATCCGGCAGCCCCGATATCGACGGGAAGGCCGCGAGCAGGTAGTGGTTGAGCCGCCGGTACTGGTGGATCGAGATCAGCAGTCCCGCGACGCCTGCGCCGATCAGCGCAAGCCCGAGGTAGCGTGGCGCGTCGGGCCGCCGCGCCGCTTCCACGCCGGCCGTGTTCTCCAGCCGCTCGAAGAACTGCACGATCGTGAAGCCGAAGCCGATCAGCGCGGTGGCAGTGCGTATCCACGCCATCAGCGTGCGCTCGACGGACAGGCGGGTCCGGATCCACGCGAAATGCGACGGCGCATCGGCCTTGGTCGGGAATCGCGCGTCGTCGTGCGGTTCGACATTCATCGGAGCTTGCCTGCGTGCGGACGAAAACCCCCGAATGTTAGCGCGTCACGCGGCAACGAGCGTCGCCGTCAGCGTGATCTCCGGCACGCTCGCGAGTGCCTTCGACAACGGGCAATCCTTCTTGGCCGCCGCGGCGAGTTCCTGGAACTTCGCCTCGTCGATGCCGGGGACCGCCGCGGTCAGCGTCAGCTGGATGCGGTCGATCGCAAAACCGCCGTCCTTCATGACCAGGCGCACGGCGGCCTTGGTGTCTGCGCGGGCGGTGGCAAACCCGGCGCGGTCGCAGGCAAACGAGAACGCCATCGTGAAGCACGCCGCATGCGCGGCGGCGAGGATTTCCTCCGGGTTCGTGCCGCGCCGGTCGTCCTCGAAGCGGCTGGCGAATCCATAGGGGTAGTCCTTCAGCGCGCCGGTGTCGGTCGAGATGCGGCCAACGCCGGCCTTGCCGCGGCCTTCCCAGTGAACGGTGGCGATCTTGTCGGCGGGCATGGGTCTCTCCGGGTGGTGTGGGGACCGGGCAATTTAGTACGAGTCGGCCTGCACGTCGAGTGACGCCGCCCCCGTCGCGCTGTCGTCGGACCGCTGACAGCAGGACGATGACCGGTGCGCTAGACTCGAACGCCCGTCCGGACCCGCCATGCGTCCTCGCCCGCCACCGCTCGCACGCTCCCGCAGCCGCGCCCAACTCGCGGACCGCGCGTTTTCGCGCGCGGCCGGCGCGGAAGCGTCGCACGGCAACCACGTCGAGCTTCTCCTCGACGCGCGCGAGAACTTCCCGGCCTGGCTTGCGGCCATCGCCGCCGCGCGGCACAGCATCCGCTTCGAGACGTACATCATCGACGACGACCCGGTCGGCAACGCATTCGTCGATGCACTGTGCGAACGCGCGCGTGCCGGCGTTGCGGTCTGGTGTGTGTTCGACTGGCTCGGGTCGCTGAAGGCGGGCGCGCTGTTCACGCGGCTGCGCGACGCGGGCGTCCACGTGGGTGTCTTCAATCCGCCGCATCTTGCGAGCCCGCTCGGCTGGATCACGCGCAACCACCGCAAGACGATTTCGATCGACGATCGCATCGCGTTCGTCAGCGGCCTGTGTGTCAGCGACAAATGGAACGGCGACCCGGGCCGCAACCGCGAGCCGTGGCGCGACACGGGCATCGCGGTACACGGCCCGGCGGTGGCGGACGTGGCGCATGCGTTCGACGACGTGTGGCATGCGTGCGAGTGGGGCACGCATCCGCCGCCGCCGGTGCCGACGACCGACGCGCCCGGCGCCACGCAGCTGCGCGTGATCGCGGGCGTGCCGGACCACACCGGCACGTACCGGCTCGACCTCGTGATCGCGTCGATGGCGCGCCGCTACCTGTACCTGACCGATGCTTACTTCGTCGGCACCGCGGCCTATGTGCACGCGCTCGCCGCGGCGGCGCACGACGGCGTCGACGTGCGCCTGCTCGTGCCTGGCGCCAGCGACATTCCGGCGCTGCGCCCGTTGTCGCGTGCCGGTTACCGCGGGCTCATCCAGGCGGGTGTGCGCGTGTTCGAGTGGAACGGCACGATGCTGCATGCGAAGACCGCGGTCGCCGACGACCTGTGGTCGCGCATCGGGTCGACGAACCTCAATCTCGCGAGCTGGATGGGCAACTACGAGCTCGACGTCGCGGTCGAGGATGCGCGCTTCGCGAGGCGCATGGCAGACCAGTACGAGCGCGACCTCGCCAATGCGACCGAGGTGGTGCTTACCCGCCGGAACCGCGTGCGCCGGGTGGAATCCACCGGCGTCGCGCCCGGCCCACGTCGCGCGTACTCGGGAAGCGCAGGGCGCGCGGCGGCCGGGGCGGCGAGTGTCGGGAGCGTACTGGGCGCGGCATTGACCAACCGCCGCGAGCTGGGCGGCGGGGAAGCGAAGCTGCTCGGCTACATGGGAGTGGCGGGCGTCGCGATCGCAGTGTTCGAATTCCTCTGGCCGGCGATCATCGGCTGGCCCCTCGCGCTGATCCTGTTGTGGCTGGGCGGGTCATGGATATACAAGGCTGGCTCGCTGTGGCTCGGCTCGCGGGGACGCCCGGCAGCGCCCGACGCGCCGTTGGATGCGGCATCGGCGCCCGCCGGTTCCGCTGCGCCTGATGCGGAGCCGGCCGGAGAGGCATCCGCGCGCGCATCGCGCACTGCTGTTCACGATTGACCTCGCGCAAACAGCCGGTCGCGCCGGCGTGCGAAAATGCGCGCGATTGCAATGGCACGGGGTGCCGCCCGCCGGGGGTTGCACGTGCCGATCGAGGTTCCCCGATGAAACAGCACTGGCCGGGCCGCATTCGCCTGCTCGGCGTCGTACTCGCCGCCGCGAGTCTCGTCGCGGTTGGCGCGCATTACGCGGGTCTCCGCACCATCGCAGAAGCCAACGCGCAGCCGGCGGCGTCGCCGTTGCCGGGCATGCCGCCGCTCGCGGATCCGAAGAACGTGTACGCGGACATCGGCCCGACGCATCTCGCGCCGGTAACGGCCCACCAGCTCTGGCGCGTCTACGTTCCGAACCTGCGCTCGAACGACGTCTTCGTCATCGACCCCGCGACGCTCAAGGTCGTCGACCGTTTCAAGGTCGGCCGCTCGCCGCAGCACATCGTGCCGTCGTGGGACCTGAAGACGCTGTGGGTGACCAACAACGCGGAAGGACGCAGCGACGGCAGCCTGACCCCGATCGACCCGCTCACCGCGAAGCCCGGCCCCGAGATCGCGGTCGATGATCCCTACAACATGTATTTCACGCCCGATGGCAAGTCGGCGATCGTGGTCGCGGAGGCGAAGAAGCGGCTCGACTTCCGCGACCCGCACACGATGCAGCTGCAGTACAGCATCGACGCGCCAGAGTGCGGTGGCATCAACCACGCGGACTTCACGCCGGACGGTCGCTACGCCGCCTTCACGTGCGAGTTCAGCGGGGGCATCGTGAAGATCGACCTCGTGGGTCGCAAGGTCGTGGCTTTCCTGAAGCTCAAGATCCCGCCGACGCGCTTCAGGGAAGTGCGTGGCCAGGCCAGCGTTTTTCCGGACACCGAGCTCTGCACGGTGAAGAAGGGGATGCCGCAGGACATCCGGATGAGCCCGGACGGCAGCAAGTTCTACGTCGCGGACATGGCCGTCGACGCCGTGCACGTCATCGATGCCGCGACGTTCACCGAGACCGCGCAGATCATGACCGGTGTCGCGCCTCACGGCTTGTACCCGAGCCGCGACGGCAAGCTGCTCTACGTGGCGAATCGTGGCTCGCATGCGATCCACGGCAAGCCGGGCGGGCCCGGCAGCGTGTCCGTCATCGACTTCGCGACCGACAAGGTCCTGAAGACATGGCCCGTCCCGGGAGGCGGCAGCCCGGACATGGGCAACGTCAGCGTCGACGGGCGCTACCTGTGGCTGTCCGGCCGCTTCGACGACGTCGTCTACCGGATCGACACGACGAGCGGCGCGATGGACAAGATCAAGGTCGGCCAGGAGCCGCACGGCATGACGGTGTGGCCGCAGCCGGGGCGGTATTCGCTGGGCCATACCGGTAACCTGCGCTGAGGCGCTGTTGGGGCGCCGCAACAGCTGCGGGGTACCGTTGCCGCGACGGCGCGCGAATGCTTGGACAGGGGGCGAAGCCTGCGCATAGTCTTGTGGTTGAACACGGCGACGATGCCGGGTAACCACAGGGAAAAGCATGGCAATGAAACGGACCGGTGCGGGTGCTTTCGCACGAACAGGGGTTGCAGCCGCGATCTTTGCGCTGTCGGCGGGCGCGGCATGGGCGCAGTCGTATTCATTCTCCACGTGCGGCCAGAGCGGCGCGACCGGGCCCAGCCAGGGCCAATGTGACACCGCTTATTCGGCGACGACGCTCGCGGGCGCCGTGACCGTGGCCAATGGCATCCAGGCGTGGACCGTTCCCGTGAGCGGTGTGTACACGATTGTTGCGAAGGGTGCGCAAGGGGGTACCCAAGTCTATGCACCGGGATACCCCGGCGGCAAAGGCGCCACGGCCGGCGGCCAGTTTGCACTGACGGCTGGGCAGACGGTGTACGTGCTCGTGGGCCAGCGCGGCGGCGACACGCAGGCAGTGAGCGGCGACAATGGTGACATCGACAATGCCGCGCCCGGGGGCGGCGGCGGGTCGTTTGTCTATACGGACGCCACCGCGGCGTTCCCGATGTTGGCCGCGGGCGGTGGCGGTTCCGGTGCACGCTGCACTTCGGCCACGGCGGCGGACCAGTCCGGTTCGGCGGCGTCGAGCGGCAACCGGTCAGGCTCACTCGCCAATGGCGGCACGGGGGGCAACGGCGGGACGAGCAACGTCTCCAGCACCGATAGCTACTGGGCGGGCGGTGGCGCGGGGTGGGTGACGGATGGCACCGGCGGCGACAATTCGACCAACTACGACTACACGCCGGGAGACGGGGGCGCGGAGGGTGGCCGTGCGCCCCGCAACGGGGGCCTCGGCGGCATCCGCTGGAACGATGGCTACGACGAGGGCGGCGACGGCGGATTTGGCGGCGGCGGGGGCGGCGGGTCGGACAACATGGGAGGCGGGGGCGGCGGCGGCTTCTCGGGCGGGGGCGGCGCAGCCTATAGCCCATGTGGTAACGAACCCGGCGGTGGCGGCGGCTCGTACAGTGGTGGGTTGGCTCCGGTGTTGCAAGCGGGGAACAACAGCGGCGACGGCGCGGTGACGATCACGTTCGGCGTCGTGCCGGTGGCGGCAGCCACCCCGGTGCCGGCGACGACGCCATGGGGTCTGGGACTGGTCGCGCTTGTACTCGCGGGGCTGGGCGCCGTGACGGCACGCCGCTCGCGCGGCTGAACTCGGTTACGCCCAGGCGACGGTTGGCCACGGTCGATGTTCCGCGGTATAATTGAAAGCTTGGGCGCCCGTAGCTCAGTTGGATAGAGTACCTGGCTACGAACCAGGGGGTCGTGGGTTCGAATCCTGCCGGGCGCGCCAGTCAAATCCAGGGGCCAGATCGAAAGATCTGGCCCTTTTCGTTGGGCGCTGGCTTGGGCCGGATGCGCCGACATGCGTAGCGATTTTCCATGCAACGCTTGGATTCGCCTCTGGTCGACGCCTTCGCTCGACGCGCACGCGCTCGGCAAGCGTGTCTTTGCTGGAAGCCGGGATCAATCCGCCAGGCCCGCGCCGCGCAGGCCTGGCATGATCTTCTGCTCGAGGTAGTTGCGATACACCGGTGAGGCCTCGGCACGCGCGCGTGCGGCCGCGGCGTCGAACTCGTAGCGGGGATTCAGGCGGCGGACCTCGCTGGCTTCCGCGCGCGCCTTGGCCTCGTTGCCGTCGAGCGCGTACGCCATCGCCAGCACGACGTGCGCGGCTTCGTAGGTTGGTTCGATCTGCAGCGCCCGGTCCGCCCACACGATCGCGGACTTGTTGTCGCCTGCCAGGAAGTACGCGCGGCCCAGGTTGTTGACGAACACCGCACCGGCGTTCTTGCGGTTGAGGTCCACCGCTTTCCTGAGGACCTCGACCGCCTTCTGCGGCTCGCCCGCGCGCAAATAGACGACCGAGAGCACGTTGTACGACGACGGGTTCCGCGGATCCAGCCGGACCATGGCCTCGGCGGCCCGGCGCTCGCCCTCGACGTCGTCGTGGGCGGCAGCGTTGAATGCCATGACCCGGTAGTAGTCGGGGTCATCCGGCTCACGGCTGTTGGCTTCGGTGGCCAGGGCGACCGCTTCCTGCCACGCGGCAGCCCGCACTTCCGGACTGAGCGCGGGGCTGAAATTGGTGGCCTCGAAGCTGAGCGCCGAGGCGAGGCCCATCATGGCCTTGGTGTTCCCGGGATCGACGGCCAGCGCCTGCCGGTACAGGCGTTCCACCTGGCGCCAGTTGTCGAGCGACTGCGGCTGGTCCTGCAGTGCCCGCGCGCGCAGCAGCAGGTCCACCGCGTTGGGATTGTCGCGGCGCTTTTCGCTCTCGCGCGCCGCGACGAGCACCATCTGGTGATCCATCGAGGCGGCGATGCGCGCGGTGACCTTGTCCTGCAACGCGAACAGGTCCGACGTGTCGCCCTCGAAGCTGTCCGCCCAGATCTGCGCGTTGGTTGTCGCGTCGGCGAGCTGCGCGTTGATCCGGATGTGACTGCCGTTTCTCTGCACGCTACCCTGGAGCACGAAGCGCACGCCGAGCGCGCGACCGATCTGCTGCGCCGTGAGCGGCTTGCCCTTGTAGCTCTGCGCGCTCGCGGAGTCGATGACGAATGCGTCCGGGATCCGCGACAGGTCGGAGGCGAGCGTTGCCGTCAGGCCGTCCGCGAAATAACCCTGGTCCGCATCGCCGGTGAGATTCGTGAAAGGCAGCACGACGATCGACAGCGGGCCGGCCGCAGCGTTCGCCTCGGCGGTCGCTGGCGTCGCCGTGCCCTCGTGCACCGCGCGGTACGCGTTCCAGTAGCCGACGAAGCCGCCGAGCGTTGCGCCGACGGCAGCGATCGCGGTAATCGGTCCGCGCAGCCGGATGATCTTCGCCACGAGCCGCGTCTTCGCCGATAGCGCGGGCGGCGTGCCGGGCGCGGCGGCGGTTGCTGGCGCGGCGGCGTCCTCCGTCTTTCCTCCGTCACTCATCGTCCACAGACCGTGAAAGGTGGCGCCAAGCAGCGCGCGCCGAGTCTAGCAAATGGGCCGCCAGGGCCGCCGCCGGCGGCCGGAGGCGGTCGTGCCACGCTGGCTTTCACTTGGGCAGGTCGGCAATTCGCGCACGCACGTGCGTGTAGACTTTGAGGGGAGCGAAGAACTGCATGCCAACCCAGTGCCGACATCTTGACGCAGTGATGACGGACGTCGCAACGAGCGACGGCTGCGAGGAATGCCTCGCGCTCGGCGACACGTGGGTGCACCTGAGGCTGTGCCGGTCCTGCGGACACGTCGGGTGCTGCGACGATTCGAAGAACCGCCACGCGACGCGGCACTTCCACGCGACCGGCCATCCGATCATCAGTTCGCTCGAGCCGGGCGAGGATTGGAGCTGGTGCTATATCGACCAACTGGCGATGCTCCTGGAGTAACCCGCGTGGCCGCGAATACCGACCTGCTGGAGACGCGCCGCGCGCAGATATTTCCCAAGCTGACGCCCGCACAGCTCGCACGGATTGCGCCACATTGCACGCGCAGGACGACGCAGGTCGACGAGATCCTGGTCGAGGAAGGCACGGTGCCGCGCGGGATCTACATCGTCGAGTCCGGCAGCATCGAGGTCGCGCTGCCTGCGACCGACATCGTCCACGAGTCCTGCGGTTACGAAGTACTGAACGTGCTGACCGCCGGCGACTTCAGCGGCGAGATGGCATCGTTGAGCGGGGCGCGGGCTCTCGTGCGGATCCGGGTCAGCGAGGCGGGATCGGTGCTGGAGATGAGTCTCGACGAGCTCCGGCGCATGGTGCAGGACGACGCCAGCCTCAGCGAGATGATGATGCGCGCGTTCATCCTGCGGCGGCTGGGGATGCTGCAGTCGGGGCGCAGCGAGATTTCGGTGCTGGGCTCGAGTCGAGCGGGCGACACGCTGCGGATCCGCGAGTTCCTGTCGCGCAACGCACAGCCTTACGTCGACATCGACATCGACCACGATCCCGAGGCGCGGGCGTTGCTCGAGCGCTTCCATCTTTCCCCACGCGATCTTCCCGTGGTCATCTGCGGCGCGGGCGAGGTGTTCCGCAATCCCGCCAACCGCGCGCTGGCGGACTGCCTCGGCATCAACGGCACGCCTGACGACACCCGCGTGCACGACGTGGTGATCGTCGGCGCGGGACCCGCGGGCCTCGCCGCCGCCGTGTATGCGGCGTCCGAAGGCCTGGACGTCCGCATCGTCGACACGCTCGCGCCGGGCGGGCAGGCGGGTACCAGTTCGCGGATCGAAAACTACCTGGGCTTCCCGACCGGCATCTCGGGCGCGGCGCTGGCGGGACGCGCGATGTCGCAGGCGCAGAAGTTCGGCGCGCAGCTCAGCGTTGCGTGGCAGGCGGTGCGCCTGCATTGCGACGACTGGCCCTATGCGGTGGAGATGTCCGACGGCACGCGGCTGCGCAGTCGCAGCATCGTCATCGCCAGTGGCGCGCAATACCGGACGCTCGACGTCGCCAACGTCGACACCTTCAGCGGCCGGGGCATCTACCACGCCGCGACGCACCTCGAGGCGCGGATGTGCGACGGCGAGCACGTCGCGATCGTCGGCGGCGGCAATTCGGCGGGCCAGGCAGCCGTGTTCCTCGCCAGCTCGTGCCGGCACGTGCACATTCTCGTGCGCTCGGCGGGCCTTGCCGAAAGCATGTCGTCCTACCTGATCCGGCGCATCGAAGAGGCCAGCAACATCACGCTGCACACGAATACCCGCATTACGGACCTCGCGGGCGCGGAGCGGCTGGAGCGCGTCTCGTGGATCACGGGCGACGCGCAGGCAGCCGACAACGAGGTTCGGCACGTCTTCCTGATGACCGGCGCCGCGCCCAACACGCAATGGCTCGACGGTTGCGTGGCGCTCGACGACCACGGCTTCGTGCGTACCGGCGCGGACATTCCGGCCGACGACCTTGGGCAGTGGCGCCTGCACCGGCCGCCGTACCTGCTCGAGACGAGCATCCCGGGTGTGTTCGCCGCCGGCGACGTACGCTCCGGCAGCGTCAAGCGGATCGCGTCGGCCGTCGGGGAAGGATCCATCACCGTCCAGTTCGTGCACCGTGCGCTGCGCGACCTCGCGGAAGCTGCAGAGGACCATGCAAGCGCAGCCGCGTGAACGGACTGCCCCCGTCGATACGCTGCGCGCGGAACTGACGCGCGCGCGTGGCGCGACGGATGCGTTGTTCGCCGGAGTGCCCGAAGCCTCGATGTTCGATCGTCCCGTGGCGGAGCGGCATCGGCTGGCGTTCTACGTTGGCCATCTCGAGGCGTTCGACGCCAACCTGCTGCTGGCGGCGCGCGCTGGCGTGCGCGCTGTCGACCCACTCGACCGGCTGTTCGCGTTCGGCATCGATCCGGTGGGGACCGGGCTCCCGCAGGACGCGCCGGGCGACTGGCCGCCGCTCGCGGAGATCCGGCGCTATGCGCGCCGCACGCGGGATCGCGTGGACGCGTGGCTCTCTGCGCAGCCGACGCGTCCGGTCGACGACGGCGCGTGGGAGCGCCTGCACACGGCGATCGAGCATCGCTGGATGCACGCGGAGACGCTTGCCTACCTGGTGAACCGCCTCGAGAGGTCGCGCATGGTGCGCAACGTGCCCGCGGTCGCGCGTGCCAGTGCGGAAGAGAAGGTCGCGATCGCTGCCGGGGAGGTGACGCTCGGACTGCATGCGGGCTTCGGTTGGGACAACGAGCGCGCGGTGCACCGCGTGCACGTTCCCGCGTTCCGCATCGATCGCCGGATGGTCACCAACGGCCAGTACCTGCGTTTCGTGGAGGCCGGCGGCTATCGCGATGCGCAATGCTGGGCCGGCGACGATTGGCAGTGGATCGAGGAACATGAGGTCCGGCATCCCGCGAGCTGGCGCGCGCACGACGGGGCGTGGACGCTGGTGTCGCGATACGATCTCGTGCCGTTCCAGTCCGACTGGCCCGTCTACCTGAGCCACGCCGAAGCGAGCGCCTATGCGCGCTGGCGCGGTGCGCGGCTGCCGACGGAAGCCGAATGGATGCGCGCCGCATACGGCGAGGGCGATGCGCCCTATCCGTGGGGCGCCGCGGCACCCGATGCAACGCGCGGCAACTTCGACCTGGGGCGCTGGGATCCGTTGCCCGTGGACGCGCATCCGCGCGGTGCGTCGGCGGCAGGCGTCGAAGGCCTGCTCGGCAATGGCTGGGAGTGGACGTCCACGCCGTTCGGACCGTATGCCGGATTTCGCGCCGCCGACTACTACCCCGGGTACTCGGCCGACTTCTTCGATGGCCGCCATTTCGTGCTGAAGGGCGGCTCGGCGCACACGGCGCGGCCGCTGTTGCGGCGCTCGTTCCGGAATTGGTTCCAGCCTCACTACCCTTATGTGTTCGCGGGGTTCCGTTGCGTGGAGGACGCATGACGGCGGCGCCGCGCGCACGCGACGCACTGTCCGTCGACGACGCATTCGCCGCCGATGTGCGCGCCGGCCTCACGGCTGCGGGCCAAAAGCGGCTGGCGCCGAAATACCTGTACGACGCGCTCGGCTCGGCACTGTTCGATGCGATCACGCAGCTGCCCGAGTACGGCCTGTGGCGTGCCGAGCGGCGGCTGCTCGAGCGGCACGCCGCGGAGATGGCGACGCGCGCGGCGGCAACCCACGTGATCGAGCTGGGCAGCGGCAGCGCGAGCAAGACGACGCTGTTGCTCACGGCGGCGGCGGCGCGCGGACGGTCCGTCGACTATTGCGCGATCGACATCTCGGCGGCGGCGCTGGCATCGACGCGACTGGCGCTCGCCGGCATCGCCGGTGTCCACGTGCGCACGCTCGAGGGCCTGTTCGATGCCGGCATCGACGGCGCGCTGGCCGCGCGGCGTGGCCCGGTGCTGGTGTTGCTGCTCGGCAGCTCGCTGGGCAATTTCGACGCAACGGCCAGCCGCGCGCTGCTGGCTCGCGTGCGCGCCTCGCTGCGCCCCGGCGACCACCTGTTGCTCGGCAACGATCTGCGCAAGGCCGAGCCGGTCATGCTCGCGGCCTATGACGATCCGCTGGGCGTGACCGCGGCGTTCAACCTCAACGTGCTCGCGCGGAGCAACCGCGAGCTCGGAACCGATTTCACGCTCCGCACGTTCCGCCATCGCGCGCGGTACAACCGCGACACGCACAACGTCGAGATGCACGTCGAGTCGCTCGTCGACCAGGTCGTGCACGGTCCGGGATGGGAAGCGACGCTGCGCGCGGGCGAGACGATCCACACCGAAAACAGCCACAAGTACGCCGAGGACGAGATCGACGCCCTGCTCGACGCATCCGGCTTCCGCGTCGCCGCGCGCTGGGTGGACGCAGCGTGGCCCTTCGCCAGCACGCTCTGCGCGGTGAAACCGGCCTGACCACTTGACCGGCCGCGACGGCGACTGTTACCGTCCGTTTCGCGTCGCCGTCGACCACAGAGCCCTTCGCGGGCCCGACGGCATCCCGACCCACCGGCGCGCCCGCGCCGTACAAGGAGGAGCCTCATGCATCGCATCGTCCGCGCGCTCGGCGCGCTCGTGTTCGCCTGCGTCGCCGCCACCGCGGGCGCCGCGTATCCGGACCGTCCCGTCACGTTGATCGTCCCCTGGGGCGCGGGCGGCGGCACCGACGCGGTGGCGCGCTTCTTCGGCAGCATGCTGGAGAAGGAACTGGGGCAGCCGGTCACCGTCGTCAATCGCACGGGCGGCAACGGCGTCGTGGGCCACAGCGCCATCGCGCAGGCGGCGCCGGACGGGTACACGATCGGCCTGATCACCGTCGAGATCGCGATGATGCACTGGCAAGGGCTGACCGACCTGTCGCCGGCGTCCTACACGCCGCTCGCGCTCGTCAATGCCGACCCGGCCGGCTTCCAGGTGCGCGCCGATTCGCCGTACAAGACGGTCAACGACGCGATCGCCGCGATCAAGGCCAACCCGGGCAAGTTCAAGGCGTCGGGGACCGGGCAGGGCGGCATCTGGCAACTCGCGATCGCCGGGTTGCTGGCCGACCTCAAGATCGATCCGAACGCGGTGCCGTGGGTGCCGTCAAATGGCGCGGCGCCTGGCCTGCAGGACCTCGTGGCCGGCGGCGTCGAGTTCGTGCCGTGCTCACTGCCGGAAGCGCGCGCGCTGATCGACGCGGGCAAGGTACGCTCGCTCGCGGTGTTCGCCGACAAGCCGCCTGCGTTGTACCCGAACCTCCCGACCATCAAGCAGGCTACGGGCAGCAACTGGACGACGGCCGCGTGGCGTGGCTTCGCCGCGCCCAAGGGCCTGCCCAAGGACATCGAGACCAGGCTCGTCGCGGCGCTGAAGAAAGCGTACGAAAGCAAGGAGTACAAGGACTTCCTGGCGCAGCGAGGCTTCGGAGCCGAATGGGCGGCCGAGGGCGACTATGCGGCGTTCATGGCCAAGGCCGACGCCGACATGGGCAAGGTTATGAAGACGCTGGGCCTCGCCAAGTAACTCGCCGATGAAGGTCAACGACGCGATCCTCGGCGCGGTATTCGCCGTGCTGGGCATCGCGGTGCTGTGGCACGTGCAGTCGTTTCCGGCCGTGCACGGGCAGCGCGTGGGGCCGGCGCTGTTTCCGGGGCTCATCGCCGGCGGGCTGATCGTCGCGTCGTTCGCGCTGATCGTCCAGGGTCTGCGCGAGCGGGGAGGCGAGCCCTGGTTCGCGGCGCCCGACTGGTGGCGCTCACCGCGCCACGTGTCGGCGTTCCTGCTGACGCTGGCCGCGCCCGCGTTCTACATCGTCGGTGTCGGCACGCTGGGATTCTTTGTCGTCAGCGTCGTCGTCCTCGCGTCGTTGTTCATCGTGCTCGAGGTGCGGCCGCTGCCGGCCATCGTGATCGCCGTCGTGGCGACCGCGGTCATCTGGTACGCGTTCTACAAGCTGCTGCGCGTGCCGCTCCCCTGGGGCTTCCTGCAGGCGCACGCGTTCTGACGCCCCCGCTGACCACCGACTGACGACGATGGGTGCCCTCGAAACCGCGTTCGCGATGGTGTTCGACCCGTACAACCTGTGGGTCATGCTGGCCGCATCGGTGTTCGGGTTGTTCGTAGGCGCCGTGCCCGGCCTTACGGCCACGATGGCCACGGCGTTGCTCGTGCCCGTCACGTTCTTCATGGCGCCGATCCCCGCGATCGCCGCGATCGTCACCGCGACGGCGATGGCGATCTTCTCGGGCGACATCCCCGGATGCCTGCTGCGGATGCCCGGCACGCCCGCATCGGCTGCCTATACGGACGAGGCCTACGCGATGACGCGCAAGGGGCAGGCGGAGCTCGCGCTCGGTGCCGGCCTCGTGTTCAGCGCGTTCGGGGGCCTGTTCGGGACGGCCGTGCTGATCGCGTCCGCGCCGGCGCTGGCGGAGTTCGCGCTCAAGTTCAGTTCGTTCGAGTACTTCTGGCTCGTGCTGCTGGGATTGTCGTGCGCGATCGTGATCACCGCCGAGGCGCCGCTGAAGGGCATCGTGTCGCTGCTGCTCGGCCTGCTGATCGCGTGCGTCGGACTGGGCAACCCGGCGGGCTATCCGCGCTTCACGTTCGGCAACACGGAGCTGCTCGGCGGCATCGGCGTGATCCCGATGATGATCGGCATGTTCGCCGTGTCGGAGATCCTGCGCTTCGTCGTCGACACCGGTCCGCGCGCGCTGATCGTCGACAAGCCGATCGGCAACATCTTTACGGGCATGTGGGGTCTCGCGAAGAAATATCCGCTGCAGATCTTCCGCGGCAATGTGCTCGGCACGGTCGTCGGCGCGCTGCCCGGCGCGGGCGCGGACATCGCCGCATGGATGTCCTATGCGGTCAGCAAGAAGTTCTCGAAGGAGCCGCAGAAGTTCGGCACCGGGTACGTCGAGGGAATCGTCGAGAGCGGTTCCGCCAACAACAGCGCACTGGCCGGCGCGTGGATCCCGGCGCTCGTGTTCGGCATCCCCGGCGACTCGATCACCGCCATCGTCATCGGCGTGCTCTACATGAAGAACATGGCGCCCGGCCCGACGCTGTTCACGCAGAACCCGCAGAACATCTACGCGGTGTACCTGCTGTTCATCGTCGCCAACCTGATCATGGTCCCGCTCGGATGGGCGTGCATCAAGGTATCCAAGCAGATCCTGCGCGTGCGCCGCGAGGTGCTGATGCCGATCATCCTGCTGTTCTGCATCGTCGGCACGTTCGCCATCAACAACACGGTGTTCGACGTCGGCATCATGCTCGCCGCGGGCCTGATCGCGTTCGTGCTGGAGCAGAACGGCTTCCCGATCGCGCCGACAATCCTGGGTGTGGTGCTTGGCGGCATGCTCGAGGAGAACTTCGTGTCGTCGATGATCAAGAGCGATGGCCAGCTGACCGCGTTCTTCGGCCGGCCGATCGCGGCGGTGCTCGGTGCCCTGACGCTCGCGGCGTGGTTCCTGCCGCCGGTGATCAAGCGGATGCGCAAGCTCGCGGGCGCCTGAGCGCCGTTCAGGGTATCGCTGCCGGGGCCGGCGCGACCCCAACTGCGGTGGCGACGCGCACGCCTGCCATCAGAACAGCAGCCCCGCGGCTTCCTTGATCAGTACGTCGATCGGGGCGAATGCGAGCATGACACCCAGCATCGGCAAGCCGGTGGCGATCGCGAGCACGATCAGGCTGCGCACGTCGAGCGTCGTCAGGTGCATCGAGTAGACGCTGCCGATGTACGCCTGCAGGTCCGTGGCGATCGAATATTCCTCGGCGTCGACGATCTCGGGCCCGATCCGCGGACGCGACAGCACCCACTTCTGCTCGAAGAACCGCGAATGCAGCGAGCCCAGGTTACCGTACGCGAATACCCCCAGCCGCCATTCACGCAGCAGCCGTGGCGTGAACGCCAGCGTCGGCAGCGCGATGACGATCACGGTCGCCAGGATCGTGCCGATGGCGGCGTCCTGGTAATGGGTGAGCGCGACACCGTGGTTCAGCGCATCGGCGCCCGCGCGGCCCGCGAAGATGGCGCCCACGGCAAACGCCACCGGCGCAAATGCGCGCAGCGAGTAGCCGACGAAGCGGACGCCAGCCGCCTGGTCCGGATGCGTTGCGGACAGGTGGAACGGCAGCCGCGAGAGCTGGATCAACAGCCGGAACCACACGCCCCATCGCCAGATCCAGCTGTAGACCAGCACGAACACCAGCGGCGCGCTGACGAGCAGGTGCCACCATGCGACCAAGGGCATCGCGCCCAGCGTCGGCGTCCGTTGCCACTGGGGCAATGCGCTGTCCGGTAGCGACACGAACGCCGCGAACACGGACGCATACGCGAGGAGCGCGATGAGCAGGCGCGACCACCGAGCCGCGCACAGGCGCCGCGCGGACTCGAGGATCGCAGCGAGCCGCGGTCGCGTCGCATCGTCGCACAGGCCGGTGGTGCCGAAATGGCGCGCGATCACCGACAGGCGCGAGCCGCACCACCCGTCGGCGAGCGCAAGCGCCGGCACGGCGAGCAGCAACCGCACATGAATGCCGACATCCGACAGCAGCGAATGCGTCGCCGGGCCGACGGTCAAGCCATCCGCGATCCAGGCGAGCACCGGCAACGGCAGCCACGCGACCAGCCCGAGCAGGGCCGCGCGACGCAGCACCGACCGCATTGTCACTTCGGCGCGATCCTGCGGAAACAGGTGGTGCCCGAACGGACCCAGTTCGAAGATGGGCCGCCCGGCCAGCGTTGGCGTGTCGGCGAACGGCTCGAGGTCGGGGAGCGTCATGGAGGCGGAGTGTGGCGCGGGGCCCGCATGGCCGCAAGCACCCCGGCATGCACCAAGGGGCGATTGGCGCGCGTCGTCGTGCAGCGTAGTCTTCCCGGCTTGCGCGGCCCGCGACGGCCGCGCCCATCGATGGAGGAGACGATGCCAAGGACCTTTACGCTGGCCGCGGCGCTCGCGCTGTTGCTGGCCGCTGCGGTCAGCGAGGCGCAGCAGCCGCAGCCCGCGTCCGCTGCACCCGCCACGCCTGCTGCGGCGGCCAATCCCGTCGACGCCGACGCCGTCCGGGCGCTGAAGGCGATGGGTACCTACCTGCAGTCGCTGAAGCGCTTCACCGTCAACACCGACCTCGTCGGCGAGCGCGTGCTGGCGGACGGGCAGAAGCTGCAACACATGGCCAGCGCGCGGATGAGCGTCCAGCGTCCCGACCGGATTCGTGTCGTCATGGAGAGCGCGCGGATGGATCGTGAGCTGTTCTACGACGGCAAGACCGTCACGCTGTTCACGCCCGCGCAAAACATGTATTCGGCGGTGCCGTTCTCAGGCAATCTCAATGCGCTCGTCGACGCGCTGGAGAACCACTACGGCGTCCAGCTGCCGCTGCAGGACCTGTTCCTGTGGGGCACGCCCGAGGCGCCCGAGGACAAGCTGGATTCCGCGATGAACGCCGGTCAGGACATCATCGACGGCGTCGTCTGCGACCATTATGCGTTCCGTCAGGGGATGCTGGATTGGCAGATCTGGATCCAGTCGGGCTCGCGACCGCTGCCGCGGCGACTCGTCATCGTCAACCGTGCCGACGACGCGCGTCCGCAATCGGCATCCACGCTGGACTGGAACCTGTCGCCGTCATTCGCGCCCACCACGTTCTCGTTCGTGCCACCCAAGGGGTCGCGCAAGATCGAACTCGTCCCCGTCAAGGGCAACTGAGGAGAGCGCCATGATCATCCAATCCCTGGTACGGCTCGGACGGGTTGTCGCCGTGGTGTTGTGCGCAGGCGCGCTCGCGATCGCGAACGCCGATGCGGCGGGTGGACGCGGTGCAGGCGGCGGCGGAAATCGCGGCGGGGCGCAAGCCGGCGGCGGTGGCCGGCCGCAGGTCAACAACGCGCGTGCCGACGCACGGACCAACAACGTGCGTAGCGCCAGCGTCAACAACGTGAACAACGTGAACCGCAGCAACAACACGAACGTCAACCGCAACACGAACGTCAATCGCAACACCAACGTCAACGTGAACCGCGACGTCAACGTGCACGTCGACAACCACGGTTGCTGCGGCGGCTGGGACAACGACTGGCACCCGGTCGCCACGGCGGCTGCCGTGACGGCCACCGTGGCCGTGACGTCGGCGGTGATCGGCTCGATGGTGCGGACGTTGCCGCCGGCCTGCGTGCCCGTGAACTACGGCGGCATGATCTACCAGCAATGCGGGTCGACCTGGTACGTGCCGCAGGGCCCGCAGTTCGTCGTCGTCGCGGCGCCGTATTGATCGCGTAAAAAAAGGCGCCGCAGTGCGGCGCCACGGCACGCAATCCCGCGGCGTGACGCCGCGGGATGCGTCGGCGGTCAGTGTGCCACGTCGAACCGGTCCAGGTTCATCACCTTGGCCCACGCGGCGACGAAGTCCTTGACGAACTTGCCTTTCGCGTCGGCGCTGCCGTAGACCTCGGCCACGGCGCGCAACTGCGCGTTGGAGCCGAACACGAGATCGACGCGCGAAGCCTTCCACTTCGCGGCGCCGGATTTGCGGTCACGACCTTCGAACGTCTCCTTGGCGGCCGACGTCGCCCTCCATTCCGTGCTCATGTCGAGCAGGTTGACGAAGAAGTCGTTGGTCAGCGCGCCCGGCGTTTTCGTGAGCACGCCTTCCTGCGCATGGCCGGTGTTGGCGTCGAGCACGCGCAGGCCGCCGACCAGCACGGTCATTTCCGGTACCGTCAGCGTCAGCAGTTGCGCCTTGTCCACGAGCAGCGTCTCGCTGGTCACCGCGTACTTGCCCTTGAGGAAGTTGCGGAAGCCATCCGCCAGCGGTTCCATCACGGCGAACGATTCGACATCCGTTTGCGCGGCGGACGCGTCGACGCGACCGGGTACGAACGGTACCGTGACGTCCTGGCCCGCGTCCTTCGCCGCCTTCTCGACGGCCGCGCAGCCTCCCAGCACGATCAGGTCGGCCAGCGACACCTGCTTGCCACCCTGGTCGAAGTCCGCCTTGACGCCTTGCAGCGTCGTCAGCACTTTCGCGAGTTGCGCCGGGTCGTTGGCGGCCCAGTCCTTTTGCGGTGCGAGCCGCACGCGCGCGCCGTTGGCGCCGCCACGCTTGTCGGAACCGCGGAACGTCGCGGCTGACGCCCATGCCGCGCCCACCAGTTCGCGCACCGACAGTCCCGTCGCGAGGATCTTGCCCTTCAGCGCCATGACATCCGCCGCGGCGAGCGCGGGGCCCTGCGCCGCCGGCAGCGGATCCTGCCAGATCAGCTCTTCCGTCGGCACTTCCGGCCCGAGGTAGCGCGAGCGCGGACCCATGTCCCGGTGCGTCAGCTTGAACCACGCGCGTGCGAAGGCATCGGCGAACTGCTCGGGATGCTCCATGAACCGGCGCGAGATCTTCTCGAAGCCCGGGTCCATCCGCAGCGACAGATCGGTGGTCAGCATCGACGGAGCGATCTTCTTCGCCGGGTCGTGCGCGCTGGGCACCGTGCCGGCCCCCGCGCCATTCTTCGGCCGCCATTGCTGCGCGCCCGCGGGGCTCTTGGTCAACTCCCACTCGTAGCCGAACAGCGTCTGGAAGAAGTCGTTGCTCCATTGCGTCGGCGTGCGCGTCCACGTGACTTCGAGGCCACTGGTGATCGTATCGGCGCCGCGCCCGGTCCCGAAACTGTTGGTCCAGCCGAACCCCTGCAGCTCGAGATCCGCGCCTTCGGGCTCGACGCCGACGTGCGTCGCGGGTGCGGCGCCGTGCGTCTTGCCGAACGTGTGACCACCGGCGATCAGCGCGACGGTCTCCTCGTCGTTCATCGCCATGCGCCCGAACGTATCGCGAATGTCCTTGGCCGCGGCCAGCGGATCCGGCTTGCCGTCGGGACCTTCGGGATTCACGTAGATCAGGCCCATCTGTACCGCCGCGAGCGGATTCTCGAGGTCGCGCGTATGCGGCACCTGGCTGTTGTCATCGGACACGGTCACGCCGTGGCCCTCGACGACGCCGGGCGAGCCGCGCGAGTAGCGGATGTCGCCGCCCAGCCACTTCCTTTCGTCGCCCCAGTAGACGTCGAGGTCTGGCTCCCACACGTCCGGCCGGCCGCCGCCGAAGCCGAACGTCTTGAAGCCCATCGTCTCGAGCGCGACGTTGCCGGTGAGGATCATCAGGTCGGCCCACGAGATCTTGCGGCCGTACTTCTGCTTGATGGGCCACAGCAGCCGCCGGGCCTTGTCGAGGCTGACGTTGTCCGGCCAGCTGTTGAGCGGCGCGAAGCGCTGCTGCCCGCGGCCACCGCCACCGCGGCCGTCGCCGATCCGGTACGTGCCGGCGCTATGCCACGCCATGCGGATGAACAGCGGGCCGTAGTGGCCGAAGTCGGCGGGCCACCACGGTTGCGAATCGGTCATCAGCGCCGCCAGGTCCTTCTTGAGGGCGGCGTAATCGAGCGTCGCGAACTCCTTCGCGTAGTCGAAGTCCGGATCCATCGGGTCCGAACGGTCGGAATGCTGTTGCAGCAGGTCGAGCCGGAGCTGGGAGGGCCACCAGTCGCGATTGGTCGTGCCGCCGCCGGCGCCGGCGTGGAACGGGCATTTTTGATCGTCGGGCATCAAGTTCTCCTTTGGGCAGTGTGGGCTCGAGCGGCCCGTGCGTCGTCGACAGCACGATCATTGGACGCGTTCCGATCTCATTTGTGAAGTTGTATATTTGTCTCGGGTCGATAACTTGGGTTTATATGAGCCGCGCAAAGACTCCGCGGCGCGGCTCGGTTGCACTAGAATCGCACCCGGGAGATGGCATGCCTCCTTTAACCGCCGTGCACCTTGCGGCTGATGATGCCTACGCAGCGCCGGAGCGGCCGCGTAGGCGTCGGCCGTCCGGCAGTTCGAACCACTGCACGGACACGCCATGGGGAAGATCCTGCTTGCCATCGCCGTCGGCTCGTCGCTCGGCGGCATCCTGCGCTGGGGGTTGAGCGTCCAGCTCAACGCGCACTTTCCCGGCATTCCGCCCGGCACCCTCGTGGCGAACCTGGTCGCCGCCTTCGTCGTCGGTGCCGCGATCGGCTATTTCGCGGAGGCGCCGGCGATCGCCCCCGAGTGGCGGTTACTGATCATCACCGGCTTCTGCGGGGGACTGTCGACGTTCTCGACATTCTCGGCGGAGGTGGTGTTGTTGCTGCAAGCCGGCCGCGTGTCGATGGCCGCCGGGGCGATTGCGCTGCACATGCTGGGGTCGTTTGCGATGACGATCGCGGGCATCGCAGGCAGCCGCTGGCTGTTCGCGCACTGAGTAACCGTGTTGAATGTCAAGCGCCGATGAGCTGAAGATGATCACGAGCCATTGCATTCAGGTGAGTGATCAGCTTGCGCATGCAGGCGAT
>JAFEDG010000090.1 GCA_018241745.1 Pseudomonadota bacterium
GCGCGCGGCGCTTACTTCTTGGCGGCTTCCTTGGCGGCGTCGACGGCCTTGGCGGCAGCGTCCTTCGACGCGTCGACCGCCTTGTTGGCGGCGTCGCTGGTGGCGGCGGCGGCATTCTTCGTCGCGTCGGTCGCGTTGGTCGCCGCAGCCTTCGTCGCGTCGGCGGCGGCTTGCGCCGCGTCCTTCGTCGCGTCGGCAGCGCTCTTGGCCGCGTCCGACGCCGCGTTGGCGGCGTCCTTCGCTGCATCCTTCGTAGCGTCGACGGCGGCCTTGCTGGCGTCCTTCGCTGCGTCGGCGGCCTTGGCGGCCGAAGCCTTGGCCGAGTCGGCGGCCTGCTTCGCGTCGTCGCCGCAGGCGGCGAGCGTGGTCGCGAGGGCGACGGTGGTGACGAGGGCGAGGGTGCGCAGTTGCATTATTCGATTCTCCTGTTGCATTCGGTGAACGGTGGGGGGGTAGGTTCGGGCCCGGCCGTCCGCGGTGCGGCGCGGCTACGTCGTCGGGGGCCGTAATTCTAGCGCAACGACGGTGCAAATGCAGCGGCGCCCCGCGTGGATCGCGCGAGGGCGCCGCACTGCGATCACGCCGCGGCGAGCAGCTCCCGCAGCACGAACGGCAGGATGCCGCCGTGATGGTAGTAGTCGACCTCGATCGGCGTGTCGATCCGGCACAGCACCGTCACTTCGCGGCGGGTGCCGTCCTTCCTAGTGATCACCAGCGTCAGGTCCTGCTGCGGCTTCACGTCGTGGGGGACGGCCACCGAGTACGTTTCGTCGCCGGTGATGCCGAGCGACTGCACGCTGTCGCTGCCCTTGAACTGCAGCGGCAGCACGCCCATGCCGACGAGGTTGCTGCGATGGATGCGCTCGAAGCTCTTCGCGACGACCGCCTTCACGCCGAGCAGCTGCGTGCCCTTCGCGGCCCAGTCGCGCGAGCTGCCGGTACCGTACTCCTCGCCGCCGAACACGATCGTCGGCGTGCCGGCCGCGATGTAGCGCATCGCCGCGTCGTAGATGGGCATCTTCTCGCCGGACGGCTGGAACAGCGTGATGCCGCCTTCCTCGCGGGTGCCATCGGCCTTGGGCGGCACCATGAGGTTCTTGATCCGCACGTTGGCGAACGTGCCGCGCATCATCACCTCGTGGTTCCCGCGGCGCGAACCGTAGCTGTTGAAGTCCGCGACCGACACGTCGTGTTCCTGCAGGTACAGGCCCGCGGGCGACGTCGGCTTGATCGAGCCGGCGGGCGAAATGTGGTCGGTGGTGACCGAGTCGCCGAAGATGCCGAGCGCGCGCGCGCCGGTGATGTCGCCGGTCGCGCCCGGCTGCATCGAGAAGGTGTCGAAGAACGGCGGCTTGGCGATGTACGTCGACGCCGGCCAGTTGTAGACCTGGCCCGTCTTGCCGGCGATGCCTTTCCACAGCGGGTTGGCGTTGGCGAGGTCGCCATACAGCGTGCGGAACACGCCCGGATCGCGCGCAAAGCCGAGCAGCGCTGCGACCTCGTGCGACGAGGGCCAGATGTCCTTCAGGTACACGGGGCCGTCCGTGCCCATGCCGAGCGGCTCCGTCGTCAGGTCCTTGAGGACCGTGCCGGCGATCGCGTACGCGACGACGAGCGGCGGTGACGCGAGGAAGTTCGCCTTCAGGTTCGGGTGGATCCGCGCCTCGAAGTTGCGGTTGCCCGACAGCACGGCCGCGCAGATCAGGTCGTTCTTCTGGATCGTCTCGTTGAACTCGGGCGCGAGGTCGCCAGCGTTGCCGATGCACGTCGTGCAGCCGTACGCGGCGAGCGTGAAGCCGAGCTTGCCGAGGTCGTCGATGAGCCCCGTCTTGGTCAGGTAGTCGGTGACGACGCGCGAGCCGGGGGCGAGCGACGTCTTGATGTGCGGCTTCACGGTGAGGCCCTTGGCCACCGCCTTGCGCGCGAGCAGGCCCGCGGCCAGCAGCACCGACGGGTTGGACGTGTTCGTGCACGACGTGATCGCGGCGATCAGCACGTCGCCGGACCCCAGGTCCACCGGACCCGCCGGCGCACGCGCGATACGGTCCGGCGTCGGGCGGTTGTCGACCATCTCCGCGACATCGCGCGGTACCGCCTTGCCATTCAGCTTCTGCGTGTCCGGCTCCCAGTTGCCGCCGGACCACGGCGTCGCGAAGCGCTTCGCGAGGTCGGCGGGATTCTTCGCGAAGCCGTTCTCCGCCACCGGCTTGCTGTAGAGCTCGGTGAACTTCGACTTGAGGTTGCCGAGATCGATGCGGTCCTGCGGGCGCTTGGGGCCGGCCATCGACGGCTTGATCGTCGCGAGATCCAGCGTCAGCACGCGCGTGTAGTCGATCTCGCCGGCGCGCGGGATGCCGAACATCTGCTGCGCCTTGAAGTAGGACTCGAACGCGTCCACTTCGGCGGCCGTGCGGCCCGTGCCCTTCAGGTACTCGACGGTCGCGGCGTCGACGGGGAAGAAGCCCATCGTCGCGCCGTATTCGGGCGCCATGTTGCCGATCGTCGCGCGATCCGGCACGGACAGCGACGCCGTGCCTTCGCCGAAGAACTCGACGAACTTGCCGACGACCTTTTCCTTGCGCAGCATCTCGGTGACCGTGAGTACCAGGTCCGTGGCCGTGATGCCCTCGTTCAGCGCGCCCTTCAGCTCGACGCCGATCACGTCGGGCGTGAGCATGTACAGCGGCTGGCCGAGCATGCCCGCTTCCGCCTCGATGCCGCCGACGCCCCAGCCGACGACACCGATGCCGTTGATCATCGTCGTGTGGCTGTCGGTGCCCACCAGCGTGTCCGGGTACGTGACGCCATCCTTCTGGTGGACGCCACGCGCGAGGTACTCGAGGTTGACCTGGTGCACGATGCCGATGCCCGGCGGCACGACCTTGAACGTGGCGAACGCCTGCATCGCCCACTTCATGAACTCGTAGCGCTCGGCGTTGCGCTCGAACTCGAGCTTCTGGTTGAGGTCGAGCGCCTTCGGCGTGCCGTAGTAGTCGATCATCACCGAGTGGTCGACGACGAGGTCGACGGGCACCAGCGGCTCGATCGTCTTTGCGTTCTTGTGCAGGTCCGACGCGACGTTGCGCATTGCGGCCAGGTCCGCGAGCAGCGGCACGCCGGTGAAGTCCTGCAGCACGATCCGCGCGACGACGAACGGGATCTCGTCGGTCCGCGTGCCGGTGGGCGCCCAGTTGGCGAGCTCGCGCACGTGCTGCTCGGTGACCTTCTTGCCGTCGCAGTTGCGCAGCACGCTTTCGAGCACGAGGCGGATGCTGACGGGCAGCCGCGAGATCTTGCCGATGCCGGCCTTCTCGAGCGCCGGCAGCGAGTAGAACTTGCCGGTACCGCCGGAAGCGAGCGAGTAGGTCTGCAGCGTGTCGAACAGGTTGTGGCTCATGAGGGCGTCCTGGTTGGCGTGGTTTGGCGCGTGCGTGCGGGCAAGGGTCCGCGGCGGTCAGGGACCGTCGTTGACGATCGTCTTCAGGTTGATCGTGGTGCCGGTGGGCAGCTTCATGTCGCCGGGCACCATGCCGGCGGGGCAGGGCCCGGTCCAGCGGCCGTCGACGACCGTATGGCCTTCCGTCATGCCCATCAGCGGCGGTGCGTACGTGGCCCGGGCCTCGGTGTGATAGGCCGTGTCGCCGGTGAACTTCATCACCGACTTCGACGCGATCTTCGAGCCCATCACTTCGCACACGGCGTCGCCGGTGATCGTGCTGCCGGTGATCACGAGGTCGTTCTTCGTGCACAGGCCCTTCATCATCCCCTGCGAGAAGCGGACCAGCAGCTTCTGCGTCGCATCGTCGAGGCAGATCGACGACACGCGCGCCGGCTGGCCCTTGGCCTTCGCCTGGTCGGACATCGTCGACGTTTCCCACAGGCCCGCCTTCATCTTCGGCAGCGGCGG
>JAFEDG010000091.1 GCA_018241745.1 Pseudomonadota bacterium
CGGCGGCGGCTGCCCGCGGCGCGCGTGCGGTGAACGCCGGCGCCAATCTCGCGACGGCGCTTGCGGCCGCGGCCGCGCGCTGGCCGGACGCGCCTGCAGTCGCGCTCGGCACCGACGTGCTGCACGACTACGCGACGCTCGGCGCGCGCACGGCCGCGCTTGCTGCGTCGCTGCGCCGCGCGGGGTGCGCGCCGGGCGCGCGCGTCGCGCTGGTCTCGCGCAACACGCCCGGCTACGTGGAGGCGCTGTACGCGTGCTGGTGGGCGGGGCTCGTCGCGGTGCCCGTCAACGCGAAGCTGCATCCCGGCGAGCTCGCGTTCGTGCTCGCGGACAGCGGCGCTCAGTGCGTGCTCGCGGACGACGCTTGGGCGTCGACGCTGCGCGCGACGACAGGTGCAATGCCTGTCGTCGCGTTCGACGACGCCGACTATCGCGCGTGGACGCGTAGCGCCGCGCTGGCCGCCGCGCCGCATCCGGTGTCAGGAGACGACGCGGCGTGGCTGTTCTACACGAGCGGCACCACCGGGCGCCCGAAAGGCGTGACGATCACGCACGCCAACCTTGCCGCGATGAGCGGGGCGTTCGTCGCCGACGTCGAGCCGATCGCGCCCGGCGATGCGCTGCTGCATCCGGCGCCGATGTCGCATGGGTCCGGGCTGTACATCGTGCCGCACGTCGCGCACGGGGCCGTCAACGTCGTGCCGGAATCGGGCGGGTTCGAGGCACGCGAGGTCGCGGCGCTGATGCGGTACTGGCCGCGCGCGCTGTTCTTCGCGGCGCCGACGATGGTCAAGCGGCTGGTGCGCGAAGGCGGCGTCGACGCGGCGGCGCTATGCACGTTCCGCGCGCTGGTGTTCGGCGGCGGCCCGATGTACGTCGCGGACCTGCGCGAGGCGTATGCGGTGTTCGGCCCGCGGCTCGCGCAGATCTATGGCCAGGGCGAATCGCCGATGACGATCACCGCGATGGACCGGGCGACGCTCGCGACGGCGATCGCGGCGGGCGACGAGTCACGGCTCGCATCCGTCGGTCGCGCGCAGCGCGGCATCACGCTGGCGATCGCGGGCGCGGACGCGCCCGGCGCGCTCGGCGAGGTGCTCGTGCGCGGACCCACGGTGATGCGCGGCTACTGGAACAACCCGGCAGCAACCGCGGCGACGCTCGCGGACGGCTGGCTGCACACCGGCGACATCGGCTGCCTCGACGCGGACGGCTACCTGACGCTGAAGGACCGCAGCAAGGACCTCGTCATCAGTGGCGGCAGCAACATCTACCCGCGCGAAGTGGAGGAGGTCCTGCTGCGCCATCCCGATGTCGCGGAGGCGGCCGTCGTCGGCCGGCGGCATCCCGAATGGGGCGAGGAAGTCGTGGCCTGCATCGTCGCGCGCACCGGCGCCGACCCGGCGCGCGTCGAGCATGAATGCGACGCCCTGTGCCTCGCGAGCATCGCACGCTTCAAGCGGCCGCGCGCCTACGTGTTCGTCGCCGCGCTGCCCAAGAACAACGCCGGCAAGGTGCTGAAGACCGCGCTGCGCGCGGCGGTGGGGTCCGACCCTGATTTCCGGGGAAATTAGGGTCGGACCCTTCGCCGCTCGCCCATCCGGCACGCGAGCGCGAACGCGTTCTCCATCGCGCCCGTGTTCGCGCGACCCTGGCCCACCAGGTCGTAGGCGGTACCGTGCGCCGGTGTCGCGATCGGGATCGGCAGGCCGCCGGGCACCGTGACGCCGCGGTCGAAGCCCATCAGCTTCATCGCGATCTGGCCCTGGTCGTGATACATCGTCAGCACGCCGTCGTAGCCCTGGCCGCCGCCGCGCGTCGCGCGCACGAATGCGGTGTCCGCCGGAAACGGGCCGTCGGCGGGCCATCCGGCGGCGCGCGCGGCCTCGACCGCCGGCCCGATGACGTCGAGCTCCTCGCGCCCGAACGCCCCGTTGTCGCCGTTGTGGGGATTGAGGCCGCACACCGCGATCCGCGGCGCCGCGAGCCCCGCCGCCTGCAGCCCGCGTGTCAGCAGCGCGATGCCTTCGACGATCGCCTCCCGCGTGATCAGCGACGACACGTCCTTCAGCGGCACGTGCGACGTCACGCGCGACGTCCACAGCGTGTCCAGCACGTTGAACTCGATGCACGGGCCCGCGAACTCGAGCAGCTCGCAGAAGTAGTGCAGTTCGTCCGGGTGGCGCATCCCACCGGCGCGCAACGCTGCCTTGTTCAGCGGCGCGAAGCAGACCGCATCGGCGACGTCGGCCTGCGCCAGCGCGAGCGCTTCCGCGAGCCCGTCCAGCATGAAGCGCCCGTTCGCCGCGTCGACGGCGCCGCGCACGGTGGGCACCATGTCCACGCCGCGCCAGTCGAGCAGCACCGGCGTGTCGAAGTCGCGACCGCGCACGCTTTCCGCCGTGCCGTGCGTGACCGCGAAGGTCACGCCCGCATCGCGCTGGCCCTGCTCGACGACGGCCGCGCTCGACACGAGCAGCACGTTCGCACGCGCCGTGGTTTCCGGTCGCGCGCACAGCCTGGCGACGAGTTCGGGGCCAATGCCGGCAGGATCGCCGGTCATCAGCGCGAGCGTTGGCTTCATTGGTCGATCTTGATGTGCGCGTCGTCGATCAGCTTGCCGAAGCGGTCGTAGTCGGCCTTCACCAGCGCCGCGAATTCCTTCTGCGTCCCGGCGCCGGGCTCGCCGCCCAGCGCAACGAGGCGCTTCTGCACGTCGGGCATCGCGAGGATCTTCGCGGTCTCGTCGTGCAGCTTCGCGACCACGTCCGGCGGCGTGCCCGCGGTGACGAACAGGCCATACCACGTCGTCATCACGAGATTCGGCACGCCGGCTTCCGCCATCGTCGGCACGTCGGGCAGCTCAGGCGAGCGGCGCGCGCTCATCACCGCCAGCGGGCGCACCTTGCCCGCCTTGATCATGCCCATCGCCGACGACGTGGTGTCGAAATCGAGCTGGATCTGGCCACCGATCAGGTCGGCGAGCGCCTGCGCCGAGCCCTTGTACGGGACGTGGACGATCTTGGTGCCCGTCGCCTGCGCGAACGCTTCGCCGGCGAGATGCTGCGTGCTGCCGGTACCGGACGAGCCGTACGAGTAGCCATCCGGTTTCGCTTTCAGCACGGCGACGAGGTCGCGCACGTTGGCGGCGGTCACTGTCGGCCCCACGACCAGCACGTTCGGTACGACGACGACCAGCGACACGGGGATGAGGTCGCGGTTGGAATCGAAGCCGAGCTTCAGCAGGTGTGGCGCGATGGCCTGGCCGGTGTTCGTCGCGACCAGCAGCGTGTAGCCGTCGGGCGCCGCCTTGGCCGTGAGGTCGGCCGCGATCGTGTTCGACGCGCCGGGGCGGTTGTCGACGATGAACGACTGGTTGAACGCCGCCTGGTATTTCTCGGCGAGCATCCGCGCGATGATGTCCGTGCCGCCGCCGGCGTTGGCGCCCACCATGATGTGCACGGGCTTCGCGGACGGGTAGGCCTGCGCGAAGACAGACGCGCTGGCGAGGGCGCACGCGGCGAGCGCGAGCCGGCGAATGACGTTGCGGTACGACATGGTGGCCTCCTTGGGGTCCGGGCCCTGGACGGGCCTCGCTGAAAAACCGGCGGCGCGTGCGTGGCGCCTAGCGTTCCTCGCCTGCGAGCACGGCCGCTGCGCGCGGTCCGGCGTTCGCGAGGTGCGCCTGCAACAACTGCGCGAGCCGTTCGCCGTCGCGCGCGACCAGCGCCGCCATGAACTGCTCGTGTTCGTCCATCGCCGCGGCCCAGTATTCGCGCGTGCCGTGGCCCAGGTAACGGACGCGGCGCACGCGCGTGCGCAGCATCGCGTGCATCTGCGCCAGCGTGTCGTTGTGCGCGGCGGCGACGATCGCGTTGTGGATGTCCTGGTTC
>JAFEDG010000092.1 GCA_018241745.1 Pseudomonadota bacterium
GGCGTCGTCGTCACGGAGACGGTGTTCGCGATCCCGGGCCTCGGGCGGCTGACCGTCGACGCGGTCCTCGCGCGCGATTACCCGACAGTCCAGGGCCTGATCCTGTTCTTCGCGCTCGTGTACGTCGCGATCAACCTCGCGATCGACCTCGCCTACGGCTGGCTCGACCCGCGCATCCGTCTTGTGGACGGTAGCGATGGACGCTGACGTCGCGCCGGCGCCGCTGCGCCGCGCGGCATGGCGGCGCCCCGCGCTCCTGTTCGCGTGCGCGGTGCTCGCCGCGATGGCGTTCGTCGCGCTCGCGGCGCCGTGGCTCGGCACCGTCGATCCGCGCGCGATCGATCCCGGCGCGCGCAACCGTCCGCCCGGCTACGTCAGCGAGCAGCGCGCCGACGACGGCCGCGTGGTCCGCGTCGTGCACCGGATGGGCACCGACTCGCTCGGCCGCGACGTCTACAGCCGCACGCTGTACGGCGCGCGCGTATCGCTCGCGGTGGGTGCGAGCGTCGCGATCGTCGCGCTCGCCATCGGCCTCGTGCTGGGGCTCGTCGCCGGCTGGAATCGCTGGATCGACGCGGTGCTGATGCGCGTGATGGACGGCCTGATGGCGATACCCGCCGTGCTGCTCGCGCTGGCCGTGGTCGCGCTGACGCACGCAGGCCTCGTCGCCGTCATCGTCGCGATCGTCCTGCCCGAGATCCCGCGCACGACGCGACTCGTGCGCGCGGTCGTGCTCGCGACGCGGCCCGAGCCTTACGTGGACGCGGCGCTCGCGCTCGGTGCGTCACCGGCGCGCGTGCTCGCGCGTCACGTGGCGCCGGCCGCGTTCGGCCCGCTTGCCGTGCACGGCAGCTACGTCGCGGCGTCGGCGATCCTGATCGAGGCGATCCTGTCGTTCCTGGGCGTGGGCCTGTCGCCGGAGACGCCGTCGTGGGGCAACGTGATGGCCGACGGCCGCGCGCTGTTCCGGCTCTATCCGCACACGATCCTGTTCCCCGGCGCGCTCGTCGCGCTGACGGTGCTCGCCGTCAACGTGCTCGGCGACGCGCTCGCCGAGCGCTGGCAGCAACCGGGCAGCGCCGACTACTCGACGACGTAGTACGCCCACTGGTTGCGCAGGAACGGGTGCAGCCTGAACCCGCGCAACGCGGGTTTGCCAGTACCTGCACGATGCAAACCGTTGCAATGGCGCCAGCGATGCGCGGCATCGCGGCTCGCTATACTGGTCGCGCGTAAGCGAACTTCGCGCGCAACCTCGTGGAGTCGTCCCCCACCATCGTGAACGTCGTCCTGCAACTCGTCGCGATCATTGCATGCGGCACGCTGGGCGCCGTCGCCGGGTGGGCGGTGGTCGCAGGCTTGGGCCTTGCCGGCACCGTCGCGGCGCTGGCCGCGCTGCCCGTCGCGATGGTCGTCGCCGTGGGGGCCTGGGCACTGGGCGTGGCGCAATTCGATCGCCTGCGCAGCAGGCGCTCACGCGCCGTGTCGCGCTGAGGCTAGAATCGGGGCTGCAGGCCCCTGAAGCCCCACCCACCGGAGTATCGATGAGATCAGCCGTTTTCCTCACCTCGGCGCTGCTGCTGCTGTGCGCCGGATGCGCGCAGACCGACACCAAGCAGGAAGAAGCCGAATACAAGTCCCCTGTCTACCGCACCGGCAGCAACATTCCGGCCGGCCGCCAGACCGGCGAGTCCAGCGACGGCGGAGGCGTGAACCAGACGGCGCTGCCGCCGAAGGGAGCGCCCACCGGCCCCGCGGGACGCAGCGGGGGCTGACGGCAGTAGCGACGCGCATCAGTCGACGGCGATCGCCGTCGCGACGAACCGCATCCGCGTCCCGGGTGCCAGCGCGGCGAACGGATAGCACGTGACGAGCGTGAGCGCCGAGGCGCCGGCGTCAGCGTCGACGCCTGCCGCGAGCGCAGGGCCGATCGCGCCGATGTCGACGATGCGGACCCGCGTCACGCGGTAGTGCCGGTGGCGCCCCGCGCGCGTTTCCACGTCCAGCGGGTCGCCCACCGCGAGGCGCGCCAGGAACGCGAAGTGCGTGTCGCGATGCGCGGTGAGCACGGCGTTGCCGGGGGCACCGGGCAGCGGCGTGCCGTCCAGGTGGCCCGGTCCCCACGCGAGCGTACGTCCCGTCGCGCCCGCGAGCACCAGGACGTCTGCGTGCTGCGCCGGCGCGAGCAGTCGCGCGACGGGTGCGGTGTCCGCCCAGGGCCAGGGCGCGACCGCGGCCCGCGCCGGGTCCGCCTGCATCGCGCGCCACGCGCGCTCGAGCAGGCACTGGCCGACCCACGCCTTCGCTTCAATCCACGTCCCGCACGCGAGCGCCACCAGCGCCACGGCGACGAGCGACGCTGCGGGCGCGAGCAGCATGCGCCGCCGGGCGAGCGGGGAAGACTCGGGCGACGCGCCGATGTCCCGCGCGTCCCCCGACAGGTCCTCCCCGCTCGCCCCGCGCACGCCCGGCCGCCTGCTCAGCAGATATAGCCCGCCAGACGCGCGCGGCGCGCCAGCGGTGCCCACTCCGGCGCTACCCGGCGCGCCGACGAGGGGCGTGGACCGCGCCGCCACGCGGCGAACGCGCATGCCGCGAGCAGCAGGGCGACGGTGCCGATGGCGAAGAGCAGCGGTGCCGGCGTCGCGGTCTGCGGCAGCGCGCCAAGGATGCCCGCGGCATCGACGCCGGCGGGGACATTCAGGGGCAGCGCGGTCTCGGCGTCGCTCATCGCGCCAGGCGCTGTCGGCGTGACGTCGACGGCAACGAGGCTCGTGTAGCGGCTGACAAGATGGTGCTCGAGCGCGGTCTGGACGATCTGCGGGCGCAGGCTGGCTTCGTCGGCGCCCGCGGCCTGGGCATCTGACAGTGCCGCGATCCGGTCGCGCGCCCATAGCGCTGCGATGCCGTGCGCCGGCGCGCCCGCGGACAGCGGCAGCAGCGTGCCGAAGGCGTGGCCCCCGCGGCGACCGGTGAGCGACAGCGTGACGGCCGGCGTGGCGAACGACGCCGTCATCACGATCGGCTCGCCGTCGTACAGGTCCGGCAGCTGCGGCGGGTAGACATCGGCGGGTGCGGACCACACGGTATCGACGGCCGTCAGTGCCGGGCGCTCGAGCTTCACATACAGCGCGGTCATCTTCGCGTTCACTTCGGACACGTCGCCGATGAACGTGGCGGTGCCGCGGCCGAATTGCGCGGCCTTGCGCAGGAAATACGCGTTGGGCCCGGGACCGATGCCGACGGTGAAGAGTCGCCGCGCGCCGGCCTCGTCGCCGATCAGCTTCAAGAGCTCCTGCTCGTTGCCGACCGCGCCGTCGGTCAGGAAGACCACTTGCTGGACGAAACCCGGCGCGGGCGGCGCGGACAGCGCCTGCTCCAGCGCGGGTTTCATCTCGGTGCCGCCATTGGCACGCAAGCCCGTGACGAAGCGGCGCGCGGCCGCGAGGCTTGTCGCATCCACGGCGACCGGCGCGGCGAACAGCGCGTCCGTCGTCGACGCGAACGCGATGACGTTGAAGCGGTCGCCCGGCACGAGTCGCGACAGCGCGAACAGCACCGCCTCGCGCGCCTGCGCAATGGAGACGCCACTCATCGAGCCGGACGTGTCGATGACGAACGTCGCCTCGCGCGGCGCGCGGGGCGTGGCGGCGTCGTGCTGGCTGGG
>JAFEDG010000093.1 GCA_018241745.1 Pseudomonadota bacterium
TCGCCCATCAGCGCCCAGTTGATGATGCCGTTCTTGATGACGAGCTTGGGCTTGGCGCCGAAGAACGCCGGGTCCCACAGCACGAGGTCCGCCACCTTGCCCACTTCCACCGAGCCCAGCACGTGCGAGATGCCGTGCGCGATGGCCGGGTTGATCGTGATCTTGGCCACGTAGCGCAGCACGCGGAAGTTGTCGTTGCCCGCGGCGTCCTCGGGCAGCTTGCCGCGGCCCGTCTTCATCGCGTCGGCCGTCTGGATCGTGCGCAGCCAGCATTCGCCGATGCGGCCCATTGCCTGCGAGTCGCTGGAGAACATCGAGATGACGCCGATGTCGTGCAGCACGTTCTCGGCGGCGATCGTCTCCGCGCGGATGCGGCTCTCGGTGAACGCCACGTCCGACGGGATGTCCGGCGACAGGTGGTGGCACACCATGATCATGTCGTACAGCTCGGCCTGCGAATTGATGCCGTACGGCAGCGTCGGGTTGGTGGACGCCGGCAGCACGTTGGGCAGCCCGGCGACGCGGATGATGTCGGGCGCGTGGCCGCCGCCCGAGCCTTCGGTGTGGAACGAGTGGATCGTGCGGCCTTCGAACGCGTCGATGGTGTCCTCGACGAAGCCGGATTCGTTCAGCGTGTCCGTGTGGATGCACACCTGCACGTCCATCTCGTCGGCGACCGTGAGCGCCGAGCGCAGCACCGCGGGCGTCGTGCCCCAGTCCTCGTGGCACTTGAAGCCGACGGCGCCGGCGACGATCTGCTCGACGAGCGCGGCCTTGCCGTGGCCGTGGCCCTTGGCCAGGATGCCGAAGTTGACGGGCATGCCTTCGAACGCGCGCAACATCGTGCGGATGTTGCCCGGGCCAGGCGTGACCGTCGTCGCGTTGGACCCGTCCGACGGGCCCGTGCCGCCCCCGATCAGCGTGGTCGTGCCGTTGGACAGCGCTGCATAGGCCTGCTGCGGCGAGATGAAATGGATATGCGAGTCGATGCCCGCCGCGGTCAGGATCAGGTGGTTGCCGGAGATGGCGTCGGTGGCGAGGCCGCATTCGAGGCCCGGCGTGATGCCGTCCATCGTCTGCGGATTGCCGGCCTTGCCGATGCCGCAGATGCGCCCGTCCTTGATGCCGACGTCGGCCTTCACGACACCCTGGATCGCGTCGATGATCGTGACGTTGGTGATGACGAGATCCGGCGCGCCCTGCGGCCGCGTGATCTGGTTGTCCATCCCCATGCCTTCGCGCATGCTCTTGCCGCCGCCGAACACGATCTCGTCGCCCGGCTTCCCGCGCAGGTCGCGCTCGATCTCGACGTAGAGCTGGGTGTCGCCGAGCCGGATGCGGTCGCCCTGGGTGGGCCCGAACAGGCCCACGTACTCGTTGCGCGAACTGGTCGCCATCGCTGTCTCCGTGCAGAGCGCGCTAGCGGCGCTTGGCCGGGGTTGCGCCGTGGAAGCCGCGCGCGGCCGCGAGCGCCACCGCCTTCGCCTTGCGCGCGGTGGCATCCTTGCCGCCCGTCGGCCCGTCGACGAGGTTGTTGAAGCCGTAGACGCCGCGCTTGCCGCCGTACGGCACGAGCTTCACCTCGCGCTCGTCGCCCGGCTCGAAGCGCAGCGCCGTCGACGCCGGGATGTGCAGGTGCTGGCCGAACGCGGCCGCGCGATCGAAGTCGAGCGCGCGGTTGGCCTCGAAGAAGTGGAAGTGCGAGCCCACCTGGATGGGCCGGTCGCCGGTGTTGCGCACCTTTAGCACCGTTACGGGCAGCGCCTCGTGATAGTGCACGGGGGCCGGACTGCAGACATAGCCACCGAGGGGCACCTTGATCGTCGCCGGATCGACGTCCGCGGCAAGGCTGGGATAGGACTGGACGCTGGCCATCGCGTTGGACTCCGCAGGTGGGTTACTGGATGGGCGTGTGCACGGTGACGAGGCGGCTGCCGTCGGTGAACACCGCCTCGACCTGCACCATCGGCACGAGGTCCGCGATGCCGTCCATCACGTCGGCTTTCGTCAGGACGGAGCGGGCTTCGCGCGTCACTTCCTCGATCGTCATGCCGGCTCGCGCGCCGTCGAGCGCCGCGGCCGAGATGACGGCCACCGCCTCCGGGTAGTTGAGCTTGATGCCTTTCGCTTTGCGCTTCAGCGCCACGTCGGCCATCATGTAGATGAGCAGCTTGTCGAACTCGCGCGGCGTGAGTTGCATGGGGACTCTTTCGTGAACCTGCGCACGTCTCGCACACTATACTCAAGGCTGCGCTGCAGGCTCAAGTAAACATGGGTAGATGGCGCGCGGGGCGGCCCGCGCGCCCGCCGCGAGTACGCCATGGCCCTGACCACGCTCCCGCCCGCGCCGGTCGTCTCGGAGCGTGCCATCCTCGCCACCGTCGCGGCGGTCGCGGCTGCGTTCGTCGCGTTCGGCTTCGGCGTCGACTCGCCCGCCGGAATCGCGCGCGGCCTGGTCGCGATCGTCACGTCGCGCGACACGCTGCTCACCGACTATTTCGGCGTCGGCGGCATGGGCGCCGCGTGCGTCAACGCGGGGCTGCTCGCGCTGTGCGCCTGCGCCATCTTCCGCGCGAGCGGCGCGCGCGTCACCGGTGCGTCCGTCGCGAGCCTGTGTCTTGTCCTCGGCTTCGGCCTCTTCGGCAAGAACCTGCTGAACGTGTGGCCGCTCCTCGCGGGCGTCGGGTTGTATGCGCGCTTCAACGGCGAACGCTTCGCGGACCATGCCAACACGGCGTTCTTCGGCTTGGCGCTCGCGCCGATCGTCTCCGAGATTCTGTTCAGCACCACGCTGCCGTGGACGGCGAGCGTGCCGCTTGCCGCGGCAACGGGCATCGCGATCGGCTTCGTGCTGCCGCCGGTCGCCGCGCAGGCGTTCAAGGCGCACATGGGCTTCAGCCTCTACAACATGGGCTTCGCCGCGGGCCTGCTCGGCACGCTGGTCGTGGCGCTGTACAAGGCCGTGGGCTTCGTCGCGGACCCGGTGTTCATCTGGACCACCGGCAACACCCGCCTGCTCGGCGTGTTCCTCGCGCTGCTGTTCGGCGCGCTGGTCGCCTGCGGCTTCGCGTTCGATCGCACGCTCGTGCGCGGGCTGCGCACGATCGTCGCTTTGCCGGGCCAGGCGCCAACCGACTTCATCGCGCGCGCGGGCTTCGGGGCGACGCTCGCCAACATGGGGCTGTGCGGCTTTGTCGGGCTCGCCTATGTGTTCGCCGTCGGCGGGCCGCTGAACGGCCCGGTGATCGGCGCGCTGCTGACGATCGTGGGCTTCGCGGCGGCCGGCAAGCATCCACGCAACGTCGTTCCGGTGATGGTCGGCGTGTTCGTGGGGACGCTCGCGACGCGGGCGGATGCGTCGGGCTCGGGACTGCTGCTCGCCGCGCTGTTCGGCACCACGCTGGCGCCGATCGCCGGCCGCTTTGGCTGGGCCTGGGGCATCGTGGCCGGCGTGCTGCACGCGTCCGCGGCGCAGACGGTGGGACCGCTGCACGCGGGCCTCAACCTGTACAACAACGGCTTCGCCGCGGGCATCGTCGCGACGATCCTCGTGCCCGTGATCATCGCGGTACGCCTGCGCACCGTCGGCGACGACGGTGCGCGCCGCGACGGCTAAAGAAAAACGGCGCCCGCGGGCGCCG
>JAFEDG010000094.1 GCA_018241745.1 Pseudomonadota bacterium
GCGCGCTGGTCCGCGTACGCGTCGCCCGAGTCGAACCAGCCCTCGAACGTGTGCTGCTGCCGGCAGTGGAGGTCGTAGACGATCATGGATTCATCAACGCGCGACGCGCGGGGCCGTTGACCCGGGGCGCCTGGCGCATGCGTCAGGCTTCACGTTCCAACCACCACATCTGGAGCTTGAGCGTCGCCGCACAACCCGCGATGATCGACAGGAACGTGATCAGCGAGCCCAGCGCCAGCATCGAGAGGCCGGTGAGGCCCTGGCCGATCGTGCAGCCGAGCGCGGTGACGCCGCCGAAGCCCATCAGCACGCCGCCCAGCATGTGGCGGCGGACGTCGGCCGCGTCGGCAAAGCTTTCCCACCGCAGCTGGCGCGTCGCGGCCGCCATCGCAAACGCGCCTGCAGCGACGCCGAACGCGGACGCGATGCCGAACGTGACGATCCGCGACTGGTCGCTCCACAGCATCAGCAATTCGAGCGTGTAGGCGACGGGCGAGACGAACGAGAACGACTCCGGGCGTCCCGAGTTGGTGGCGACAAAGCGCTCCTCGAGCGTGGCCGGGTCCTCGGCGATGTAGCCCAGGTGCGACGACACGTACCAGCCGCCGACGACGACCAGCCCGATCAGCACGCCGCCTGCGATGGCGCCTGGCGACCCGCGGAACGACGCGTTCGCGAACACGAAGATGGCGATGGCCGCCGCCGCGACCCACGGCAACGCCTGCGCGATGAACGCGGCGCCGCCATGCGCGGTGATGATCGCAGGCAGCGTCGACACGGACGCGCCGACGTCGAGCTTCAACGTGTCGAGGCCGTAGACGCGCGGCAGTGCGAACAGGCCTTTCAGCGTCATGTAGCCAGCGATGCCGAGCACGAGCAGCACGACCCACGCTTTCAGGTTGCCGGCGCCGGCGCGCACGAGATTCTTGCTCGCGCACCCGGACGCGAGCGTCATGCCGCAACCGAACAGCAGGCCGCCGACGATGTGCGACAGCCACGGCACCTGCGGCGTCGCGTAGATGGTCTTGGCGGGCACGAGCCAGCCCGCGTATTGCAAAAGCGTCACGCCGGACACCGCGACGGCGATCGCGAGGAGCCACATCCGCATCCGCCGCCAGTCGCCGAACGCGACGATGTCCGATACGGAGCCCATCGCGCAGAAATGCGTCTTCTGCGCGACCGCGCCAAAGACGAACGCGAGCGCGAACGCACCACCGGCGACGACCCATTGGAGATGGACGGGATCCTGCATCGGTCGATTATAGCGAGCGGCCCGTTAACCCCGTCCGGTACGGCGCGGCGTTCATAGTCCAAGCAACCGGCCATCGCCGGCCACCGGGAGAATCCATGAACGCTCGTCGCCGCTCGCTCGTCCTGCTCGCACCGCTTCTCGCCGCCGCCGCCGCCATCGATTCGGCGGGATGCGCGACCCGCTTTCCGGAACCGGACCTGCCGCTGCGCTGGACCGGTAATGTCGCGCGACTCGAGGTCTACGACCGCCCGTTCAACGAGACCAAGGTCTTCTATCGGCACGGCGGCGAGCTGTGGATGGAAGGCAAGCCCGGGACGGAATTCGGGCTGTGGCTGCGCAACGTGACGAACGGCCGCATCCTGGTCGTGGCGAGCATCGACGGCGTCAACATCATCACCGGTGAAACCGCGTCGCCGGACCAGACAGGTTACGTACTCGAGCCCGGCCAGTTGATCGCCGTGGACGGCTGGCGCAAGAGCTACACGCAAACCGCCGCGTTCTACTTCAGCGACGTGCGCAACAGCTATGCAGCGCGCACGGGCCGGCCCAACGACGTGGGCGTCATCGGGCTCGCGGTCTTCCGCGAGCGCGCGCCGGTCGCCTACCGGCCGCGTGCGGAAATCGGGGGCACGGAGAACGGCGCGCGCGGTGCGACCGAGCCGCAGCAAGCCCAGGCGCCCGCGTCCAACGCACCGACGGACTCGGTCGACGCCCGGCCCGCGGCGCCGCGGCGCGATGCCGCCAAGGCGGAAGGCTCGTTCGCGCAGGCGGCGCCCGCACCCGCGCCGTCGCTCGGGACCGGCCACGGGCGGACGGAGTACTCGACGGTCCAGCGCGTCGACTTCGTGCGCGCGACGCCGCAACCGGCCGAAGTGCTGACGGTGCGCTACGACCGGCGCGAGAACCTGGTCGCGATGGGCGTGCTGCCGCCGTCGACGAGCACCTCGCGCGCGCCCGATCCGTTCCCGGGCATGCGCTTCGCGCCGGACCCGCGCTGAGCCCGTTGCACGCCGCCGCGTGGGCGACACGCGCTGCGCCGCTGCCGGTTGCGACGAAAGGACAGGCCCCGCATACTGCACGTGCCATGTCCGTTACAAACGGTGAACCCGGCGATGAAGCGCTGATGCTCGCGTACGCCGCCGGGGACGCCGGCGCGTTCGACACACTGTACGCGCGCCATCGCGGCGGACTGTATCGCTACTTCGTTCATCACGTGCGCGCCGGCGGCGCCGCGGACGAACTGTTCCAGGATGTGTGGATGAACGTGATCCGCGTCCGTGCAACCTATACGCCGGACGCCAAATTCGCGACGTGGCTGTACACGCTCGCGCACAACCGCCTCGTCGATCACTGGCGCGCGCAGGGGCGCGCGACGCTGCAGTCGATCGACGACGACGACGCGCCCGCCGCGCGCGACGAAGCCGAAGCGCTCACGGCACCGCGCACCGCGCAACCCGAGACGCGCGCCGCGGCACGCGAAGTCGGCGCGCGGCTCGTCGCCGCCCTCGCGGCGCTGCCCGAAGAGCAGCGCACGGCGTTCCTGTTGCAGCACGAAGGCGGCCATTCGCTGGCCGAGATCGCCACCATCACCGGAGCCGGCACCGAAACGGTCAAGAGCCGCCTGCGCTATGCGACCGCCAAACTGCGTTCCGCCCTCGGGGACCTCGCATGACGACGCCGCTGCCCGGACCGGACGACGAGCTGCGCGATCCGCACGTCGATGCGGCGTGGCAGGCGCTCGACCAGGCCGAGCCGCCGCCCGCGCTCGACGATGCGATCCGTGCAGCCGCGCATCGCGCGGTGAACGCGCAGCCGCAACCCGTCGCGCGCAAGGCGCGTTCGGCATGGCCCGCATGGGCGCCGCTCGCCGCGGCCGCGTGCATCGGCATCATCGCGGTCGGCATCGTCGAGATGCGGCCGCAGGATCGCGACGAGACGCAGGCCACGACCAGCGACGTGCCGCCGCGCGCTGCGGCGCCAAACGCGGCGCCGACGGCGGCTGCGCCCGCGCCCGAGAACAAGGCAGAGGCATCGTTCGCACCTTCGCCACCCTCCGCGCCGGCCCCCGCGCCGGCCCCCGCGCCGGCCCCCGCGCCTGCACCTGCGCCGGCACCCGCGAAACCTCAGCGCGCGCAGGCCGCCGCGCAGACGCCCACCGCGAAGACCAAGTTCGCGCCCACGCCCCCCGCCGAGAAACCTGACACCGCGCGCACCGACAGCGCCAACGCGACGCGCGATCGCCGCGAGCAATCTCCCGGCGCGGCAAACGCGCCGGCGCTCGCGCAGCCGCAGGCGGCCGTGCGCGCGCCCGCGCCGCTT
>JAFEDG010000095.1 GCA_018241745.1 Pseudomonadota bacterium
AGCGAAACTCCCCGAGCACGATCACCGGTATGCAGGCACGCGGCTGCGTCCTCAGCAAGTCCCCGATGCCTGCATCGCCGTCGACGAATGCCGACAGTGCGTTGGTGTCGAGAATCACTGGCGATCCTCGGGCTCGATCACGTCGAACTCCCGGTCGATGGCGGCCTGGATGCGGGCAGTCTCCGCCTTGAGCCGGCGCAGTTTTCCAAAGCCCGCCATCCAGGCCGGTTCACTCGACTGAGGTTCACGATCACCCGCGAGCTTGGCGCGCAGCGCCTCCGTCACGAATTCCCGCAACGTCTGGCCGCGTTCCGCAGCGCGTGCCTTCGCGCGGCGAAAGATGGGGTCCGGGATTTCCAGCGTTGTCTTCACGGCCCATATTACCATCTTTATGGGCGCCCGCAGTTCGGCGGTGGCGGAGATCAGGTCCTCACGACAAGGATCGGTTCGAAGTAGGCGCAAAGCGCGTCGTGGGCATCCAGCGGCAGCACGTTGGCGACGAACTGGTCGGGCCGTACGACGACCAGCGCGCCGCGCTCGCGGTCGACGCCGCGCAGGTCGAAGATATCCGGCCCGTCCTTCAAGTCCGGCGTGAACGCCTTCTCGTAGTCGACGAGGCCGAAGCGGCCCTTGCGCGGCAGCAGCATCGGCGGCAACGCTTCCACCTTCAATGCGCGGTGGCCCTGCTGGTAGATGCCGCGCACGTCGATGACACTGTCGACATCGGCGCCCGCGGGCGTATAGCGCCTTACGGGCGACTGCGCAGCGTCGTGCAGCCACGCCATCAGCGCGTGGAAGCGCGCGCACGAGGCGTCGGCGAATGCATACAGCCGCCACGCCGCGTCCGCACGGGCGACGTGCCCGAGCTGCAATGGCTTGGCATCCGCCAGCCGGATCACGGGCGCGGAGTGGAAGCGCATGCCGATCGTGAAACCGCCCGCCAGCGCCTGGTGCGTCGGCTCCGCGGTCAGCGCCGTCGAGGGCACGTAGCGCGTGGCCACGCCCGCCGTGTAGCGGCCGGATTGCATGAACTGCGCCTGCAGCTCGGCAGGATCGATGCCACCGCGCTCCGGATGCGCCGGATCCTTCGGGGGCAATGACATCGTCTTCGACCAGCGCTTGTCGAAGTCGATCAGCTCCTGCGCGATGGCGCGCCGCTCCGTCGAGTACGTGCGCAGCAAGTCCGGCGATGCGCGTCCCTCCAGCACCGAAACGAGCTTCCAGCCGAGGTTGAAGCCATCCTGCAGCGACACGTTCATCCCCTGCCCCGCCTTGGCGCTGTGCGTATGGCACGCGTCGCCGCAGATGAACACCCGCGGCGTGCGCGTCGGCGGCGCGTCCGCCGGCACGTCGTCGAAGCGGTCCGTGACGCGCTGGCCCACCTCGTACACCGAGAACCAGACGACGTCGCGCACGTCCAGCGTGTACGGATGCAGCACGCGTCTCGCAGCGGCGATCGCATCGTCCGCCGTGATCGCGCGCACCTTCTCGCGTTGCGCCGGATCGACGTCGCCGAGGTCCACGTACAGGCGCACCAGATAGCCACCTTCGCGCGGGATGATCAGGATGTTGCCGTGGTCCGCCGACTGGATGGCCGCCTTCAGCCGGATGTCCGGGAAGTCCGTCACCGCCAGCACGTCCATCACGCCCCACACGTGGTTCGCGAAGTCGCCGTGCGGCGCGGCGCCGATGGCCTCGCGCACGCCGCTGCGCGCACCATCGCAGCCGACGACGTAGCGCGCGTGCACGACGCGCTCGGCGCCATGCTGCTTCAGCGTCACCTTCACCGGGTAGTCGCCGTCCGGCGCCACGCTCAGCGTGACGAATTCGCAACCGTAGTCCGGCTCGAGCCGCGACGACGACTTCCGCATGTAGTCGAGCAGGTATTCCTGCAGCCGCGCCTGGTTCACGATCACGTGCGGGAATTCCGAGAGCCCGTCCTCCGTGTCCTGGATGCGGCCCGTGCGCACGATCCTAGTCCGGTCCGCCGCGGAAGGCCGCCAGAACACCGTCTCGTTGACCCAGTACGCCTCGCGGATCAGCCGCGTGCCGAGGCCAAATGCCTCGAACGTCTCGACCGTCCGGCACGCGATGCCGTCCGCGCGACCAAGTTCCAGCGGGCCATCACGCCGCTCGACGAGGCGCGTCGTGATACTGGGGAACGTCGACAGCTGCGCGGCGAGCAGCGTGCCCGCGGGACCGCTGCCGACGATCAGCACGTCGACGCGGTCGGGCAGGTCAGCGGATGCGCGCGACGGCGCATCCGCGGCGGCGACGTCGGGGTCGCCGGGGCGATATCCGTTCAGGTAGAACTGCATTGCATCGGCCGTTGGGTAGATGGCGAAATCGGGACTGGGCGCTCATCGTAAGCCATGCCCCGGACCAGCCCATGCCCCGACCATGCGCCGTGACCGTCCGCTGCCCTGGATTGCGCCCACCCCGCTCCGTGCACACCTGCTAGAATCAGACCAGACTTGGTCTGATCTAGAAAGGTCCAGAATGGAGCCGGTCAATATCTACGACGCCAAGACGCGACTTTCGCAGCTCGTGGACATCGCCGCAGCCGGGCAGGACGTCATCGTAAGCCGTCATGGCAAGCCGCTGGTCCGCATCACGCGGCTCGTCGAGGAGAAGCGCCCCGTCCGCTTCGGGCTGCTCAAGGGCAAGGTCGCGGTGGCCCGGGATTTCGACGCACCGCTTCCGGACGACGTACTTGCCGGCTTCGAAGGACGCTGATGCGTCTGCTGCTGGACACCCATGTCTTCCTCTGGTCGGTGGCAGGGAGCACGTCGCTCAAGCCCCGCGCGCGCGCGTTGATCCAACAGGCCGATGCCGTGTACGTGTCCGCGGCGTCGGTTTGGGAAATCGCCATCAAGGCCAAGCTGGGAAAGTTGCGCGCCGACCTCGACGCGCTGGCGCAGGCGATCGACGCGAGCGGCTTCATCGAGCTGCCGGTTACTGCCGCGCACGCGGCGGGCACGGCGCGGCTGCCGCCCATCCACAAGGACCCGTTCGATCGTGTCCTGGTTGCCCAATGCCTGGCGGAGCCGCTCCGCCTCGTAACGGCCGATCCGGTCCTTGCAGCCTACGGGGAATTGGTGACCGTGATCGCCTAGGGACGGGCGATCGTCATCCTGATCAGCGCACGGAATACCGCGCGGGTGACATGAGCCTCACGACGCGGTCGCCACTGCGCCACGGCGTCCGCGGCTCGACGGGCACAGACTTGCGCGCCATCTCCCCGCGGACCCTGCTGAACGTCTTGCGGATGTCGGTCTCGGCGCTGGGCACGTAGCGGAACGTCGGGTCGAGGATCGACTTCATGCCGGTCTCCGGAGTCGGCCGTGGTGGCGGCCACGAGACGCACTGTGCCCACAGCTCCCCCGAGCCGCTGCGGGACTCGTCCGGAAATCCGTGTAGGAATAATCGCTACGCGCGGCACCCGCAACGGCAGCCACCGCCGCCATGCGTGACCGCGGCGACGCGCTCGAGCACCCCCGCGGCCAACGGTTGCCGCGCGCCGGGGGGCGACGTGGTGGTCACT
>JAFEDG010000096.1 GCA_018241745.1 Pseudomonadota bacterium
ACGCGATCGCGCCGCTGCGCGATGCCGGCAAGCTTGCCGCCGTGCACTTCCAGTTCGCGCCATGGGTCGCGTTTCATCCGCGCAATCGCGAGCACATCGAGGAATGCCAGCGGCAGCTGCCCGGGTACCGGCTGGCAGTGGAGTTCCGCAACAAGTCCTGGTTTTCCGACAAGCACCGCGCGCTGACGCTGGATTTCGAGCGCGAGCGCGGCCTGGTCAACGTCACCGTCGACGAGCCGCAAGTCGGCGCCAACTGCATTCCCACGGTCTGGGACGTGACGACGCCGCAGCTTGCGATCGTCCGGCTGCATGGCCGCAACCACGACACGTGGAACACGAAGGCGGGCGCCTCGTCGGAGCGGTTCAACTACGACTACAACGACGACGAGCTTGGCGACCTGGCGAAGAGGATCGACGAAGTGGCGGCCGACATCATCCAGGTGATCTTCAACAACAACTACGGCGACCAGGGCCAACGCAACGCGCGCTCGATCATGGAGATGATCCGCGGGGGCGTCGTGCGGCCGCCGGCGCGCTACGACGGGTTGCCAACGGCGCGCGGATGATGGCACTCTCCGGGCGCGGCCGTACGCGGGCGCAGGCGGCAACCCGGTCCGCCACCTCGAGCAACGAGCCCCGTGATGACCGATATCGCGCAGTTCCCGTTTACCTTCGGCATCGAGGAAGAATTCTTCCTCACCCATCCGAAGTCCCGTTCACTGGCCATCGAGGTGCCGCGTTCGTTCCAGGGCGCGTGCCGCCGTCGCTTCGGCAACGCGATCGCGACCGAGCTGTTGTGGTCGCAGATCGAGATCGTGTCGCCGGTGTTCGAGCGGCCCGAGCAGGCGCGCGAGGAACTGACGCGTCTGCGCCGCGGCGTCGCCGAGATCGCGATCGCCAAGCACCTGCGGCTGCTGGCCGCCGGGACGCATCCGATCTGCGCGTGGGGCGAGCAGGTCGAGACGCCGAAGAAGCGCTATCGCGACCTCATGGTGGACTTCCAGATCGTGGCGCGGCGCAACGTCCTGTGTGGCCTGCACATCCATGTTGCCGTCCCGCCCGGCATGGACCGCGTCAGGCTGATGAACCGGGCGATGCCGTGGCTACCGGCGTTTCTCGCGTTATCCACGTCGTCGCCGTTCTGGAACCGCGCTGCGACGGGCCTCATGAGCTACCGCCAGGCCGCCTATGACGAGTGGCCGCGCACCGGCGTGCCGGACCATTTCGAGGACGAGGCCGAGTATGCGCGACTGGTCGAGCTGCTGGCCGCGGGCGGGGCGGTCAAGGACGCGAGCTACCTGTGGTGGGCCATCCGGCCCGTGCTCCGCTACCCGACGCTCGAGCTGCGCATCTGCGACGCGTGCACCCGGCTCGAGGACACGCTGGCGATCGCGGCACTTTATCGCTGCCTGATCCGGATGCTGTGCCGGCGCCCTGAAGTGGGCGCCGTGTGGACGCCGTTCACGCGGCGGCTCATCGACGAGAACCGGTGGCGCGCCAAGCGGCATGGCCTCGACGCCGAGTTCGTGTCGCTGAGTGGCGGTGCGCGCCGCACCTGCAAGGCCGTCATCGACGACCTGGTCGGGCAGGTGGCCGAGGATGCGGCTGCGTTGGGATGCGAGCGCGAGCTGGCGCGCATACACACGCTGCTCGATGAAGGAACCAGCGCGCACGCGCAGACGAAGCTGTACCGCGCCTACGTCGCGCGCGGGGATACCCCGCATCACGCGATGCAATCCGTCGTCGACTGGTTGATCGCGGCAACGTTGCCCGCGAACTGAGCGGGCCGCCCATCAGGACATCGTCTGGCCGGTTTCGAGCAGCGTCTTCGGCCTTTGCGGGCCGACGCCGTATCACGAGGTTACTGGCCGTTGCGCGCGCGCCAGACGGTGAGCGCGCGCACGGTGAAACCCCCGCTCAGCGCACCCAGCACGACGCCCGCGCAGGCCGCTGCAGCGCTGTGCGGCGGCACCGGCGCGCCGGTACCCGCGGCGAATCCCAGCCAGAACTTCACCGCGAAGATGCCCAGGATCAGGACCATCGGCGTCCAGCTACCGGGGATGACCACGCGATCCCGCTCGGGGAGGTAAGCCACCCCTTTGGGCGCGAGCCAGCGTGCGCCCATCGTCACTGCGATTCCCGTTCCCACCACCCATCCGGCGAGCGGAAGGGCAGAACCGGGGAACGCGCCCGTGACGCCCCACAGCGAATACGCCGCGAGGCCGAGGCTGGTGGCCAGCGAGACAGGCGGGCGGACTTCACGGCGACGCGACTGGGCGATCCCCACTATGAGAAGGCCGCCAAGCAAGGCAAAGACCCAGATCGGAATGTGCTTCAGCATGGCGTCCTCGCAAAGGTGTGCACGTAGTCTGCCGGGACACGCGCTGATCGCACTGTCCGATGCGACGGTTTGCTCGCAGCCGTCGCCAACGGACATCCGGAGGCGCCAATCGGAACTGTCCGACGCGCGTTTGGGACGTTTTCCGGCAGTGCGGCGGCCGCGTGCTTCGTAGAGTTCGATCGGCGCCGCGTTTCGCGAGCACGTGGAATTGGCGCCGCAACGCCGCGGATCGCGGCGCTACGATCGAGGGAGGCACGGTGGCGAGGAAACGCGACTCTGCGAGTGGATGTGGCCAGCCCGCGGCCAAGGGCGGGTCCTGCAGGCAGTCCGCCGCGCCACCCGGACCTTCGTTCGTCGATCGATTCCGCGGATGGGCCAACGCGACCTCGTGTGCGTTCGGATCGCCCTGGGCGTTGGGGGCAGCGTTGGCACTGGTGCTCGCATGGGCGATGTGCGGACCGTACTTCGGGTTCTCCGCCGGCTGGCAGATGGTGATCAACACCGGCACCACGATCGTCACGTTCCTGATGGCGTTCCTGATCCAGGCCACCCAGTTCCGCGAAAGCGAGGCGTTGCACCTCAAGATCGACGAACTGCTCCGGGCGGTCAGCGGGGCGAGAACGAGCTTCGTGAATGTCAACGAGCTGCCGGAGGAAGACCTGCGCGCACTCGCGGCGGAGCTGCATGCGATCGGCGAGATGGAAGCTGCCGCGCCTGTTGCCGACAGCAGTGCACCGGTGCGCGCGGTGGCCGACGAACTCGAGCGCGTCGCCAACAGGTCGTCGCGCGCCCGCGCCAAGCGGCCTTCCGCCAACGGAGCCAGCGCCAAGGCCCTGCGGGGAAAGTAGCGAGGGGACCGTGGATTCCGGATCGGGCGTCCTCGCGTCCCCGCGGCCATCGGGGGAGACGCGCGCGCCCTGGGCGGCGATCGCCGTCGACACGGCCCACGGATGGTTCCGCGACGCGGGCGGGCGGATGGGCGCCGCGATCGCCTTCTACGCCACGCTGGCGCTGGGACCGGTGGTCGTCATCGCCATGGCATTGGCCGGCGCGCTGGTCGGACGCGACAGCGCCAGGACCTACGTCTTTCGCGAGATTGCCGAGATGGTTGGCCCTGGCAGTGCGGCGACGATCGCCTCGCTGGTATCACGCGTCGCGTGGACGCAGCATGGATTGGCCGC
>JAFEDG010000097.1 GCA_018241745.1 Pseudomonadota bacterium
AACCAGGGCAATGTCCACATGGAAGGCCTGGACATCTCGCTCGCGTACCAGACGCCGATGTCGTGGGTGGGCCAGTTCCTGTTCAACATCAACGGCACGTACTACATCCGTTACGACAACCAGAACACCGACGGCAGCTACTCCGGTGGGGTGTCGAACCAGTACGGCGCCAACGGCCTGGGCGTGATCCCGCGCTACAAGCAGTACGCGTCGGTCACGTGGAACACGGGTGCATGGTCGACGACGCTGGGCAACACGTTCCAGTCGAGCTACGTCGACTACGGCCTCGACTACTTCTACAACCAGCGCCGCGTTGGCGTGCTGAGCATCTGGGACCTGCAAACGAGCTACACCGGGTTCAAGAACTGGACGCTCACGCTGGGTGTGAAGAACCTGTTCGACACCAATCCCCCGGTGTCGAACGTCCAGGGCACGTTCGTGTACGGCTTCGACGCTTCCTACTACGATCCGCGCGCGCGGTTCGTCTGGGGCAGCGTGAAGTACGCGTTCAAGTAAGCGGCTCTCGGGCCACGCAGCAAAGCGCGGGGAGCTTCGGCTCCCCGCAATTTTTTGAGGCGGCCGCGACGCGCGGGCGCCCTGTGCTAGAGAACCGGAGGCGTCCCTCGCGGGGCGTCCCTGAAAGAGGACACGCATGAAGATCTCGATCATCGGCGCGCTCGCCGCGGCGGTCGTGCTGGCCGCACCGGCCGTACGCGCGGCGGACGCGACCGCTACCGCGGCCGCGCCCGTCACGCTGCCGGCCGCCAACGAAGCCGACATCCAGGCACTGCGCGCGGCCATGCGCGGCGACAAGCGCGCGTACGTTGCCGGCGTACTGAGCCTCACGCCCGCGGAAGCGAAGAAGTTCTGGCCGATCTACGACGCGTACCAGCGCGCCGTGGACGCCGCCAACCGCCGGCGCGCGGTCGCGCTCGAGGAGCTCCTGTCCACCGACAAGCCCATGTCCAACCCGGCGGCACGCAACCTCGCGCGCGAACTCTTGGCGGCGGACGACCAGGAAACGCGCGCGCGGCGCGCGATGTTCAACGCGGTGATGCGCGCGCTGCCGCAGGTCAAGGCAGCGCGCTACATCCAGCTGGAGAACAAGATCGCGACAGTGCAGGCCTACGACATCGCGGCGGCGTTCCCGCTGGTGAAGTAGCGGGCGGACCGACGCAGCGAAAGGTGCGCGCACGGCGGCGGGGGAACCGCCGTGGCGCGGCGCCGCGGGAACGTGGAGGGAGCGTCCCGTGGCGCTTTGAAAGCGGTCAGAGCGCGCGCGTCGGCTTCGGCTGCGACGCCAGCACCACGACGCTGTGCGGCTCGCGCACGGCGATGACGTCGATCGTGGTGACGGGCGCCGACGGCCCCGCGAGCGCCACGACTGCGTTGTCCGACGTCACCGTCACGACGTCGACGGTGCCGGCGTGCATGCGCATCGCGGAGGGCGCAAGGATGCCGACGCCGAGCGTCACCGCGGTGACGCCAATCGCAGCCAGCGCGAGCAATGCGCGGGGGGAGCGGGTCTGGTAGCGGGCATGGGGTTCCATCGTGTTCTCCTTCGTGTTCTCGCTTCGTGCAGCTTGGATGCGCCGTGGCGTCGATCCGGATTCAGGTATGGCACGCGCTTCGTGGAGCCATCCTCGGCGTCGCCGTGCCGGTGCGCAATGCGGTTGCGATGAACCGGCGGAATCCGGCGCCGAACACCCGCAGGCGTGGACCGGCGTCCGACCGCTCAAGTGGCCTGACCGCGTTTGCGGGCCGCGGCGCGGCGGGTGGGCGCCCGCGAATTCGTGTAGAATCGCGCGATTTTCTGGCGGTCCCTGGCCCCGTTACGACGGGGCCATGTGTTTTGGGGGTTCCTTCCGGTGGCAGTCCGCCCGCAAGGCGGCAGTGCGCGGCCCGGGCGGGTCCCGGCGAGCCCGGCACCTGATCTGCCGGAAACCGTATTGCAAGCGATGCGTCCTCACAAGGGGCGCTGTTTCGAGTCAACCCATGCGTGGAGACGATATGTCCAACCTCAACCGACTGGCGGCCCTGGCTGCGGCGGTGATCCTGTCCCTGCCGGCAACGCTGACCCCGGGAGTGGCCATCGCCCAGACCCCGGCGCCGTCGGCTGCCCCTGCCGCCACCCCGGCGCCCGCCGACTCCGCGGCTCCGGCCGCGCCCGCGACCCCGGCGCCGGCTGCCACTGCCGCCACGCCGGCACCGTCGGCCGACGCCGTCGACAACCCGTACGGCCTGCAGGCGCTGTGGCGCGGTGGCGACCTCGTCGCCCGCATCACGCTGGGCATCCTGGTGATCATGTCGATGGGGTCCTGGTACATCATCATCACCAAGTTGTACGAGCAGTCGAAGATGAATGCGCAGGCGCGCGAGGCCGAGAAGACGTTCTGGTCGGCACCGTCGGTCGCCAAGGGCACCGCCGGCCTCAAGGAGGGCAGCCCCTACCGCTTCATCGCCGAGACCGGCATGGACGCCACGTCCAAGCACACGGGGCTGCTCGGCAACGTGAACATGAACGACTGGATCAGCATGTCCATCCAGCGCGCCATCGACAACGTGCAGAGCCGCACGCAGGACGGCCTCGCGTTCCTCGCCACCGTCGGCTCGACGGCGCCGTTCATCGGCCTGTTCGGCACGGTGTGGGGCATCTACCACGCGCTGACGGCCATCGGCATCGCCGGCCAGGCGTCGATCGACAAGGTCGCGGGCCCGGTTGGCGAAGCGCTGATCATGACGGCCATCGGCCTCGCGGTCGCCGTGCCCGCGGTGCTCGGCTACAACTGGCTGATCCGCCGCAACAAGGCGGCGATGGAGCGCGTCCGCGGCTTTGGCGCCGATCTCCACGCCGTGCTGCTGTCCAACCCCAGCGCGAAGGCGTAACACCATGGCGATGAACGTCGGCGCGGCCGACGGCGACGACGAGGTGATGTCCACCATCAACACGACCCCGCTGGTGGACGTGATGCTGGTGCTGCTGATCATCTTCCTCATCACCGTGCCCGTGGTGCGCAACTCGGTGCCCGTTCAGCTGCCCAAGGAACGCAACGAGATCCGCGAGACCAAGCCGGAGAACATCACGATCTCGGTCGACCAGGCCGGGCGCATCTACTGGAACGAGCTGCAGATGCGCAACACGCAGGCGCTGGTCGACCGGCTGAAGAAGATCGCGGTGCTGAATCCGCAGCCGGAAGTGCAGATCCGGGGCGATACCGACAGCAAGTACGAAGGCGTCGGCCGCGTGATCTACGCGGTACAGCGCGCCGGTATCGGCAAGGTCGCGTTCATCACCGAGCCGCCCCCGCGCAGCTGACGCGGCCCCGAAGGAGATAGCGATGGGGATGAATGTAGGTAGTAGCCGCGGCAGCGAGCCGGACGTGATGATGGACATCAACACGACGCCGCTGATCGACGTGATGCT
>JAFEDG010000098.1 GCA_018241745.1 Pseudomonadota bacterium
GGCACCGTCTATGGACCGTACGGCGGCGCGGTGTCGGGCGGCACGGCATATAACCCCAACACCGGCGCGTGGGCGCACGGCGGCGCGATCTATGGCCCCAACGGCGGCGCGGGCGCGTGGTCCGCGTACAACCCCGAGACCGGGCGCTACGCACACGGCAGCGCGACGTGGAATGGCTCGAGCGGCACCGCCAACGCGAGCTTCTACAACAACCGTACCGGCGTGTCCGCGGCCACCAACCAGAACTACAACCAGTACGGCCGCTGGGGCTCGAGCGTGATCAACACGCCCAACCAGACGATCCACACGCAAAGCCAGAGCAACGCCAACGGCAGCGCGGGCAGCTTCAACTCATCGAGCGGCGCCAAGGGCGCGGGCGTGCATGGCGCCAACGGCAACAACGCGGGTGTCGTGAAGGGCGCGGGCGGTGATGTGTATGCGGGCGCTGACGGCAACGTCTATCGCAAGACCGACGACGGCTGGCAGAAGTGGAACGACGGATCGTGGTCGCAGCCGCAGCAACCGGCCAAGAATGCGCAGAACGACATCTCCGGCCAGACGCGCCAGAGCCCGTCGACGAACAACATCTCCGGCGAGACGCGGCAGAACCCGTCGACCAACAACATCTCGGGCGAAACGCAGAGCGCCGCGAGCCAGCGCCAGGCCGCGCGCAGCCAGGACATCTCCGGGCAGACGGAGCGCGGCGGCCAGTACCGCGACCAGAACTACAACAACCTGCAACGCGACAGCGAGGCGCGCACGCAGGGTGCGCAGCGGCAGATGAACTACCAGCGGCAGATGGGTGCCGCGCGCGGTGGCGGCGGGGGTGGCGGCTTCCGGCGGCGGTAACGCCGCGGCGACCATCTCACGTTACCTGACTACCGACATCGTCTGCGCGGACCGTGTCGGTGCAACCGGTGCGCGCTAAGCGCGCTGGCCGCCCGGACGGCGGTCCAGTGAATCGAGCGCCTGCTGCAGCACCGCGCGGATGCGCTCCGACGAGTGATGGTCTACCGCCGCCGGGTCGAGGTAGAAATCCAGCCCGGTCATGTGCTCGCTGAAGATCGAGATCTTGGCGCCGGACGCATCGAGCATCCCTTCGATCTCGTAGGGCACCACCTCGCGGCTGATGCCCTTCATCGTGATCGGCGGCAGCGCGTGCGCGACGACGATGCTGCGCACCAGCGCATAGGTTTCATAGCTGATGACGATGTGCCCGGCCTCCGCGATCTCCTGCAGCCGCGCCGCCAGGTTGGCCTCGGCGCCGATGATCGTGTAATCCATCCGGTCGTTGCTGCCGAAGTTGCCGACGTTGCAGAAGCCGGTGTTGATGCCCATCCGTACGCGAAACGGCTGCTCGATGCCCGCGTTGCGCCACTTGATGTTCAGCTCGGCCACACGCCGCTGCATGTCGAGCGCCATCCGCATGCAGGCGAGCGCGTCCTCGGCCTCGCCCTTGGTCTCCGGGTCGCCGAAGAAGATCAGCATCGCGTCGCCGACGAACTTGTCGATCGTGCCGCCATGGCGGATGGCGATGGCCGACATCTCGGTGAAGTACTCGTTCAGGAGCTGCGTGATCTGCTCCGGCTGCAGCCGCTCGGTCGTCGCCGTGAAGTCCTTGATGTCGGAGAAGAAGATCGTCAGCTTCTTGCGCTCGGTATGGATCGTGACGTCGCGCTGGCCGCTGAAGATGCTCTTGTAGATCTGCGGCGACAGGTAGCGCGAGATCTTCATCGACAGCGTCGCCAGGAAGTCGTTGGCGGCCTCCAGCTCCGTGTTCATCCCATCGAGCGCGCGCTGCTGGCGCCGTTGCATGTAGATGAACGTGATGCCGGTGGCGGCCAGCAGCACGAAATAGCACAGCAGGTACTTGAACGCGAAGATGTTGGCGGCGAGCGGCTGCTCGACGATCACCTCCTGGATGCCGCGCACGTCGCCCACCTTCCAGTCGCGGATCGGGCTTTCCGGGTGCGTGTTGTGGCAGCTGACGCACGCCGCGCCCATGATGATCGGCGCCACGATGCGCACCTTGTCGGTGAACATCGTGTCCTCCACGTTGGTGACGAGCTGCTTGGGATTGGCGCGCAATTCCGTCAGCGCCGTCTTCTCGAAGTTGTCCAGCGCGTGCGGCGCGCGATTCTTGAACGGATGGTCCGAGACGAAGCGGTACGTGATGTTGCGCTGCTGCTCGGAGATCACGCGGCCGAGCTCCAGCGACAGCGTGGCGGGGATGGGTATGGCGCCCGGGATCGATTCGTAGTTGTGCGTCACCTGCGTGTCGTTGCCGTGCGCGGCCAGCACGCGCCCGACGACGTTGCTCGCGTAGAACGCGCGCACGCTGCTGATGACCGAATTGAGGTCGACCGCTTGGCGGCGCAGCGCGTTCTCGGTGATGTTGCGCAGGTCCAGCCATACCGCGAGCGGCAGGCCGATCAGCAGCAGCAACACGAGGAGGATCAGCAGCGCGCTGCGGGCGCGCGCATTGGCGATGTCGGCGGCGAGGGCCATGGCGGGGGATGGTGACGCGGTCGGGGTGTCGAGCTTAGCAGCGACGGCGTGGCTGCGGCATACGTGGCGTGTGAAGGTGCGGGCGGTGATCAGTCGAGCCGGCCGCGCACCCGGATCGTGCGCAGCGGCAACCGGCTGTACGTGTCCTGCACCGCGGTGCGCGCACGCAGGTCCTCGGTGAGCGCGATCAGCGCCTCCTGGTCGCGGCACGCGACGCGCAGCATGTAATCGAAGCGGCCGGTGACGAGCGTCGCCTCGAGCACGCCGGGCATCGACGCGATTTCGCGCTCGAACGCATCCGTGGTGCCGGGGGCGAGCTTCACCTCGATGATCGCTTCGAGCGGCAGTCCCAGCGCGCGGAGATCCAGCTTGACGTCGTAGCCGCGGATCACGCCCGCCCCTTCCAGCCTTCGCACCCGCTCGGACACCGTGTTCGCGGACAGGTGGACGCGTTCGCCCAGGTCCTTGAACGTCATCCGGGCATTGAGGCGCAGGCTTTCGAGGATTTCTCGGTCAATGGCATCCATGGCCGCATTTTACGCGGCTTAGCGTCGATTTTGTACAGTAGAAGCGCGCCAAATTCGGCTCGAGCGGCGTTATCCTCTCGCGCCATGCGTACTCCCTTCCTTGCCGGCCTCGTCATCGCCATGCTCTACGCCATCGCCACCCCCGCCGCGGACAACGATCCCGCGGTCACGCCCAAGATCCGTGCGGACGTCGTCGCGACGCTCGCCACCAAGCTGCGCGCGTCGTATGTGTTCCCCGACGTCGCCGACCAGGTGGCGAAGCAGCTTTCCGCCAAGGTAGCCAGCGGCGGTTACGACAGCGCGACGACGTCACGCGCCTTTGCCAAGGT
>JAFEDG010000099.1 GCA_018241745.1 Pseudomonadota bacterium
CAATCCGTCGACGCCGCTGCACTGGCTCGACTGGACGCTCGACAAGCTGGACCTCGTGCTGATCATGAGCGTCAACCCGGGCTTCGGCGGCCAGTCGTTCATCCCGCACGCGCTCGCCAAGCTGCGCGACGCGCGGGCGCGGATCGACGCGGCGATGGCGCGGACCGGGCGCGAGATCCTGCTCGAAGTCGACGGCGGCATCAAGGCCGACAACATCGGCGACGTCGCGCGCGCCGGCGCCGACACGTTCGTCGCAGGCAGCGCGATCTTCGGCAAGCCCGACTACCGGGCGACGATCGCGGCGATGCGCGCGGCGCTCCCGGGTTGACGGCACCGGCCGGGCCGATGGTATAGTCGCCTCGCTGCGGGGCCCGCCTCCGCCGCCACTCTCGACGTGAAGGCCCATAACGACAACGCGAGTTCCACCGTCACCGCCCCGGCGCGGTGGTGGCGCGTTGGCGCGTGGCGCGGCTCCCGCCGCCACTGACCTCACGCGCGAAGGCGTCGCGCGCAAGACCGAAAGCGACGCCACCCTCGAAGTTCGATGCCGCCTGCCGCGTGACACGCGTCCGGCGAGCTCAGGATGCCGCATGCTCGACCCGACCCAATTCGCCGCACTGGCCCGCGAGGGCTACAACCGGATCCCGCTCGTGCTGGAGTCGTTCGCCGACCTCGACACGCCGCTGTCCCTTTATCTCAAGCTTGCCAACCAGCCGTATTCGTACCTGCTCGAATCCGTCGTCGGCGGCGAGCGCTTCGGCCGCTACTCGTTCATCGGGCTGCCCGCGCGGACGCGGATCCGCGCGACCGGCACGCACGCCGAGGTGCGCGAGGGACCGCACGTCGTCGAGCAGCACGACGGCGATCCGCTCGCGTTCGTCGCCGCGTACCTGAAGCGCTTCCGCGCGGCGCCGCTGCCCAACCTGCCGCGTTTCGCGGGCGGGCTCGCCGGCTATTTCGGCTACGACACCGTGCGCCATGTCGAGACGCGGCTCGCGGGCAAGGCCAAGCCGTTCGCCCCGGGCCTGGCCGGCATCCCCGAGCTGCAACTGCTGCTGACCGAGGAGCTCGCCGTCGTCGACAACCTGGCCGGCAAGATCTCGCTGATCGTGTACGCGGACCCGGCGCAACCCGACGCGTACGCGGCGGCGCGGGCGCGTCTCGACACGCTGCGTCGCCAGCTGCGCGCGCCCGTCACGTTGCCGCTCGCCACCGGCTCCTCCCGGACGACCGCCGCGAGCCAGTTCGGCGCGGAGGGCTACCAGGCGGCCGTGGCGCGCGCCAAGGAGTACATCGCGGCCGGCGACATCATGCAGGTCGTGCTCGCGCAGCGGATGGCGCGGCCGTTCGCCGACCCGCCGATCGCACTCTATCGCGCGCTGCGCTCGGTCAACCCGTCGCCGTACATGTTCTATTACGACTTCGGTGACTTCCACGTCGTCGGCGCGTCGCCCGAGATCCTCGTGCGCAAGGAAGGCCAGGACATCACGCTGCGGCCGATCGCCGGCACGCGGCCGCGCGGCGCCACGCGCGAGGCGGACGCGGCGCTCGCCGACGAGCTGCTCGCCGACCCGAAGGAGATCGCCGAGCACGTGATGCTCGTGGACCTCGGCCGCAACGACGTCGGCCGCGTCGCCGCGACCGGCAGCGTGAAGCTCACCGACCGGATGGTCGTCGAGCGCTACTCGCACGTGATGCACATCGTGTCCAACGTGGAGGGCAAGCTGAAGCCGGGGCTCTCCAGCCTCGACGTGCTGCGCGCGACATTCCCCGCGGGCACGGTCAGCGGCGCGCCGAAGGTGCGGGCGATGGAGATCATCGACGAGCTGGAGCCGACGCGCCGCGGCATCTACGCGGGTGCGGTCGGCTACATCAGCTTCCAGGACGACATGGACACGGCGATCGCGCTGCGCACCGCCGTCGTCAAGGACGGCACGCTGTATGTGCAGGCGGGCGGCGGCATCGTCCACGACTCGGTGCCGGAAAGCGAGTGGCAGGAAACGCTGAACAAGGCACGCGCGCTGATGCGTGCGGCGGACATGGTGCAGGACGGACTGGACCAGGAGGCCTGATGCCATGCTGCTGATGCTCGACAACTACGACAGCTTCACCTACAACCTGGTCCAGTACTTCGGCGAGCTGGGCGCCGACGTCGTCGTCCACCGCAACGACGCGATCACCGTCGACGACGTGGAAGCCATGCAGCCCGCCGCGATCGTCGTCTCGCCGGGGCCGTGCACGCCCAGCGAGGCCGGGATCTCGGTGGCGCTGATCCAGCGCTTCGCCGGCCGCGTGCCGATCCTCGGCGTGTGCCTCGGCCACCAGGCAATCGGCCAGGCGTTCGGCGGGCGCATCGTCCGCGCGCAGCGCGTGATGCACGGCAAGCTGTCGCAGGTGACGCACGACGACGCCGGCGTCTTCGCGGGGCTGCCGTCGCCGTTCGCCGTGACGCGCTACCATTCGCTGGCGATCGAGCGCGCCACGTGCCCCGCCGACCTCGTGGTCACCGCGACATCCGAAGACGGCGAGATCATGGGCGTGCGCCATCGCACGCTCGCCGTCGAAGGCGTGCAGTTCCATCCCGAAGCCATCCTCACCGAGCACGGCCACGCGCTGCTCCGCAACTTTCTCGACCGGACCTGACATGTCGATCACCGCCCAGGAAGCGCTGCAACGCACGATCGAGCATCGCGAGATCTTCCACGACGAGATGCTGGCGCTGATGCGCCAGATCATGAGTGGCGAGGTGTCGCCGGTGATGATCGCGGCGCTGACCGTCGGCTTGCGCGTCAAGAAGGAGACGATCGGCGAGATCGCGGCCGCCGCGCAGGTGATGCGCGAGTTCGCCACCAAGGTCGACGTCGCCGACAAGGCGAACCTCGTCGACATCGTCGGCACCGGCGGCGACGCGTCGCACACGTTCAACATCTCGACGGCGTCGATGTTCGTCGTCGCGGCGGCGGGCGGCCGCGTCGCCAAGCACGGCAACCGGTCCGTGTCGTCGAAGTCGGGCAGCGCGGACGTGCTCGAGTCGCTCGGCGCCAACATCATGCTGACCCCCGCGCAGGTCGCGACGAGCATCGACGAGTCGGGCATCGGCTTCATGTTCGCGCCCAACCACCACGGCGCGATGAAGCACGCGGCGCCGGTGCGTCGCGAGCTGGGCGTGCGCACGATCTTCAACATCCTGGGGCCGCTCACCAACCCCGCCGGCGCGCCCAACCAGCTCGTGGGCGTGTTCCACCCGGACCTCGTCGGCATCCACGTGCGCGTGCTCCAGCGCCTGGGCAGCACGCGCGCGCTCGTCGTCTACGGCAAGGATGGGATGGACGA
>JAFEDG010000009.1 GCA_018241745.1 Pseudomonadota bacterium
AGGATCAGCCACGGCTGCGACGCGAGCGAGCTCTGGAACGCCTGCGCGGAGCCCTGGAATGCGCCCGTCAGCGTCTGGGGTGCGCCGATGTCGCGCATCGCCTTGGTGATCGCGTCGACGGCATCGCCGAGCGCGGCACCGGGCGCGAGGTTGAACGACAGCGTGATCGCCGGGAACTGGCCCTGGTGGCTCACGGACAGGTAGTTCGTCTTCGTGTTGTCGACCGTCACGAACGACGATATCGGGACCTGCTTGCCGAGCGTCGGCGACGTCACGTACAGCGTGTCGAGCAGCCTGGGATCCTGCTGCAGCGCCGGCGTGACCTCCAGCACGACGTGGTAGGCATTGAGCTGCGTGAAGTACTGGACGACCTGCCGCTGCCCGATCGCGTCGTAGATCGTCGCGTCGATCAGCGCCGGCGAGATGCCGAAGCTCGACGCGCGGTCGCGGTCGATCGTCAGGTTCAGCGCGGCGGCGCTGGTCTGCTGGTCGGACACGAGGTCCGTCAGCTGCGGCAACGTCCGCAGCTTGTCCAGCACCCTGGGTGCCCACGCGCCGAGCTCGTGGATGTCCGCGTCGGTGAGCGTGAACTGGTATTGCGTGCGGGCGAGGCGGCCACCGACGTTGATGTCCTGTGCCGCCTGCATGTACAGGTTGACGCCTTCGAGGTGCGCGAGCTTGCGCCGCAGGCGCGCGATCACGACGTCCGCGGAGTCGCGGCCCCGCTGCTCGCGTGGCGCCAGCGTGATGAAGAAGTTCGTCGTGTTGAGCGTGTTGCCGCCGAGGTTGAAGCCGACGGTCGCCACGGCGGGGTCGGCGCGCACGACGTCGGCGACGGCGACCGCGTGCTTGCTCATCGCCGCGAACGACGAGTCCTGCGCGCCTTCGGCGATGCCGATGACGAACCCGGTGTCCTGCTGTGGAAAGAAGCCCTTGGGAATGAATACGTACAGCAGCACCGTCGCCGTCAGCGTGACGAGAAACACGACGAGCGTCGCGAAGCGATGGCGCAGCACGACCTTGAGACCGCGGTCGTATCCGCGGTTGAGCGCCTCGAAGCCGCGCTCGAACAGGTTGAAGAGGCGCCCGTGGCGCTCCGTTCCCGCGTGCGGCCGCAGGAACCATGCGCAGAGCATCGGCGTGAGCGTCAGCGTGATCACCACGGAGATGCCGATCATGACGGTCACCGTCACCGCGAACTCCCGGAACACGCGCCCGATGATGCCGCCCATCAGCAGCAGCGGAATGAACACGGCCACCAGCGACACCGAGATCGAGACGACGGTGAAGCCGATCTCGCGCGCGCCGGTGATCGCCGCCGCGAGCGGTGGCTGGCCGGCCTCGACGTGGCGGTAGATGTTCTCGAGCATGACGATCGCGTCGTCGACGACGAAGCCGATCGCCACGGTCAGCGCCATCAGCGACAGGTTGTCGAGCGAGAAGCCGAGCACGTACATGCCGCCGGCTGTCGCCATCACGGCCAGCGGGATCGTGACGGCAGGGATCAGCGTCGCGCGCACGTTGCGCAGGAACACGAAGATCACCGCGACGACGAGGAAGCCGGTGAGGATCAGCGTGAACTCGACGTCGTGCACGGACGCACGGATCGTCGTCGTGCGATCCGACAGCACGTCGATGTCGATCGCGCTGGGCACCGAGGCGCGCAGCCGCGGCAGTGCCGCGCGGACGCGGTCCACCGTCTCGATGACGTTGGCGCCCGGCTGCTTGAACACCGGCAGCAGCACGGCGCGCCGCTGCCCGAGTGCGCTGTCCTTGGGCGCGCCCGCGCCGTCGTACGCCCATGCGGCGAGCTTCGCATTCTCGGCGCCCTCGAGCGCGCGGCCGATGTCGCGGACGCGCACCGGCGCGCCGTTGCGCCACGCGACGATCACGTTGTTCCAGTCCTGCGCGGACTGCAGCTGGTCGTTGTCGTAGACGGCTGTCGCCTGCGCCGGGCCGTCGAACGAACCTTTCGGCGCGTTCACCGTGGACACCGCGAGCTGCGCGCGAACGTCCTCGAGGCCCAAGCCCAGCGCGGCGATCTTGCCGGGGTCCACCTGCACGCGCACGGCGGGCTTCTGCTGGCCGCCGATCGCCACCTGGCCGACGCCGGCCAGTTGCGAGATCTGCTGCGCGAGGATGTTGTCCGCGTAATCGGAGACCGTCGTCAGCGGCAGCGTGTCGGACGTCACGCCGAGGATCAGGATGGGCCGGTCGGCGGGATTGGTCTTGCGGTACGTCGGCGGGCTCGGCAGATTGGCGGGCAACTGGCCGCTTGCCGCGTTGATCGCCGCGAGCACGTCGGTGGCGGCCTCGTCGATGTTGCGGTTGAGGTCGAACTGCAGCGTGATCTGCGTCGAGCCCAGCATGCTCGACGACGTCATCTGCGACAGCCCGGAGATCAGCGAGAACTGGCGCTCGAGCGGCGTGGCCACCGTGGCGGCCATCGTGTCGGGGCTCGCACCTGGCAGGTTGGCCGAGACCTGGATCGTCGGGAAGTCGACCTGCGGCAGCGGTGCGACCGGCAGGAACGGCCATGCGGCGACGCCGACGAGCAGCAGCGCGGCCGCGAGCAGCGACGTACCGATCGGCCGCCGGATGAAGGTCTCCGACAGGTTCATCGTGCTGCCGCCGCGTGCGCGGGTGTCGCGAGACCGGTGACGTGCACGCCGGGTCGCAGCTTGTACTGCCCGTCGACGACGATCTTCTGGCCAGCCTCCAGGCCGGTGCCGATCACCGCGACGCCGCCCGCCCTCTGCACGACGGTGACCGGGCGTGGCTGCGCGACGCCGTCGTTGTCGACCGCGTACACGTAAAGCCCGTTCGGCCCGCGCTGCACGGCGGTGTCGGGCACCGTCAGCGCATCCGCGCGCGTGCCGAGCGTCAGGATCGCGTTGACGTACTGGCCGGGCCACAGCGTGTGCTGCGGGTTGGCGAACTGGGCCTTCAGCTGCACGGTGCCGCTGGTCGTGTCGATCTGGTTGTTGATCAGCGTGAGCCTGCCCGTCGCCAGCGTCGAGCCGTCCTCGCGGCTCTCCGCCGTGACAGGGAGCGGCGTGCGGCCGGCTGCACGCAATGCCGCGTTGACGCGCGTGACGTCGCCTTCGGGCAACGTGAACAGCACGGCAATCGGGTCGATCTGGTTGATGACGACGAGCCCGGCCGCGTCGGTCGCGTGCACGATGTTGCCGGCATCCTGCAGCAGGATGCCCGCGCGCCCGTCGATCGGCGAGCGGATCGACGTATAGCCGAGCTGGACCGCCGCCGTGGCGATCGCGGCGTCGTCCGCCTGTACCGCGGCCTGCAACTGCGCCACCGTCGCGGTCTGCGTGTCCAGCGTCTGCTGCTGGATCGAATCCTGCGCGACGAGGACCTTGTAGCGCTCGAGGTCCTTGCGCGCGGCGGCGAGCGTCGCCTCGTCGCGTGCCTTCTGCGCCCTGGCGCTCGCGAGCGTCGCCTCGAACGTGCGCGGGTCGATCTGTGCCAGCAGCTGGCCGCGCTTCACGTCGTCGCCTTCGGTGAACGCGACCTTCTGCAGCTCGCCGTCCACGCGCGTGCGCACCGTCACGGACTGCGACGCCTGCACGGTCCCGGTGCCCGTCACGCGGACCGGCACGCTTGTGCGCGTCACGGTCCCCAGCGTCACGGGGACGGCGCTGGTCGGCGCCGGAGGCGCGGCGCGCGCCGCACGGTGGTGGAGCACCACGACGACGGCGACGAGCGCGAACGCGGCAGCGGCGCCGACCGCCAGGCGCCGGGACAGCGAGGGCAAAACCATGGGGCTCCCCGAGGAAGGCTTGGCGCACAAAAGCGCACCGGTCGCCCGTTCGAAACAGCGTGCGCCGCTTGGTTCAACGGCCGTACGACGCAAACGTATCCGCATCCGTCCGCGGCAACAGACTGGTTACAACTGCGCGCCGCGCGGTTGAATTCGGTGCGCCCGGACCCGATCTGCCGACGTGCCACTTCCGGATTCGCGACCATGCCCCTCGACGACCTGCGACTCGCTCCCAAGGCGCACGACGCCACCGACGACGCTACGCTGCTCGACGCTTATTCGGCCGCCGTAGCGTCGGCGGTCGCGCGCGTCGCGCCGGCCGTCGCGCACGTGTCGGTTCTCGAGCATCGCGAGCGCACGCAGGGCGGCAGCGGGTCGGGCTTCTTCATCGCGCCGGACGGCGTGCTGGTCACGAACAGCCACGTCGCCAGCGGGGCGCGCTCGCTGGAAGTCACGCTTGCGGACGGGCGCACGGCGCCGGCGCACATCGTCGGCGACGATCCCGATTCCGACCTCGCCGTGCTGAAGGTCGGCGTGCACGACGCGCCGGTGGTGCGCTTTGGCGATTCGGAGCGGCTGCGGGTCGGCCAGATCGCGATCGCGATCGGCAGCCCCTATGGCTTCCAGCATTCGGTCACCGCGGGCATCGTCAGCGCGCTCGGCCGCTCGATGCGCGCCAAGACGGGACGGCTGCTCGACAACGTGCTGCAGACGGACGCGGCGCTCAATCCCGGCAATTCGGGCGGCCCGCTCGTGAACACGTCCGGCGACGTGGTCGGCGTCAATACGGCGGTGATCCTGCCGGCCCAGGGGATCTGTTTCGCGATCGCCTCGGCCACGGCCGAGCGCGTCGCGACGCAATTGATCACCACCGGGCGCATTCGTCGTGGCTGGCTCGGTGTCGGCGGCATGACCTATCGCCTGCCGCGGCGCTACGTCCTGTACTTCGGCCTGGGTGACGCGCGCTCCGCGGTGCGCGTCGAGTCGGTCGAGGCGGGGTCACCGGCCGCGCGGGCCGGCGTGGAGGCGGGTGACCTCATCGTCGCGATCGACGAGCGCGCCGTCGGCACCGTGGATGCACTGCAGGCGGCGCTGACCGAGGATGCCATCGGGCGGCCGCTGGCATTGCGCCTCATCCGCCGGGACCGCATGCTGACGATCGATGCGACGCCCGTGGAGCGGCCCGCGCGTCGCGGGTAGCGGGCCGCCCGGACCCGCCGCTCGTTCCAAGTTGGCGCAAATTGTGGAAAAATGGACGTAACCAATTGTTTGACGGGGCAATGCGATGCTGGATCGCGACGGGTACCGGCCCAATGTCGCCATCGTCGTCGCCAACGCCCGGAATCAGGTCTTCTGGGGTAAACGGATCCGCGAGCACTCGTGGCAATTTCCGCAAGGTGGCATCAACGCCGGGGAGACGCCTGAAAAGGCGATGTTCCGCGAGTTGCACGAGGAAACCGGGCTTCTACCGCAGCACGTCAAGATTCTGGGCAGGACGCGGGACTGGCTTCGTTACGAAGTACCGCAGCATTGGGTCAAGCGCGAGTGGCGCGGCAGCTACCGCGGGCAGAAGCAGATCTGGTATCTGCTGCGCCTGACGGGGCGCGACAACGACGTCAGCCTGCGGGCGACGGACCACCCGGAGTTCGACGCCTGGCGCTGGCACGAGTACTGGGTGCCGCTCGAAGGCGTCATCGACTTCAAGCGCGAGGTGTACCGCCGGGCGCTCAACGAGCTCGAACGCTTCCTGCACGGCCGGCCGCAAACCCGCCGCGAACGGCTGTACGGGTTCGCGCATTCGGTGCGGCCTGACGCTTACGCCGATCCGACGTAGGGTCCGACCCTAATTTCATGGGGCGGCCCCGGCTTCCGTAACGGTTCCCTGAAATTAGGGTCGGACCCTGTCCACCACGACGAGGTTGTCGCGATGGATGAGCTCGGTCTCGTCCACATAGCCCAGGATCGCCTCGATGTCGGTCGACGGCCGCCCCGCGATCCGCGCGGCGTCGACGCTGCCGTAGTTGACGAGGCCGCGCGCGACTTCGCGTCCGTCCGGCCCCACGCAACGCACGGCGGCGCCGCGCTCGAACGAACCGGTAACCCGCGACACGCCGATCGGCAGCAGGCTCTTGCCGTCGGTCGCCAGCGCGCGCACCGCGCCCGCGTCGAGCGTCAACGTGCCCGCCAGCTGCACGTGGTCCGCGAGCCATTGCTTGCGCGCGGCAAGCGTCGGCGCGTCGGCGACCAGCGCCGTGCCGATCGCGTCGCCAGCGGCAAGTCGCGTGAGCACGTCCGGCTCGCGGCCGCTCGCGATGATCGTCGTCGCCCCCGAGCGCGCGGCGCGCTTGGCCGCGAGCACCTTGGTGAGCATGCCACCGCGCCCGAGCGCGCTGCCGGCGCCGCCGGCCATCGCCTCGAGTGCAGCGTCGCCCGCGCGCGCGGTGGCGATCAGCGTCGCCGTCGGGTCCTTGCGCGGGTCGGCCGAATAGAGGCCCGCCTGGTCGGTGAGCAGCACCAGCACGTCGGCCTCGACGAGGTTCGTCACCAGCGCGCCGAGCGTGTCGTTGTCGCCGAGCTTGATCTCGTCCGTCGTCACCGTGTCGTTCTCGTTGATGACCGGCATCACGCCGAGCGCCAGCAGCGTGCGCAGCGTGCTGCGCGCGTTGAGATAGCGGCGGCGATCGGCCAGGTCCTCGTGCGTCAGCAGCACCTGCGCCGTGTGCAGCGCGTATTGGGCGAATGCCGCCTCGTAGGCCTGCACGAGGCCCATCTGGCCGACGGCGGCGGCGGCCTGCAGCTCGTGGATCGAATGCGGGCGCGCACTCCAGCCGAGCCGCTGCATCCCTTCGGCGATCGCCCCGGAGGACACGAGCAGCACGTCGCGGCCTTCGCGCCGCAGCGCTGCGATCTGCGCGGCCCACCGCGCCACCGCGGCATGGTCGAGCCCGCGCCCGTCGTTGGTGACGAGGCTGGAGCCGACCTTGACGACGATGCGCCGCGCATCGCGCATCGCGTCGCTCACGATGGGTCCTCGTCCGGCGCGCGCCGGACCCGACGCGCGCGCACCGGCGCCGGTTTCACGACGACGGGAGTGGGTTCCGCTGCAGGCTCGGCAGCGAGCGGATGCGCGTCGAGCCATTCGCCGATCGCGTAGACGAGCGGACGGCAGCCTTCGCCGTCGATCGCCGCGATCGCGAACACGGGACCTTTCCAGCGCAGCGAACGTACGAAGGCCGCGACGGCCTTGTCGCGCTCGCCTTCGGGGATCAGGTCCAGCTTGTTGAGCACGAGCCAGCGCGGCTTGTCGTGCAACGCAGGGTCGTAGCGCTTCAGCTCGCGGACGATCGCGCGCGCGTCGTGCACCGGGTCCGCCTCCGGGTCGAGCGGGGCCAGGTCGACGACGTGCAGCAACAGGCGCGTGCGCTGCAGGTGGCGCAGGAACTGGTGGCCCAGGCCGGCGCCGTCGGCCGCACCTTCGATGAGGCCGGGGATGTCGGCAACGACGAAGCTGCGGCCTTCGTCGACACGGACGACGCCGAGGTTGGGTGCGAGCGTCGTGAACGGATAGTCGGCCACCTTCGGACGTGCCGAAGAGATCGCGCGGATCAGCGTCGACTTGCCCGCATTGGGCAGCCCGAGCAGGCCGACGTCGGCCAGCACGCGCAACTCGAGCCGCAGCCGCCGCGACTCGCCTTGCTCGCCGGGCGTCGCCTGGCGCGGGGCGCGGTTGGTGCTCGACTTGAAGTGCAGGTTGCCGAGCCCGCCGGCACCCCCTTTCGCGAGCAGCGCACGCGCACCGTCGTGCGCGAGGTCCGCGAGCCGCTCGCCGGTGTCCGCATCGGCGATCACCGTGCCCACCGGCACGCGCAGCGTCACGTCGTCGGCGCCGCGGCCGTACTGGTCCGCGCCGCGACCGTTCTCGCCCCGCTTGGCACGATGGATCCGCGCATAGCGATAGTCGATCAGCGTGTTGATGTTGCGGTCGGCGACCGCGTAGATGCTGCCGCCGCGACCGCCGTCGCCGCCATCCGGTCCGCCGCGCGGGATGTATTTCTCGCGACGGAACGACGCGACGCCGTTGCCGCCGTCACCCGCGTGGACTTCGATGATCGCTTCGTCGACGAACTTCATGGGGTCCCTCGCGTGTAGAGCGCGAAGCTCTCCGTGTTGTCGCCGCGCCGGCCGCCTGACCAGCGCCGTGTCCAGCCCGGCACGTCCGCCGGGGCCTGGCGATTGGATTGGACGATGAGCGCCGGGCAGTCGGCCGCACCGGGCGCATCGTCGCGTACGGTCGTGATGCCTGCGAAGTAATGCAGCAGCGCGCGTTGCGCATCGCCGAGGTTGCGCCCGATCACGCAACCGCCGGAGGGCAGTTGCTCGTGCAGCGTCTCGACCACCCACCGGTAGCTGCGGCGCGAATCGAGGTAGGGCAGCCAGATCGTCGAGTAGAGGCCCCACACCAGTACCACGCCCGCCGCCCAGTTGAGCAGCGCGCGGCGGTTGGACTTGCGCGCCGGCCGCACCAGCGCCACCCACAGCAACGTGAGGAACACGGCGACGAGCACCGGCACCAGCCGGAACGACGGGCGGTACCCCGCTTCCGTGTCGCGGAACAGCGTCGCGACCTGGGCCGACATCCCGTGCATGTAGGCGTCTACCCACACGACCCAGACGAGGGTCGCGAGCAGCCCGAACGTCAGGATGCCGAACCAGTCGAGCGCGCCCGAGAAGCCGCGCTTCAGCGAGTCGATTTCGAGCGAGGCGAGGATCGCAAGGGGCACGAGCAGCGGCATGAGGTTGATCAGCGACGCGTCCGCGTGGATGCTGCCGGCGACGAGGATGACCAGCGCCATGACCAGCGGCACGCGTACGGCGTCGTCGCGCATGCCGCCGTTGAAGCCGCGCGCGCGGATCCACAGCGTCCAGATGACGAGCGGCACGGCCGGCCACGCGAACCACAGCAGGTTCTTGAACGTGAAGCCAGGGTCGAAGTCGTCCGGCGAGCCGAGCCACGCGAAGTAGCGGTTGGCGGTCTCCACCGCCCGCCACTCGGCGAGGCCCTGCGGATCCCGCATGTAGAGCGATGCGAGCCACGTGGCGCCGGCCAGCGCGGCGACGACGATCCACACGACGAACGTGGCGGCGAATTCGCGCGAGCGCCACGCCTTGCCGGTCAGCGGCAGCAGCAGGCTCGTCGCGACGAGCCACAGCGGCACGGCGAGCCCGTTGGACAGGAAGCCCACGGCAGCGCCGATGCCGATGACGACGCCGCCGACCAACGGCCGCCTGGGCGCGAGCCCGAAGCCGAGCAACGCGATCGCGACTCCGAGCGTCGCGCCGAGGTCGACGGACAGCACGTGCGCGCGATCCCACAGCCCCACCGAGCCCACGAGCACCAGCACCGGCATCCAGCGGAACGCGCGACCGGCGAGTTCGCGCGACGCCAACGACGTAAAGGCGAGGATTCCGGCGAGCAGTACGCCGGCGGCGAGCCGGGCAGCGTCGGGAGCCTCGAGCGGCGGCGAAGCGAGCTTCAGCGTCACCGCCGCCAGCGCCGGCACCAGCGGCCCGTGATCGAGGCGCGGCTCCCCGACGAGCCTGGGCTCGGCGACGTCGCCGCGCGTGGCGACGTCCAGCGCGAGGCCGAACGTGACGGCATCCTCGGTCTTCCACGGGTCGTGGCCGGTGAGGCCCAGCCCGATCCAGAACACGCACAGCAGCACGAGCCCCAGCTGCTTGACGCTGCGCCACGGGCCCGACGGCGAAACCTGTGTCGGATCAACGGCTTCGGGGCGGCGAGGTTGCGAAGCGAGCACGGGGATGGGGGAGGACTGACGGGTCGGCCGGTATCGTACCGGCATCGTGCGCGCCGCAAACGAAAAAGGCAGCTTGCGCTGCCTTTCCGGTACCGCGCGAGGCGCGGTGGGCGGGACGATCAGGCCGAGGCCTGCGTCGTGCGCTTGGTGCCGTAACGCTGGTTGAACTTGTCGATGCGGCCGGCGGTGTCCATCACCTTCTGCTTGCCCGTATAGAACGGGTGGCAGACGGAGCAGACTTCAACGTGCAGCGGCTTGGCCACCGTCGAGCGCGTGGTGAACGTGTTGCCGCAGCTGCAGTTGACCTGGATTTCGCTGTACGTCGGGTGGATTTCGTTCTTCATGGCGGGCGTCCTCAAGAACTTGGCATTATCGCCGATTTCGGGGGATACCGCAAGATCGGGGCTCGCGGCGCCGTTATAAAGGGGCTTCGGGTATTCGTTTGGAATCAGAGGGTTGGAGGCGCCCGGCGGAGGGGAGGCCGGCGCGAACCTCCCGCTTTGCGATCCGGTTAGCCTGAACCGCCTTCTTTACCGCCATGCGATCGCGCTGGGCGATCACCGGCACTAAAGTACGCCGGACCCGCCGGCGCAGGAAATAGCCCGAACGGCCTACCCCCGCCGCATCGAGTCGAAGAACTCCGCGTTGTTCTTCGTCGCCTTGACCTTGTCGACGAGGAATTCCGTCGCCTCGAGGTCGTCCATCGGGTAGAGCACCTTCCGCAGCACCCAGACCTTCTGCAGGATCTCGGGCTTCAGCAGCATCTCTTCCTTGCGCGTGCCCGAGCGATTGACGTTGATCGCCGGGTACGTGCGCTTCTCGGCCATCCGGCGGTCGAGATGGATTTCCATGTTGCCCGTGCCCTTGAACTCTTCGTAGATCACGTCGTCCATCCGCGAGCCGGTGTCGATCAGCGCCGTGGCGATGATCGTCAGCGAGCCCCCTTCCTCGATGTTGCGCGCGGCGCCGAAGAAGCGCTTGGGGCGCTGCAGCGCGTTGGCGTCGACGCCGCCCGTCAGCACCTTGCCGGAGGCCGGCACGACGGTGTTGTAGGCGCGCGCGAGGCGGGTGATCGAGTCGAGCAGGATGATCACGTCCTTCTTGTGCTCGACGAGGCGCTTGGCCTTCTCGATCACCATCTCCGCGACCTGCACGTGGCGCGTCGCGGGCTCGTCGAACGTGGACGCGACGACCTCGCCGCGCACGGTGCGCTGCATTTCCGTCACTTCTTCCGGGCGCTCGTCGATCAGCAGCACGATCAGCACGCACTCGGGATAGTTGGACGCGAGCGCATGCGCGATGTGCTGCAGCATGACCGTCTTGCCGGACTTGGGCGACGCGACCAGCAGGCCGCGCTGGCCCTTGCCGATCGGCGCGATGATGTCGATGACGCGGCCGGTGATGTTCTCCTCGGCCTTGATGTCGCGCTCGAGCACCAGCGGTTCGTCCGGGAACAGCGGCGTCAGGTTCTCGAACAGGATCTTGTTCTTCGCGGCTTCCGGCGGCTCGCTGTTGACGCGATCGACCTTGACCAGCGCGAAGTAGCGCTCGCCGTCCTTCGGCGTGCGGATCTCGCCCTCGATCGTGTCGCCCGTGTGCAGGTTGAAGCGGCGGATCTGGGACGGCGAGATGTAGATGTCGTCGGTGCCCGCAAGATAGGACGTGTCGGGCGCGCGGAGGAAGCCGAAGCCGTCGGGCAGGACTTCCAGCACGCCTTCGCCGAAGATGCTTTCGCCCTTCTTCGCCTGCGCCTTCAGCATCGAGAAGATGAGGTCATGCTTGCGCATGCGGTTCGCGCCCTCGATTTCCATCGAGTTCGCGATGTCGAGCAGTTCTGAGACGTGCTTGGCTTTGAGTTCGGAGAGATGCATGGGTACGGGACGGCAGAAAGGCGCGCGGGTATGCGGCGAGGGCGGCCTCACGGGCCGCGAAGCGAAGGAAACCGGGTCGGGGATTCGGGCGCCGCGAGACGTGCTGCGGCGGGGCCCGGGGATCCCGGCCGGGGCCTTTCGCAAGGCCCTGCACCGGGATTACAGGGAGGGGAGGCTAGCGGGGTTAGACGTGGCTGTCAAGGAACGCCGTCAATTGGGACTTGGACAGCGCGCCGACTTTCTGCGCCGCCGCCTGCCCGCCCTTGTACAGGATGACCGTCGGGATGCCGCGGATGTTGTACTTGACCGGCGTCGCCGGGTTCTTGTCGATGTCCATCTTGGCGATCGTCAGCTTGCCTTCGTATTCCTTGGCGATCTCGTCCAGGATGGGTGCGAACATCTTGCAGGGACCGCACCACTCGGCCCAGAAGTCCACCAGCACCGGCTGCCCGGAATTGATGACGTCCGTGTCGAACGTGGAATCGGAAACGTGCTTGATCTTGTCACTCATGGGTTGAACCTCGTGGCACAGTCCCGGCGGGCGTGGGGCCCCGGGTCACGGAACAGCGCCGATTGTCAGTCGGTGGAAATCGGGGAAGACCGGCAGGCGCCGACCTTTGGCGCGGTACGGTAGCGTACCGGACGCCCGTTGTGCAAGCGCGCGCAGGACCTTGTCACGACCATGGTGCCGAATCTGCTAAAATTCAAGTCCTTGCGTCGCTGGCGCCGTTCGTCCACCACCGTTTCCCGCCCTGCCCATGACTTACGTCGTCACCGAAAGTTGCATTCGCTGCAAATACACCGACTGCGTGGACGTCTGCCCGGTGGATTGTTTCCGCGAAGGCGCCAACTTCCTCGTGATCGACCCCGACGAGTGCATCGACTGCACGCTGTGCGTCGCGGAGTGCCCGGTAGAGGCCATCTACGCCGAGGACGACGTCCCGCCCGAGCAGCAGGCATTCAAGGCGATCAACGCAGAGCTTGCCAAGGTGTGGAAACCGATCACCGAACGCAAGCCTGCACCCGCGGACGCGGATGCGTGGAAGGACGTCCCGGACAAGATGCAGTACCTCGAGCGCTGAGCGTTCGAGCCGCCGTTCTCGTGTCGCAATTGACCCTTCCCTGCGCGGCCGCATAAAATCGTGCGGCTTTGCACAATGCACGTCCAATAATGACCACCCGCCCACTCCTGTTGAGCCTTCTTGCAGCCGCCGCCCTGGTGCCTGCGCTTGCTGCCGCCCAGACCCCGGCTGGCGATCCCGCGCGCGGCGCGCAAAAAGTCCAGATGTGCCAGGGCTGCCACGGCATCCCGGGGTGGCGCACCGCGTATCCCGAGGTGTACGAAGTGCCGAAGATCGCGGGCCAGCACCCGCAGTACCTGGTCAAGGCGCTGCAGGAATACAAGGCGGGTGATCGCTCGCACCCGACGATGCGCAGCATCGCGGCTCAACTGTCCGACCAGGACATGGCCGATATCGCGGCGTATTACGCGCAGACCGGTCTCGCAGCGGGGGTGAAGTGATGCGCGCGTCCAGCGTTTTCGTGGCCGTCGCGCTTGCGTGCGCGGCCGTTGCACCGGCCAGTGCGGCCGACATCGCGGCCGGCAAGGCCAAGGTCCAGCAGATTTGTGCCGCGTGCCACGGACTCGAGGGCAACAGCACGACGCCCGACTACCCGCGCCTCGCGGGCCAGCATCCCGACTATCTTGCCAAGGCGCTGCGCGACTACCAGTCCGGCAAGCGCAAGAACGCGATCATGGCACCGATGGCGGCGGGCCTCACCGCCGCGGACATCGACAACGTCGCGGCCTACTACGCGGCGCAGCCGCCGGTCCTCGTCGACAAGTACTGACCGCGCTACGGCGCGGCGCGCAGCAGCGCGAGGTAGCGGGCCCCATCGGGCGGTGTCCCGCTGCGCTGCGACTGCCAGATCGTCTCCGCCAGCGAATCCACGACGCGATGCAGCGCGGCGTGCTCGTCGCCGAGCGCCGCGCGGATGCGCTCGAACTCCGCGCGGATGCCCGGAGGCTGGTCGATCGACAGCTGCTCGGCCACGGCCAGATGCAGCGACAGGTGCAGGAACGGGTTGATCTCGCCCGACTCGGGCGCGTAGTCGCGCGCGACATGGCGTTCCGCGTCCTCGAGCAGCGGGTGGTACTCGGGATGCCTGGCGATGATGCCGACGGCGATCTGCTCGAGGCCCGTCAGCGGTGCGCCTGCGCGGTACTTGGCCCATGCGTCCGCCAGGAACTGGCGCGCCTCGTCGCGGCTCGGTGCGTACACGTCAGCCGTCCGGCAGGTTCTTGTGCCTGAACTCGCACAGGTCGACGATGATGCACGTGCCGCACTTGGGCGAGCGCGCCGTGCAGACATAGCGGCCGTGCAGGATCAGCCAGTGGTGCGCGTTGAGCTTGAACGCGTCCGGCACGACCTTCTCGAGCTTGGCTTCGACCGCCTCGACATCCTTGCCCGGCGCGAGCCCGGTGCGGTTGGCGACGCGGAAGATGTGCGTGTCGACGGCGATCGTCGGCTGGCCGAACGCGACGTTGAGCACGACGTTGGCCGTCTTGCGCCCCACGCCGGGCAAGGCCTGCAGCTCGTCGCGCGTTTGCGGGACGAGCCCGCCGTGCAGGTCGATGAGCTGCTGCGACAGCGCGACGACGTTCTTCGCCTTCATCCGCCACAGGCCGATCGAGCTGATGTAGGGCTCGAGCTTCGCAACGCCCAGCTTGACGATCGCCCGCGGCGTGCGGGCCACCGGGAACAGGCGTCGCGTGGCGAGGTTGACGCTCTTGTCCGTCGCCTGCGCCGACAGCACGACGGCGACCAGCAGCTCGAACGGCGTGCGATAGACGAGCTCGCTCTTCGGGTGCGGGTCCGCGGCGCGCAGCCGCTCGAAGATCGCGAGGCGCTTGGCGGGATTCATCGCGTGGCTCCGGCGATCAGCTGGATCCGGGCGAGGCGCGCGGGCTCGCCCGCGACGTCGGGATCGTCGCGCAGCAATGCGTAGGCGAGCGCGGCCCACCGTGCGGCGTCCGCCGTCTGGTCCCGTGCCACGGCAATTTCCATGAGCTCCTCGCAAGCGTAGCCGTCGGGCGCGCCGAGCGCTTCGGTCTCCGCCACGATCGCACGCTGCGCGCGCTCGGCGTCGTCGAGCTTTCCTTGTGCGCGCCAGCCGCGGGCCAATGCCCAGCGCGCCTCGCGGACGCGGCTCGCGTCGCCGGCTTCGATGCGCAGCGCGAGCGCGGATTCCCACGCGCCGACCGCGCCTGCGTAGTCGCCGGCATCGAAGTACGTCCAGCCGATATTGTTGAGCAACGACGCGCGCCAGCCGCGGGCCCGCGGATCGCGCGCCTGCGTCGCCGCGGCAAGCGCCTTGCGGTTCCACGCCAGCGCCTCGTCGCCGGAGGCGACGATCGCGAGCATGTGCAGCGCGTCGATCGCGTAGAACACGTCGCCGTCGCGCCCGGACCGCGTCGCCACGGCGTATGCTGCGGTGAATTGCCGCCGCGCCTGCTCCCGGTCGCCCGCCGAGTTGTACGTGCGCCCGCGCTCGAGGCGGTAGCGGACCGTCACGCGTGCGTCGACGCGCGCGAGCGCCGGCTCGATCGTGTCAAGCCGCGCATGCGCCGCGGCGAACTGGCGCTGCAGGCTGTCCGTCCGCGCGAGCTGCGTTTCGATCTCCAGCGCCTCGCGGCTGCGCGCGGGATAGTCGCGGCGCAGCGCGGCGAAGCGTTCCGCGCTCGCGGCGGGTTGGCCGTAGTCCCACAATCGATCGAGGCGCGCCGAGAAGTCGTCGTTCGCCGGGAGCTCCGCCGCGCGGATGCGCAGCGCCGCCGGGACGCACGCGAGCACGGCGGCCGCCTGGACCATGCGGCGGCGCCTGTTCATCCGGTCTGCTGCCCACCGCGCGTTGCGCGCCGAGCGCGGGCCCGCGCAAGTGCCGCCGCGACTGCAGCGCTGCGCACGGGCTCCGACGTCAGCGTCGTCGGACGCGCGGCGCGCCGGCGCGCGACAGGCTCGTGCCGGGCGAGACGCGCGTCGCGTGCGCGGTGCCGCTCGCGTGCGGCGTCGCCGTCCGCGACGCTCCACGCACGCCCGGCGTCCACCATCGCAATGCAATCCACCGGGCAGGGCGGCAGGCAGAGCTTGCAGCCGGAACACAGCGACGCGAGCACCGCGTGCATCCGCTTGCCGCCACCGACGATCGCGTCGACCGGGCAGGCGCGGATGCACAGCGTGCAGCCGATGCATCGGGCCTCGTCGATCACCGCGAGCCGCAGCGGTCCCGGGCTGCCGCATTCCGGATCGAGCGCAGACGGCGGCTGGCCCGTCGCCGCCGCCAGCGCGGCCAGCGTGGTGTCGCCGCCGGGCGGGCAACGATTGATCGCGGCGCCCTCGTTGGCGATCGCGTCCGCGTACGCCCGGCAATCGGCGTAGCCGCAGCGCGTGCATTGCGTCTGCGGGAGCAGGGCGTCGAGACGGTCCGCGAGCGTGGACATCGGGATGCGAGTTTACCGGGGAGCCTGGCCGCCGCGGGCCTCGCGTCGCCGCCAGGCGCCAGGTCGGGTCGTGCCGCAGCCGGCGACGCCCGGAGACCACTGGCGAATCCCGGCGACCGTTCGCGACGTCCCCACTTACGCGCGGGGCGACGACACGGCACCATGCCGCCATGGCCTCGACCCCACCTCCGACCCGCTGGAGCCGGCCGCTCGAATGCGGCGACTCGATGGCGACGCACCCGATGCTCGCCATCCCGTTCTTTGCGCGCTGGAAGGCGGGCATCGCGCGCGATCTCACGGTCACGTTGCTGTGGAACACCGGGTTCGCCGTGCTGTTCACCGGCCTCGGCCTGCTGTACGACGCATCGACGGTGACGTGGAAGTTCTTCTGGTCCAACTTCATCATCGCGCAGTGCATCGGCAGCCTGATCCACAGCACGTTCGCGTTCACCAGCCGGCGCTGGCCCGGCCTCAAGGACGCAAGCCTGCTGGTCCGTACGCTGTACTACACGCTGGTGCCGCTCGCAAGCGTGCTGGTCGGCATGTGGCTCGCGGCGGTGCTGATCGGCAACCGCGGCATGCAGCGCTGGGTGCTGACGCCGGAAGGCGCGGGCGCGATGTCGCTCGTGTCGGTCGTGATTTCCGCGACGCTGCTGCTCGTCCTCGTGCCGCGCGAGCGGGCGGCGCGCGCCGAGGCGCAGCGGGCGCGGGAGCAGGCGACGGTAGCGGCTGCCGAGCGCGCGGCCACGATCGCGCAGATGAAGCTGCTCGAGGCGCAGGTGGAGCCGCATTTCCTGTACAACACGCTGGCACACGTCGACGCGCTGGTGGAAGCGGATCCGGCGTCGGCGCGGCTGATGCTGTCCCGGCTCACGGCCCTGCTGCACGCCGCCGCGCGTTCCGCGACCGGCGAGTCGACGCTCGCGAGCCAGGTCGAGTGGACGCGCGCCTACCTGGAGGTGCTGGCGCTGCGGATGGGGCCTCGCCTGGCGTGGACGATCGACGTCCCGCCGGATGTGCTGGGGACCGTGACGCCGCCCGCGCTGCTGCAGCCCGTCGTCGAGAACGCGGTCAAGCATGGCCTCGAGCCGCGCGTCGACGGCGGCGCGATCGCCATCGATGCCCATCGCGACGGCGCCATGCTGGTGCTGACGGTGGCCGACACGGGGGCCGGCATCGCGGCCACGACGCAACGCGCGTCCACCGGCATCGGCCTCCCCAACCTGCGGGCGCGGCTCGCGACGCTGTACGGAACCCGCGCATCGCTGGCGATCGAGGACAACGTGCCGCGCGGGACACGCGTGACGATCAGGCTGCCGCTGTGAATGCGCGGCGCATCACCGCCATCATCGCCGACGACGAGGCGCGGCTCGCGGCGCATCTCGCCGAGCGGCTCGCGGTGCTGTGGCCGGAACTCGTCATCGCGGGCGTGGCGGCCAACGGCCCGGACGCGCGTGCGCTGCTCGAGCGCGAGGCTCCGGACATCGCGTTCCTCGACATCCGGATGCCGGGCCTCACCGGGCTCGACGTCGCGCGCGGTGCGGGGGCCGGCACGCACGTCGTGTTCGTCACCGCCTATGACCAATACGCGGTAACCGCATTCGAGCGCGCGGCGTTCGACTACCTGCTGAAGCCCGTCAGCGACGAGCGGCTCGCGCAGACGATCGCGCGGCTGCGCGAGCGCATCGAGTCCGCGGCGCAGCCGGAGACCGGGCGGCTGCCGGAGCTGCTGGCCGCGCTGGCGCGCGAGCTGCCCGGGCTCGCGGTGCCATCGGGCCCGGCGCGCCTTGCATGGATCCGTGCCGCCGTCGGCCAGCAAGTGCGGCTGATCGCCGTCGAGGATGTCGCGTATTTCCAGTCCAACGACAAGTACACGAGCGTGTTCACCGCCGACGGCGAAGCGTTGATCCGCACCCCGCTCAAGGACATCGCCGTGCAACTCGATCCGGGGCGGTTCTGGCAGGTGCACCGGAGCACGCTGGTGAACGTCGCCCACGTCGCGACGACGACGCGTGACATGGCGGGCCGCGTGACGCTCACGCTGCGCGGCCGGCCCGAGCGGATCACCGTGTCGCGCGCTTACGCGCACCTCTTCAAGCAGATGTGACGCTCGCCTCGCCACCACGGTGGTTACACTGTGGGGTGATGGGTCGACACGGTCACGCCGGGCATCACCACGACGCGCACGACGAGCATGCCGGGCGTGCGCACCGCCACGACCACGATCACGACCATGATCATGCCGCGGCGGGCAGCCGCGCGCTGGCCATCGCACTGGTTTTGACCGCAGGCTTCGCCGTCGTCGAGGCGATCGGCGGCTGGATCGGCGGGTCGCTCGCACTGTTGTCCGATGCCGGTCACATGGTCGCGGACGCCGGCGCGCTCGGGCTCGCGCTGTTCGCGCAGCGGATCGCGCGGCGGCCGCCGTCGGCGCGGGCGAGCTACGGATATGCGCGCGCCGAGGTGCTGGCGGCGTTCGTCAACGCGCTGGCGATGCTGCTGATCGTCGCGTTCATCGTGATCGAGGCCGTGCGCAGGCTTGCGAGCCCGGAACCGGTGCAAGGCGTCCTCGTCGCCGGCATCGCGACCGCCGGCCTCGGGGTGAACGTCGTCGCCGCCTGGGTCCTCTCGCGCGGCGGCGGCTCGATGAACCTGCACGCCGCGTGGTTGCACGTGGTCAGTGATGCGCTCGGGTCCATCGCGGCGATCATCGCCGGCGTCGTCATCGCGTGGACCGGCTGGCTGCCGATCGACCCGCTGCTGTCGATCGCGATCTCGCTGCTGATCCTCCGCTCGACGTGGCGGCTCCTGCGCCGGACGACGGCGGTGTTGATGGAAGGCGTGCCGACGCACCTCGACTTCGAGGCGATCGGCGTTGCGCTGGCCGCATTGCCTCATGTCACCGGCGTGCACGACCTCCACGTGTGGCACATGGGCAGCGAGGAGGTCGCGCTGTCCGCGCACGTCAACGTTGGCACCGGCGCGGACTGGCCCGGCGTGCTCGCCGCCGCCCAGCGGCTCCTGCGCGAGCGCTACGGCATCGTGCACGTGACGCTGCAGCCCGCGTGGCCGCTGCCGCAGCGCGAAGGAGCGCGTGTCATACCGCTGACGCCGGCGAAGTGATTTCGCGTTTGGCGAGCGGTTGACGTCGAGGCGAGGGTGACGGGCGGAGGCTTCGCGAAGGCGCCCTGACGGTCGCGACGAGGCGCCTCCGCCCGTCACCCTCGCCTCGACGCAGCAGCGCCCGGGCGCAACGACTTCGCCCGCTGCGCGGTTCCAATTTCCCAGCGTGGGGCCGCAGCGCAATCGCTAACACAGTGTGTGCACGTCCACGACGCGCGCCGAAGGCATTCCGCGCGCAAGGAAGCAAGGCAGTGATTAGCGATGCGCCCCGATCGGAGCGTGGCTACGTCGAGGGGACGGTCAGCGTGGAGGGCGCCTCGTCGCGCCCGTCAGGGCGCCTTCGCGAAGCCCTCCACGCTGACCGTCCCCTCGACGTTCGCGGCTGCGAACGCGCACATCCGCTACACCCACCCGACCTTGCGGAACCGCAGCCACAGCAACCCGTCGATGACGGACATCGCAACGATCGCAAACGGATAGCCGAACGCCCAGTGCAGCTCGGGCATCTTCTCGAAGTTCATGCCGTACACGCCGGCGATCAGCGTCGGCACGGTGATCAACGCGCCCCAGGCGGCGAGCTTCTTCGTGATCTCGCTTTCGGCGATGCTGACGAGCGTCAACGACACGGAGATCGCCGTCTGCAGCATTTCGCGCATGCTTTCGATCTCGGCATTGAGGCGCACGCAATGGTCGAACACGTCGCGGAAGTATTCCTGCAGGCCGGCGCATGCCATCGGCACGCGGCCGCCGTAGAGCTTGCTCGCGACTTCCGCCAGCGGGCTCACCGCGTGGCGCAGCGTCATCAGCTCCTGCTTCAAGCTGTAGAACTCCTCGATGCCCTGGCGCGTCGGCGGCCGCTTGAACATCTGCTGCTCGAGCGCCTCGAGGCGCGTCTCGAGGTCGTCGAGGATCGGGAAATAGCGGTCGACGATCGTGTCCATCAGCGCGTAGAACACGTAGCCCGAGCCGCGCCGCAGCAGCTCCGGCTCCCGTTCGCTGCGCGCGCGGATGCTCGCGAAACCCTGCCGGGACTTCTGGCGGACGGACAACACGTAGTTCTTGCCGACGAAGACGGAGACCTGGCCTTCGATCAGCTCGTTTTCCGGCGGCGCGCCGCGCTCGATCGTGCGCATCACGCAGAACAGCATGTCGCCGTATTCCTCGAGCTTGGGCCGCTGGTGCGACGCGCGGGCGTCCTCGACGGCGAGCTCGTGCAGCCCGAACTCCTCCTGCATCAACGACAGCTCGGACGCCGACGGGTCGGCCAACGCCACCCAGACGAAGCAATCCGGACGGCTGACGTAGTCCGAAATGTCCTCGACGGGGATGTCCGCCAGCTTGCGGCCGTCCTGGTAGGCGACGCAGTTGATCAGCATGCGGCGGATGATAGCGGGGCGCGCGGCCGGCCGGAAGCGCGGCACCGGGTGCTCGCGCCGGCCGCGGCCCGCCGCGCTGCAACACGCCGGCACGGTAACATCCGCCCTTTGCGTCCCGCTGCCAACGTCCCGTTTCCATGATCATCGAGTCGCTGCTCGACACCGATCTTTACAAGTTCACGATGATGCAGGTGGTGCTGCATCACTTTCCCGGCGCCCAGGTCGAGTACCGCTTCAAGTGCCGCAACCCGGGCGTCGACCTGCAGCCGTTCGCCAGCGAGATCGAGGCGGAGATCCGCGACTTGTGCCGCATCCGCTTCACGCGCGCGGAGCTCGAGTACCTGCGCAGCTGGCGCTTCTTCAAGAGCGACTTCGTCGACCTGCTCGCGCTGTTCCAGCTCAACGAGCGCTTCATCAAGGTGTCGCCGCTGGAAGGGCACCCGGGCGAGATCGACATCGCGATCAAGGGCCCGTGGCTGCACACGATCCTGTTCGAGGTGCCGGTGCTCGCGATCGTGTCCGAAGTCTACAACCGCAACGTGCACCCGAACCCGGATTTCGCGACGGGCCGCGCGCGGCTCGCCGAGAAGATCGGCACGATCCGCGGCGTCGAGGACGCCGCGTTCCGCATCGCCGACTACGGGACGCGGCGTCGTTTCTCGCGGACGTGGCAGGACGAGGTGATCCGGACGCTGAAATCGGGCATCGGCCAGAAGCTCGTCGGGACGAGCAACGTGCGCCTGGCGATGGACCACCAGCTGACGCCGCTCGGCACGATGGCGCACGAATACCTGCAGGCCTGCCAGGCCGTCGGGCCCCGGCTGCGCGATTCGCAGGTCTTCGCGTTCAACACGTGGGCGCGCGAATATCGTGGCGACCTCGGGATCGCGCTGTCCGACGTCTGCGGCATGGACGCGTTCCTGCGCGATTTCGACCTCTTCTTCTGCAAGCTGTTCGACGGCGTGCGCCACGATTCGGCAGACCCGTTCGAGTGGGGCGAGAAGCTGATCGAGCACTACCAGAAGATGCGCATCGACCCGCGTGCCAAGACGATGGTGTTCTCGGACTCGCTGAACGTGCCGCTCGCGCTGAAGCTCTTCAACTACTTCAAGGGGCGCGCGCAGACGTCGTTCGGCATCGGCACGAACCTGACCAACGACCTGGGCTACGAGGCGCTGCAGATCGTCATCAAGATGACCCGCTGCAACGGCCAGCCGGTGGCCAAGATCAGCGACGAGCCGTCGAAGACGATGGACTACGACCCGTCGTACGTGGCCTACCTGCGCGAGGTATTCCAGGTGCCGGCCACGCCCGCGTGACGCGGGGCGGCGCGGTCACGGCTGCGACAGCCGCCGGGTCCAGTCGAGCGAGTCGAACCAATCGTGGCGACGCGCTTCGAGCCAGCCGTCGGCGCGCCAGTAGACGATCCATGCGTTCAGGAAGTTCACCAGCGACGGCTCGCCCTTCCTGACGGCGAAGCCTTCGGCCGTGTCGGCGAGGCCACTCGCCTGCGCGATGACGACCGTGTCCGGCTTGATGGCCATCCGGATCATTCCCTGGGGCGCGGACGCGAGCAGCGCGCCGATCTTGCCGGAGTCCAGCGCGGCGAACATCGGGGCGTCGCGTGCGAACGGCATCACCTCGGCCAGCGGGAAATGCGCAGCCGCGGCGCTTTCGCTGACCGTGCCCGCCCGGGCGCCGATGACGACGCCGGCGCTGTTCCAGTCCGCGCGTCCCGCATCCTGCTTGCGTACGATCAGCTGCACGTGGGATTGGCTGTACGGCTGGCTGAACGCGACCAGCAGCGCACGCTGGGGCGTGATCGACACGCCCGTGGCGATGTCGACGTCGCCGTTGCGAACGGCCTCCAGCAGCCGCGGGAACGGCACCTCGACGATCTTCAGCGTCACGCCGAGGTCGGCGGCGAGCTGGCGCGCGACGTCGACGTCGAACCCCAGCCAGCCGACCTTGGGGTCGTTGAATGCCCACGGGACGAACGGCGCCGTGCCCACCACGAGCTCGCCGCGCTCGCGTATTTCGTCCAGCCGCCGGTCGTAGCGCCGCACCTGGGCCGCCGCTGTCTTCGGCGTCGCGACGGTGGCCGTCGCCTTGGCCGCGGGGGCGGCGGGCGTCGATTGCGCCACTGCGGTGGCGTTCGCCAGCGCAAGCGACACCAGCGCCAACAGGGAGAACTTGAGCAACGTCTTCATCGTCGGCCTCGGCACGGTTACTGGCGCCGGTAATACGCGCCGGCGAGCGTGATGCCGCCGCCGGAGGGTTGGAGGGCCATCGTCTGCGGACCGAAGTACAACATGCCGTTGGCGAAGTTGCCGTATACCGGCGGGTAGCCGCTGACGTAGCGCACGGCGCCGCCATTGGGATCGATCGACACGGTCTCCGTCGCCCCATTGTAGGGATTGCGCCCGGAGAACGTGCCCACGGCCCATGGCGGCACGCCGCCGTAGTAAGGCTGCGGGGGCGGCGTGTATTGCGCCGGCGGCGGCGTGTTGTCGTTGTCCGCGTTGGCAATGATGGCGCCCAGGATGGCGAGCCCCGCCACGGCCGCCACTGCGCCGCCTGCGTTGTTCTTGCCGCCACCGCCGCTCGTATCGTCGCCACCGACGCGGAACCGTGCACGGCACCCGTTGGAGACCCAGACGCCGTTCCAGTCGTAACCCCAGTCGCGGCCCTGGCGACAGGGGCTGTGGCTATAGGTCTGGAGGAGCCGCACGCGGCCGCTCGTGTTCGCGTTGCAATACTGGTAACGGTTGCCGTTGCTCGAGCACGTGATCTCGTAGTCGGCCAGCGCCACGGCAGGAACGCCGAGCAGCATCAGCGCGGCTAGGATACGGCGCAGCGGAGGGAGCGGAATCATGGCGGCGAGGCGGCAGCGATGCGGACGCCGCATTGTGCGACGGCAACCTGTGCGTGGCAATCCACCGCGGCAAATCCGACCGTGGAGAACGTGCGAACTCCCGCGGGCGGTGCCACCGCCGCTCGGCGGAAGGTTTATAGTGGTCCCATGGCCACGCCCGCCGGTACCGCCAAGTCCGTCGCCGCCGTCCCGCTGGGGACCGGCCCGGATCGGCATCTCAACATCGCCGACATCCTGAAGCTGCTCGTGGCGGACGGGCACATCGGCGCGCAGGAGGCGGACAAGCTTGCCAAGGTGCGCACGCGCCAGTACGAGCATCCACTGGAGCTGATCGCCGCGCAGCATGCCAAGTCGCTGAAGGCGCCGCATCCGCAGATGTCGCTCGAGTGGCTGACCGAATGGCTCGCGGGGCGCCTCGGCGTCCGCTATTACCACATCGACCCGCTGAAGATCGACCTCGCGGCGGTGACCGCCACGATGTCCAACGCGTACGCGGAGCGCTACCGGATCCTGCCGGTCGAGATGAAGAACGGCGTGCTGCTGGTGGCCACCGGCGAGCCGTTCGTCCGCGCGTGGGCGCCGGAGCTGGAACGGATCCTGAAAGTGCGCGTCGATGTCGCGCTGGCCAACCCGGCGGAAGTGCGGCGTTACCTGGGCGAGTTCTACACGCTTGCGCGCTCGATCAAGAAGGCGAGCGAGACGCAGAAGGGCGACGTGTCGCTCGCGCGCGACTTCGAGCAGCTGGTCGAGATGGGCCGTTACGGCAACCTCGATGCCAACGACCAGCACGTCGTCCACATCGTCGACTGGCTGTGGCAATACGCGTTCGACCAGCGCGCCTCCGACATCCACATCGAGCCGCGGCGCGACGTCGGCATCGTGCGCTTCCGCATCGACGGCGTGCTGCACCCGGTCTACACGATTCCCGTCCCGGTGCTGATCGCGATGACGTCGCGGATCAAGCTGCTCGCGCGTATGGAGATCGTCGAGCGGCGGCGGCCGCAGGATGGCCGCATCAAGACGGTGTCGCAAGGCGGCAAGGAGATCGAGCTGCGGATCTCGACGATGCCTACGGCGTTCGGCGAGAAGGTCGTCATGCGGATCTTCACGCCCGAGGTGCTCGTGCGCGACCTCGCGGACCTGGGCTTCACGCAGGACGACCGCGAGCGCTGGGAGCACATGGTCAAGGAGCCGCACGGGATCATCCTGGTGACGGGCCCGACCGGTTCCGGCAAGACGACGACGCTCTACTCGACGCTGCGCACGCTGGCCACGCCGGAAGTGAACGTGTGCACGATCGAGGACCCGATCGAGATGATCGAGCCGTCGATCAACCAGATGCAGGTGCAGCCGGTGATCGGCGTGGACTTCGCCACCGGCGTGCGCACGCTGATGCGCCAGGACCCGGACATCATCATGGTCGGCGAAATCCGTGACCGCGACACCGCGGACATGGCGGTCCAGGCCGCGTTGACCGGCCACCTGGTGCTGTCGACGCTGCACACGAACGACGCGCCCACCGCGGTCACGCGCCTCTTGGACCTTGGCGTCCCGCCTTACCTGATCACGTCGACGCTGATCGGCGTGATGGCGCAGCGGCTGGTCCGCACGTTGTGCCCGCATTGCAAGAAGCCGGTCGAGCCCCCGGCCGAGGAACTGTGGAAGGCGATCACGTCACCGTGGCGCGCCGAGCGGCCGGCGGAAGCGCGTGGCCCGCAAGGCTGCCTCGAGTGCCGGATGACCGGCTATCGCGGTCGCATCGGCCTTTACGAGATCATGCTGATGACGCCGGCGATCGCGCGGCTGGTCGGGCCCGACGCCGACGACGCGCAGATCCGCGAGCAGGCCTACAAGGATGGCATGAAGCCGTTGCGCGTATCGGGCGCCATGAAGGTCGCGGCCGGGCTCACGACGGCGGAAGAAGTCCTCAAGGTGGCGCCACCGGCCTGACGCTCGCGGCCGTTCCTGCCGCGCGGCGCAGCGCATCGATCCGCTCGCTCGACACCGGATGCGTGGACAGGAACTGGGGCACCTGGCCACGCTCGTCTTCGCGCGCCTGCATCGTCGCCAGGAATTCGGCGAGAGGCTCGACGGGAATGCCGGACGCCTTCAGCGCGGTTGCCGCGAATGCATCGGCCTCCCGCTCCATGTCCCGCGAATAGCCGACGGTGAGCACCATGGCTGCCACCGTCGTGAGCGTGGCCGACGCATCGCCGAACACGAGACCCACGGCGCCGCCGATGCCCGCCACCTGGAACATCTGGCGCAGCGTGTGCCGGTGCACGACATGCCCGAGTTCATGGGCGAACACCCCCACGAGCGCGTCGTCGCTCGCGACGTCGGTGAGCCCGTCGAGCATGACGATCGTGCCGCCCGGTAGCGTGAACGCGTTGATCGCGTGCAGGTCGTACATGCGGCGCCAGACCACCTGGTAAGTCACCCCGGGAGCCGCCTGCGCGGCTAGCTGCGCGAACCGCCGGTCGAGTGACGCGGTGCGCTCCGCGGGCAGGCGGGACGGCTTGAGGAACATATCGTCGGCGTGATCGCGCAACTGCGCGCCGATGCGTTGCTCGACCTCCGGCGGCACATGCTCCGCGGCGACGCGCGCCGCCGCCGGAAGTCCCGCGTCGTAAGCGAAGATGCCGACGGCGATGCACAGGACGAGGCCCAGCACCGCGGCGTAGCGATGGCGCTGCATGCGGACGACGGGGCCATCTTGAACACCGGCGGCCCGTAGCGCGACTGCGAGGTCCCCCGTGCCTGCGGTCACTTCGATGACGCCTTCGTCGTCGAGACGCAGCATCCGTGGCGCGTGCTCGAAGCCTTCGGCGACAGTAACGTCGCGCAGCGCCCACCGCCGCGCCTCGCCGTCGGCCAGCGTCGCTGCGAGCGTGGTCCCGTCGATGGCGAGCGCGACGGGGTTGCCCGCCGCGGAGCGGCCGTCGAACCAGGTCCCGGTGATGGGCGCGGTCGTCATAGCCCGATGTCGAAGCCGAACGTGTCGCCGACCGCGTCGCCGACTGCAGAGGTCCCCGGGGTCAGCCGCGCCCGTGTGACGGCGTCAATCCCCGCGATGGACGACATGCGCATGCACTCGATCCGGTAGCGGGCGAAGCGCACCGCGGCGAACGGCCAATAGAGCCCGATCGTGACAAGCGTCAGGCAGACGTTGACGAAGACGAGTCGCAACAGCGGCCACGCGCGGATGGTCGTGCCGAAGTGAACCACCGGCTGGCCGTCGGTCGCATCGACTTGCGTGTGCTCCCAGACGATCTGCTGCAGGCGCACCGACATGTACGGCAGCACCAGCGCATAGGTCAGCGCGGCAAGTCCCACCGCCACGAGCTGGATGATCGTCTCGTGCACGCGCGCGATCGTCATCAATGACATGAACACCGTGCCGATCGCGAACGCGCCGATGCCCAGCACGATGGCGAGTGCCGCCGCCTTGAGGTAGGTCTTGTAGAAAGCCTTGCCGGCGGGCTCGAAGCGGAACATGCGGTCCCCGTAGCTCGCGTGCGCATGGACGAACCACTTGAGCCGGGCGTGGATCCAGGGCATCAGCACCGACAACAGCAACGGCAGGATGATCAGCGCGGCGAAGACCCCCGCGCTTTGACGGTAGGCGATCGTGGCTCCCGCGCCGACGGTGCCCAGCCACAGCACCAGCGGGGGCAGTGCGACCCGGTATGCATCGGCCAGCGTGGCGTCGAACCCGAACCGCAGGCCGCGATGGCTCGTGTTGCGCAGCCGGAACTGCGCCGACTTGAGGAGGAGCCAGGGCGCCAGCACGCACAACACGACGATGGTGGCAAAGCCGGCGTTCAGCGAGAACTCGAACGACCACGAATACGCGAGGAACAGCAGCAGCGCGAGGATGCGGCCGCGCAGGATGGCGGCCGGGCGCCCGTGGTAGTCGAACGCGTGTCCCGCGAGGCGCGTGTTCTGCCAGAAGTAGCGCGTCTTGCGCACCTTGGCCCACGCCGAGTACACGCCCAGCGTCACCAGGCTGAGCAACAGGTTGACGACCCAGATGCGGAAATATTCCGCGCCGGTGCCGGTGAACAGGAAAGGTGCCTCGTACCCGGCCAGCCGATCCTCAGGTGCGGGGTGGGCCGTTGCAGTCGCTTCCGGCGCGGCCACGGGCGCGGCAGGCAACGTGGAGACGGCGGGCGGCGGCTCGGGCGTATCGATGATCGCGCGGGACCAGGCAGCCGCCCTCCAGGCGCGGCCAATGCCGCGCATTAGACACGGTTGGCGACTACGTCACAATGCCCCCGGTCCGCGTGGGACCGGGGGTACGTCGATTACCGGAGTACGCCGCCCAGCCGACCGGAGACGGCGCAGGTGCCGGAAGCGGCCGAGAAGCGCCCGTTCATGCCGTTGACCGTCTTCTCCATCTCGAACATCGAGAACGTGCCATTGGTCGAGTCGTCGCACGAATACGTGCCGGTGACGGCGCCCAAGTGGCCGGCCTGTGAATACGCGCCGGTGTACGTGCACACGGCGCCGCTGCTTTCCGGCGTCATCGTGAACGTCAGCGTCGCGTCGTCGCCGGGCGTCTGCGCGATGGCGAAGTTGCCGAACTTCTCCTGATGCCCGTTCGTCGTGCAGCCCGTCGCGTCGGCGACCATGCCGCCGTGATACGTGCCGGTGAAGTTCTCGTACGACCAGAAGATGCGCTGGACGTTCTTGACCACCGTCACCGCGCCGACGTTGTACGTGACCGTCGCCGAGTTCACCGTCCCGGCGTCGAACGTGAACGTGCCCACCTTGCCGCCATTGACGTTGGTCTCGCTGTACGACGGCGCGCCGAAATACGGGCCGGTGACCGCATACAGGTCGCCTGAAAACACGAGGTCGCCGGAGGTGCCGACGCCCTGGAACTGCGCGCCGACGACGTACCACGTCGGCTTGCCGTCGGGACCGAAGACGAACATGTCGATGAACAGCACGCCATCCTGCTGCAGGACGGACAGACCCCAGCCGTTCTCGTTCTGGGTACCCCATTGGTCGGTATAGTTGGTGGTGGTCGCCGCGTGCGCGGTGAGCGTCGAGGCGACACCGAGCGCCAGGATGGCGAGCGTGCGTTGGACGTGACGAGCGAAGCGATTCATGCGTGACTCCCGGATTGGAGGCCGCGTGGTGCGGCACGAGGCGAAGGATGCACGGGCGTCCAAGCGCGCAATGTCGGCAGCGGGAGGCAAAGAATGCAGGGTGATTCCTACGGGGGGAGTCCCGGTTGTAGGACGCGGGCCGACGTGGCATCCACGTGATTCCGTGTAGCGCACAGCGGGTGCCGGCTGCCGCGATGCTGCGCGCCGCCGTCCTTGCCGGCGCCGCACTCGCGGCGGCGCTCGCAGTACCCGCGGCGGCGGCCCCGGCCGGGGCCGCGGCGGACGACGCGGCGTTACCGCCGACGGCCCGCGCGAACCGCTTCCACGATCCCTTCGTCCGCGTGACGGCGGGTATCGCCGATTGCCCAGTGCCGCCGGGCCCGATGGTCACCGAGGCAGAGATGCACGTCGAAGCGCACGTGCGCGCCGAGCGCGGCACCCGGTGCTATCTCGAGGGGCGCTGTCGGCTGCCCAACGCGTACGCCTACGATCAGGAGCTGATCGCGCGCGTGCAGAAGGCCATCGTGACCGACGGCCGGTTTGGACAGACCAGCGTGTGGGTCGAGGGCCAACGGCGCTGGGTGACCCTCGAAGGCTGCGTGCGCAGCCGCGCGGACGCCGCGCGCCTCGTCGCGCTGGTCCACCGGATCGACGACGTCGAGGCCGTGATCGACCACCTGGCGGTGACGCCTCCGCCCGGCGTCCGCCGCTGACGCGTCAATCCCGGACGGCGACGGACAGCGCCGGGCGCCGCATCCGGCCCAGCGGGCGGGCGACCACGGCCTCCACCATCGCCGGCGACGTACCCAGGGCGCGCAGCACCGTGCGCGCGACGTCGTCGACGTGGCGGAGCGACACGGCGCGCTGCGTCATCCGGTACATCGTTTCCTGCACGGTGCCGACGAGCTGGTCGCGCGCGACGTCGACGCTCGCGAAATGGAAGACGCTGCGCGCCAGCCCGTCGCGCAGGTCCGCGCGCACCTGGCGCTCGACGAGCTCGCCGTGATGGCGCAGCCGCACCGTGAACGCGCACCACGCGGGATCCTGCCGCGCACGGCGGAGCCACCAGCGGACGCCCATGCCCACGCGGTCGGCCGGGTTGGCGAAACCCGCGATCTCGCCCTGGATCGACAGGATCAGGTCGTTTTCCAGCCACTGCTGCGTCGCCTCGAGCAACGCCTGCGTGCTGCGGAAATGGTTGTAGAAGGTGCCGCGCGCGATGTCCGCGGCGCGGATGAAGTCGTCGATGACGGCCCGCTCGCCGTGCGCGGCGAAGATCGGCAGCGCGGCGCGGAGGATCCGCGTGCGCATCCGGTCGCGCCGCTCGCGGCCGGTCCGGGTCCGATGATCGGTAGGGGCGTGGGGTGCGGGCATCGTGCGGGCGTCAGCGCGCGGTGGCGCTTGACAGTGCGTTGGGGGAGGCCCAGAATCCGCGCCTCAAAATGACAAGAGTGTACATTATGAAACGATGGCTCGCCGCGCTTGCCTGCCTGTGCGCGCTCAAGGTGACAGTCCCCGCGCTGGCCGCGACGAACAATCCGTCGCCTGCACGGCCCAACATCGTGTACATCATCGCCGACGACCTCGGCTGGAAGGACGTCGGCTTCCACGGCTCGGACATCCGCACGCCCAACCTCGACGCGCTCGCCGCCGGCGGTGCGCGCCTCGAGGGCTTCTACGCACAGCCGATGTGCACGCCGACGCGTGCCGCGCTGATGACCGGCCGCTACCCGTTCCGCTATGGCCTGCAGACGGCCGTCATCCTGTCGAGCCACACCTACGGCCTCGCGACCGACGAGTGGCTGCTGCCGCAATCGCTGGGCGCCGCCGGCTACGAGACCGCGATCATCGGCAAGTGGCACCTGGGCCACGGCGACCGCAAGTACTGGCCGCGGGCGCGCGGCTTCGACTACCAGTACGGGCCGCTGATCGGCGAAATCGACTACAACACGCATCGCCAGCACGGCGTGCTCGACTGGTTCCGCAACGGCAAGCCCGTCGACGAGAAGGGCTATTCGACGACGCTGCTGGGTAACGACGCGGTGCGTCTCATCGCCACGCACGACGTGAAGAAGCCCCTGTTCCTGTACCTCGCCTTCAACGCCCCGCACACGCCGTACCAGGCGCCCAAGGAATGGCTCGACCGTTACGCGTCGATCCAGGATCCCACGCGCCGTGCCTATGCCGCGATGGTGTCGGCGCTGGACGAGCAGGTCGGCCGCGTCGTGGCGGAGCTCGACCGGCGCGGGATGCGCGACAGCACGCTGATCGTGTTCCAGAGCGACAACGGGGGCACCAAGAACCCGATGTTCGCCGGCGAAGGCGACATGTCCAAGATCAAGATCCCCGTCGACAACGGCCCGTATCGCGACGGCAAGGGTTCCGTCTACGAAGGCGGCACGCGCGTTGTCGCGCTCGCCAACTGGCCCGGGCACATCCCGGCGGGGGCGACCGTCGACGGGCTGATGCACGTCGTCGACATGTACCCGACACTCGCCGCGGTGGCAGGCGCGTCGACCGAGAAGTGCAAGCCGCTGGATGGCGTCGACGTCTGGGGCACGATCGCCGACGGCAAGCCGTCGCCGCGCACCGAGATCGTCTACAACATCGAGCCGTTCCGTGCGGGCATTCGCGAGGGTGACTGGAAACTGATCTGGCGCACGCCGCTGCCGCAGGCCGTCGAGCTGTACGACCTGCGCAACGACCCGTACGAGAAGACCAACGTCGCCGCGCAGCACCCCGACACCGTCGCCATGCTGCAGAAGCGCGCCAACGCGCTCGCCGCCACGATGGAGAAGCCGTTGATGCTGGTCACCGAGTTCGGCGCGATGCGGGAGCGGCTGCACCTGCCGCCGGCGTTGCCCGAGGATACGTTCTCGTTCGACGACGCGGAGTAGCCGCCGTCCGCCGCACCGGTTGCCTCGCGCGGCGGCCGATGCGGCGTCGTGCCGGCCCGCGCTACAGCACGGCGAGCGTCCCGGCCTGGGCGGCGACGGTTTCGCCGTTCGCCTTGACTTCCGACTTGAACGCTGCGGTCTTGCCATCCCGGGCGACGGTCACCTGCATCCTGAACCCGGAGGCATTGGGCACGCCTTCGACGCCCGCTTCCAGCCGCGCCGGGGCGCCCGCCTTCACCAGCATCACCGGCTTGGCGATGACCGTGTCGTTGCGCAGGTCGGTGACGACGGCGGACACGACGTAAAGGTCGGGGGTCGTATACGGCGTGACCGACAACGCGACCGCGGGATGGGCGCCGATCCAGAGGTCGGGGGACGGCGGCGGGGCGGTTTGGCCGAACGCAACGAGCGGAATCGACAGCAGCGCAAGCGCAAGACGTTTCATCGAGTGCTCCCGGGCGGACGTGAAGTCATGGTAATGGGGCGCAGAACGCGACGCCAGGCTGCTCGGGCGCAATCCCTTCGGCAACCCAGCCGCGCTGCATCATATCCCGCGCCTGCGCGGCGGACGTCACGAATCGGTGATTTGGCGCGCCGCCTTGGCCATTGTTGTAATACCGCGCCACCGTCTGTGCTCCATAGCACACGGGCGACGCGATGTCGAACGCGTCCTCGGTCTCGAGCTTCCAGTCCGGGAACTTTGCCAGCGTCGTTTCGCAGCCCAGCCCGTGCGCGGCATAGAAATGCGAGCTTTTCGGCGCAAACGTATCGTTGTAGAAGCGGCACACTGCCATGGCCGGGTTGCCGGCAAACGTGCCTGGCGCGTACGCGTTGAACGAATACCCGCTGCGTTCCCAGCCGTCGAACGGAGGTTCACGCGCGTCCAGCAGCGCGATCTCCGCGCTTTTCGCGACGGTGATCGTACCCGTGATCGCCTGTGCAGGCGCGCCGGTCAGAAGCGTTGCGAGGCCAATGGCGGCGATGCCTGCTTTCAGCACGGTCTCTCCGTCGATCTGGCGGAAGCGGTGAGATTCGAACTCACGAACGGTTGCCCGTTGCCGGTTTTCAAGACCGGTGCAATCGACCACTCTGCCACGCTTCCCGGGGTCGGTGCCGGCGCGCAACGGCCGGCGCGTGGGCACGCAAGCCATTGATCGGTCGGCGAATCACCCCAAAATCGTAGCATGCGCGGCGATTTCCGCCGCCGGCCGCCCGGAACGTGCAAAATCTGTGGCGCGGCAGGGAACGTCTGTTACATTTCGCAATCAAAGTCGAGGCAGGCAGATCCTGCCCACTGTTTTCGGAGAGGAGTCCATGGATCCCAAGTTCGAGCCCGTCATGAATTCCGACGCCCGGTCGTCGTCGTGGCAACGGCCGGCGCCCGCCGCACCGGTGGACGTCGTCGCGCCGGACAGCCATCGCGTCCTGCGCAACGTCTACTGGCTGCTCGCGCTTTCGCTGCTGCCGACGATCGCCGGCGCGCTGGTCGGCACGCAGCTCAATTTCTTCGGCCTGTTCCGCGCGTATCCGGTCGCGACGCCGCTGCTGATGTTCGGCGCCATGATGGCCGTGATGTTCGTGGTCCAGCGTCTGCGCAACAGTGGCTGGGGCGTCGTCGCGCTGCTCGGTTTCACGTTCCTCGCGGGCGTGTTCCTGACGCCGATCCTCACGGTCGCCGCCGGCTTCCGGAACGGCGGCCAGCTGATCGGGCTCGCGGGCGGCATGACAGCAGGCGTGTTCTTCGTGATGGCGGCTGTTGCCACGGTGACCAAGAAGGATTTCTCCTTCCTCGGCAACTTCCTGTTCATCGGCCTGATCCTGCTGGTGATCGCGAGCCTTGCCAACCTGTTCTTCCAGGTGCCGATGGCGTCCGTCGCGATCTCGGCGGTGGCCGTGCTGCTGTTCTCCGCCTACCTGCTGTATGACTTGAGCAACATCATCCACGGCGGCGAGACGAATTACATCTCGGCGACTTTGAATCTGTACCTCAATCTGTACAATATCTTCGTCAGCTTACTGAATCTGCTCATGGCATTTTCAGGGCAGCGTGACTGATTTGGTACCAACAGCACTCACCGGGGCGACATAGGTCGCCCCGTTTTTTTTGCGCGGTGCGAATGGCGCGTCAGGCCGCCGCTGCGCCCTGTTCGTCGGGCGTGCCGGCGTCGGCCGCCCCCGCGGTGCCTGATTCCCGTTCGAAGACGGCGATCGACTCGACGTGCGCCGTGTGCGGGAACATGTTGACGACACCCGCGGCCGCGAGCGCATAGCCGCGCTCGTGCACGAGGATGCCGGCGTCGCGCGCAAGCGTCGCGGGATTGCACGACACGTAGACAATCCGCTTCAACGCCGAGGCCGCATCGGCCGCCGGCAGCGCCTTGACGAGCTCGACGGCGCCATCGCGCGGCGGGTCGATCAGGACGCGGTCGAGCGGTAGCCATGGTGCGAGCGACCCGGGCGTCACGGTGAACAGGTTGGCGACGGCGAACGACGTGGCCTCCGCGAGTCCGTTCGCGGCGGCGTTCGCGCGCGCCCGCTCCACCAGCGCGCCGCTGCCTTCGACGCCGACGACGTGCGCGCCGCTGCGTGCGATCGGCAACGTGAAGTTGCCAAGTCCGCAGAAGAAATCCGCGACACGTTCGCGCGGCGCCGGCGCCAGCAGTGCCACCGCGCGGCGCACGAGCACGCGGTTGATGAACGGGTTGACCTGCGTGAACTCGGTCGGTGAGAACGGCATCGTCACGCCGAACTCGGGCAGCGTGTAGCAGAGCCCCGACGAGGCCGGGGACAGCGGCGCCGCGGTGGCGGGGCCGCCCGGTTGCAGCCACACGTCGACGTCGTGTTCGCGCGCGAACGCGATCATCTGCAGCGTGTCGGCCTCGGACAGCGGCTCCAGGTTGCGGAATACGAGGATGCACACCGTGCCAGTGCGGTCGCTGCCTGGCAGCGGCTCGCCGAATGCGACCTCGATCTGCGGCATCCGGTCGCGGATGACGAGGCCGGCGACCAGCTCGCGCAGCGGCACCAGCAGGTCCGATAGCTTGCGCGGCACGACGTGGCATTCGCGCATGTCGGCCACGTAGCTCGACTTACGCTCGTGGAAGCCGACGAGCACGCCGCCCTTCTTGACGACGTGGCGCACGGACAGCCGCGCACGCCACCGGTATTCCCACGCCGGGCCGTAGACCGGCGGCAGCATCATCGCCGCGCTTACGCGCCCGAGGCGGGCGAGCGCATCCTCGAGAGCGCGTTGCTTGGCGGCCACCTGCAGCGCGACGCCCGCATGCTGCAGCGAGCACCCGCCGCACGTTCCGAAATGGGGGCAGCGCGGCGTCACGCGCGCGGCGTTGGGCGTGCGAATGGCGACGGCGCGCGCAACGTCGTATGACGGCTTGCGGCGCAGCCATTCGACGTCGACGCGCTCGCCCGGCAGCGCGCCGTCGACGAACGCGACCTTGCCGTCGTGATGCGCGACGCCGCGGCCGTCCTGGTCCAGCGATTCGATCGTGAGCTCGACGCCCATGCGTCCGCGCGCCCCGTGCGGCAAAACCCACGATTTTACGCGGAGACTCCTCGCGTAAAATCGCGGCCGATGAAACTGCTCGCGCTCGACGCTTCAACCCAATGGCTGTCCGTGGCGGCCGGCGACGGCACGCACTGGCACGCGCGGCGCGAGCTGGCGGGGCACGCCCATTCGGAGCGCCTGCTGCCGCTGGCCCGCGAGGTGCTCGACGAGGCCGCGCTTGCGCTGTCCTCACTCGACGCGATCGCGTTCGGCGCCGGTCCCGGTTCGTTCACGGGCGTGCGTATCGCGTGCGGCGCGGCGCAGGGCCTCGCGCTCGGCACCGGCGTTCCACTGGTGCCCGTCGACACGCTGCTGGCCGTCGCGCACGCCGCGTGGCGCGAGACCGGGGAGACGCACGTGCTCGCGGCGCTCGACGCGCGGATGGCAGAGGTGTACGTCGCCGCCTACCGGCGCGAAGCCGAAGCTTGGCACACGGTGTGCGCGCCGTCCGTCATGCCGCCGGCGGCGTTGCAGGTGCCGCCCGGCCGCTGGACGGCCGCAGGCGACGCGTATGCCCGCTACCCCGAGCTCGCGATGCGCCCCGGCATCAGCGTCGTGATGGCGGAGTCCACGCCGGATGCCGTGGCCATTGGCGAGCTCGCCGCCGCGTCGCTCGCACGCGGCGTTCCCGGCGTCGCGGCACGCGATGCCGCGCCGTTCTACGTGCGCGACCGCGTCGCGCTGACAGCTGCGGAACGCGCCGCCGGCGAGCGCCTGCCGAGCGGCCAGCGCTGATGGCCAGCCTGCCCAAGCCGGTCGTCACCGGTTCACCGGTCACGTGGCGCCCAATGACGACCGGCGACATCGGCTACATCGCGGTGCTGGAGGCGCAGATCCACGCGGCACCCTGGACGCAGACGAATTTCAGCGACGCGCTCGCCACCGGCTACTACGCGCTGGTCGGCGAACGCGAGCATCGCGTCGTCGCCTACGGCATCCTGATGCTGGCGCCGGGTGAAGCCCAGGTGCTCAACCTGTCCGTCGTGCCTGACCAGCGTCGTGCGGGCCTCGGGCGCGCGCTGCTCCGCCGCTTCCTGGACGTCGCGCGCGAACGCGGTGCCGAGCAGTGCTTCCTCGAGGTGCGTACGACCAACATCGCGGCACTCGCGCTGTATGCGGCCGAGGGCTTCGGTGCCGTCGGGCGTCGCGAAGGCTACTATCCCGCGACGGCCAGGCTGCCGCGCGAAGACGCGCTGGTGCTGCGGCGCGCGCTGAGCGCGGCGGAGCCGTTCGGCTAGCCATGGCCACGCGCGACGACATCCTCGCCGAGCTGCGGCTGGCGCCGCAGTGGGTCCGCCGCGACGTGCCCGCGGCGGACGTGCCGGCGCGCGCCGCGGCAACGGCCGCGCCAGCGCCCCCCGGCACGCAGGATCCGCGTTCCCTCGCGATCGCGACGCTGGATTTCGCGGGTCTCGCGACGCACATCGCCGAATGCCGCGCCTGCAAGCTGTGCGAGACGCGCCAGCGCACCGTGCCCGGTGTCGGCGACGAACATGCGGATTGGCTGTTCGTCGGCGAGGCGCCGGGCGCCGAGGAGGATGCGCGCGGCGAGCCTTTCGTGGGGCAGGCGGGCCGCCTGCTCGACAACATGCTCGCGGCGCTGGGCCTCGCGCGGCAGCGCAATGTGTACATCGCCAACGTCCTCAAGTGCCGGCCGCCGAACAACCGCGCGCCGGAACCGCTGGAAGCCGCGCAGTGCATGCCTTACCTCGCGCGCCAGATCGCGCTGCTGCAGCCCCGGCTGATCGTCGCGCTGGGACGCAGCGCCGCCGTGCAGTTGCTGAACGTCGACGCGCCGATCGCATCGCTGCGCGGCCGCGTGCACCGGCATGCCGGCATCCCGCTGATCGTCACGTACCACCCGGCGTACCTGCTGCGTAACCTCCCGGACAAGGCCAAGGCGTGGGAAGACCTCGTCCTGGCGCGGCGCACGGCGCGCGACGGGACGGCCCCCGAGCAAGGCATGCGATGAATGCCGCTGCAGGGGCCGCGAACCGCGCGCCGCGCCACTTGCGCAGCGCCCCGGCCGCCCGCATAGTTCGCGACGACGGCCGGCATGGCGCTACGAGCGCCGTGCAGGCCCGCCGCCACTCCGAGGGAGGTGTCACATGCTGAAGAAGATCGTCACCGCAGTCGCCATCCTGGCCACGCTCGCGCTGTCGGGCTGCGGTTACAACACGCTGCAGACGCAGGACGAGGCCGTCAAGGCCGCGTGGTCCGAGGTGCTCAACCAGTACCAGCGGCGAGCCGACCTCGTGCCCAACCTCGTCAACACGGTCAAGGGTTATGCCGCGCAGGAAGAGCGCGTGCTGACCGAAGTGACCAACGCGCGTGCGCAGGTGGGCTCGATCCAGGCGACGCCGGAGCTCGTCAACGACCCGGTGGCCTTCCAGAAGTTCATCGCCGCGCAGAATCAGCTGCAGGGCGCGCTGTCGCGGCTGCTCGCCGTGTCCGAAAATTACCCGCAGCTCAAGTCCGACGCGCTGTTCCGTGACCTGCAGGCGCAGCTCGAGGGCACGGAAAATCGCATCACGGTGGCGCGCAAGCGCTTCATCGACGCCGTGCAGACGTACAACACGACGGTGCGCTCGTTCCCGACGAACCTGACCGCGATGATCTTCAAGATGCAGCAGCGGCCCAGCTTCACCGTCGCCGACGAGGCGACGATCAGCAAGCCGCCGACGGTCGATTTCAATCGCGCGCCCGCCACGCCGCCCGCGGCCCCGGCCGTTCCCGCGCCGGCGCCGGCCCCGCAGAAGTAGCGTTGCGCATCGCCGCGCGCGCTCGGCTTCGGGTGCGCGCGGCCCCTTCCCGATGACGCCCTTCCTCCGCCGCGTCCTCACCCGCGCCGCGGCCGCGCTGCTCGCGGTCGCAGGCTGCATCACGCTGGCGCACGCGGCATGGGAGCCCGGTACCGACGGGCTCGCGCCGATTCCGCCGTTTTCCGCCCGCGTCGTCGACCGCACCGGCACGCTGTCGGCGGCGCAGGCGTCGGCGCTGGAAGCCAAGCTCGCGGCGTTCACCGACAAGACCGGCGGCCAGCTCGCGGTGCTGATCGTGCCGTCGACGGCGCCGGAGCC